>CAIWZS010000357.1 GCA_903917235.1 uncultured Planctomycetaceae bacterium | reverse complement strand
GCCTGCACCGCGCGACGTGATGTCGAGCGGCGGTCTCCAGCAAGGTGTCGAACCGACACGTTGGATCGCTCCGCTCCAGGAGCTCCTGGAGCCTTGACGCGCCGCGACGGCCCTGCGGTCACCGTGGCACGGTACGACGATTCTTGGCCGACGGCAAGCGGCCGTGAGTCATCACGCTCGTGTCGCCGCGGACACTCGCGCGGGTGTGTCGCTTGCCCTTCGGCTTGCCTTTGAAGGCATTGGCTGCGAATGGTTCCCGGCTTGGACGCGTCTCCGCGGACCGCGCCGTGTGGTCCGTAGCTGTTGGCCTATCCCGAGGAGATTGCATCATGTCCCTGATCCCCTTCCGTACGCGCCGGCCGTCCGGCATCGAGCCGGCCGGCTTCTCGTCGCTGACCGATTTTCGCTCCGATATGAACCGGCTGTTCGACGGCCTCTTCAGCCGGCCGCTGTCGATGCCCGCCCTGTTCGAGGCGACCGAGCCGGGCCAGTGGATGCCTGCGATCGACCTCGCGGACGAGCCCCAGCACATCCATGTCCGGGCGGAGTTGCCAGGCATCGACCCCAAGCAGGTCGAGGTCAACGTCACCGAGGATCGACTCGTCATCTCGGGCGAGAAGAAGCACGCGGAGAGCAAGAGCGGGAACGGCTGGAAGCTTTGCGAGAGCCAGTACGGCGCCTTCAGCCGTGCAATCCCGCTGCCCGATCCGGTCGATCCCGCGACCGTGACAGCCAGCTTCGCCAACGGCGTGCTCACCGTGGAACTCACGAAGACCGCCACGAGCACCGTGCGCAAGGTGCCCGTCCAGGTGAAGTGAGCCGGCTGCCAGTTCTTTCGGTATCGGGCCGCCCGGCGGCTCGCAAGGACCCGGCCGCGCTATGGTGGCGTGGCTGCGACGACCAGGATGTTTCCAGTGGAGAGTGAGAGATGTTCACGAAGAAGGTCGGTTCGATCGTGGCGGTCCTCGTCTGTGCCGTCACCTCGGCGGCGGCGTTCGACGCCGAGGCGGCCTGCCGCCGCCGGCGGTGCTGTGAGCCGGTGTACACCACGAGCTGCTGTGATCCGTGCTGCGATACGATCGTCGAGGTCGCACCGTGCCCCACGACGACCTGCTGCACGAGCAGCTGGAGCACCGTCGTGGTCGTCGAGGAGGTGGTGGTGCCGCGTTGCTGCACGGCGGCGATCACGCCGGCCCCGGCGACGCGAGTCGTCGAAGCCCGTACGGCACGGCAGACCTCGGCCATGCCGGTGTCCGTGCTCCGCAGCAGCCGCTAGGCGTCTCGCGTCCCGCCCCGCACTCCCGCGCGGAGAGATCTGCGCGGGAGTGCCGCGAGCGGCCGAGCGTCACGGCATCGAGGCATAGCCGGGCCCAAGGCACTTTCACAACGGGCTTCCTGCTGACGCACGATTCGTGAGCTGCAAGTGCGGAGGCTTCGGTTGACCGGAAGTGTTTGCCCACAACGCGGTCGATCCGGGAGATCATGGCCTGGCGAGCAGGGCCGCCCCTTGCTTGGTACCACCCGGGTTGTGGGCCATGCCCGGCCTCACGTCGACCCGGGGATTCCCTGCACCACTACGGCCAACGCTTTACGGTTTGCCCATCGCCTCTTCGATGAGCGGATCGAGGCCGCGCAGTCGCCAACTCCGGCAGAGGTCTCGAATGGCGGCCACATCGGCATCAGGGTTACGGGACAGGAGTTCCACGATGTCGGCTCGGGACTTTGTTCCTCCCGCATACAGCTTGAGAGCGACGAGGTGCGGGAGCGGTACGATCCGCAGGCGGCTGGCCGGGCGAATCACGGTATCGGCAGTTGCTATGCCGCTGTCGATCACTGCGGGAAAGCGGCCGCCGTAGTTCACGATCTGGACGAGACCAAAGGGGCCTCGGACATCGACCACGCCACCGAGCGGATCCTGGTCGTCCGGCTCTCGAAGCTCGACCTCGAAGCCCGCCTTTCGCAGCGCGTCAGCGACCTGCTTCAGCGTACCCAGATCGGTGTTCACGCCGAGGTCGAGATCCTCGGTCAATCGCACATAGCCGTGCGCTGCCAGCGCGACGGCCCCGATCACCACCGTCCCTACTCCTCGCGACTCGAGAATACCGCTGACCTCTTCGGCGGCCCGAATCACCTCATCGGGATCGGTCATTGGTCACGCCTTGCGGGGGCCGGCTGGAGCGCTGCGAATCGTCGCGCCAAACCCAATGCCGCCCTGACTCTTTCCTCGACCGTCATGCGACGGACGCGATCGATCTCGGCCTGCCGCGACGCATCATGGCTGGCACTGGGCCGCAGTCGTGGAAAAGACGGCTGATCAGACGGTTGAATCACCATGCCTTCATGATACGTCCAAAAGGGAAAATTTCGGACGGGAGCGCATTTCTCAGCATGCATCACCCCGGCGGTTCCGGCTTCGGTTCGTGGAGGATCGGTCGGCCGAAGGCCGGGACGGTCGACGGCGCCGCTGCAAGATGGCCCGGTCAATAGCCCTCCCACATCGGCACGACTTTCGGTGGAGCCGGGCGTGCGCACGCTATCATCACGCCCGCGGGAGAGGTGCATCGGGGGGCATGCGGTGTCCCCGCGCGGGTTGCGCGTTGCGGCGCGTGCGAGTCTTTTTCGGGGGTGATGCTGACGCACGATGATTCACACATCAGTCGACCTGCATGGCGACGGCAAGCGTCAGGGCTTTCTGCAGGTGCCCTACTCACACAATCTCGGTGGGTGGGCCAACGTGATGGTGCCGATCACGGTCATCGCGCGTGGCCCCGGGCCGACGGTGCTCTGCCTCGGCGGCAACCATGGTGACGAATACCAGGGCCAGGTGGCGCTCATGCGGCTGGCCCGCGAGGTCGGACCGGAGGAGGTCACCGGACGGCTGATCATCGTGCCGGCGCTCAACATGCCCGCCGCGAAGGCGGCCACCCGGCTCTCTCCGCTCGATGGCATGAACCTCAATCGTGCGTTCCCCGGCCTGCCCGAGGGGGCCGTGACCAGTCAGATCGCGCACTATCTTTCCACCGTGCTCTTTCCCGCGGCCGATGTCGTGATCGACATCCATTCGGGAGGCCGCAGCATGGAATTCGTGCCGTGCTCGCACATGCACCTCGTGGCCGACCGCGAGCAGAGGCGGCGGATGCTCGCGGCGATGCTCGCCTGGAACACCGACTTCTCGTTTCTGTACGCCGACATCGCAGGCACCGGGCTCCTGCCGGTCGAGGCGGAGAACCAGGGGAAGGTCGTGGTCACGACCGAGTTGGGGGGAGGAGAGGCGATTCCGGCCCGCGTCCATCGGATCACGCAGCGCGGCTTGCGCAACGTGCTGGTGCACTCCCGTGTGCTCGTGGGAACCGCGGAGACACGCGCATCCCTCGGCCTTCCGCCCACGATCCTCACGCAGGCCCTCGATCGCGACGACTATCTGCTCGCGCCGGAGTCGGGCATCCTCGAGATGGCTGTCGATCTGGGCGCCCGGGTGACGCGTGGTGACACCATCGGCTGGATCCACCACCTCGAGCGGCCAGACCGCGCGCCGGAGCGGATCGCGGCCGCCACGGACGGTTACCTGATCACCATGCGAGCCCCGTGCCTGACCACCCAGGGTGATTGCGTGGCCGTGATCGCACAGGAAGTGAGTGCCGCCGGGGTGCTCGAGGCGTGAGCGAGCCATCCACAGCCGATGGGCCGCGTGCCGCAGTGGACCGTCGTGCTGCAACTCTCGTGCTCGCGTGCATGTGGGGTGCGTACGTCCTCAACTACGCCGCTCGCCAGGCTGTCTTCGCGATGTATCCGTCGCTCCAGCGCGACCTCGGCATGGACGACGCGTCGCTTGGCCTCATCGGTGCGGTGTTCCTCTGGACATACGCGATCGGCTGTCCGGTCGCAGGCTTCGTCGGCGACCGGATGTCGAAGCAGCGGCTGGTGGTGGCGAGCGTGGTGTTCTGGAGCCTCGTGACGATCGCCACCGGTGTCGTCGGTGGCGGGGCCGCCATGATCGGCTGCCGTGCGGTTCTCGGCGTCGCCCAGTCGCTCTTCATGCCCACCGCGGTGGCACTTGTCGCCGACGCGCACCCGCCCCGGCTGCGATCGCGGGCCATCGCGATCCTCACCACCGCGCAGATCGTGGGCACCATCGCCGGCAACGTGTTCGGAGGCTGGATGGCCGACATGGGTCGCTGGCGGGGCGCGTTCTTCCAGCTCGGGGGTGCGGGATTGGTCTACGCCGTCGTGCTCGCGCTCGGCTTTGGGCGGTGGAGGAGCCTCGCGGGCAAGCCTTCGCCCGAGGCAGCGGTTCGACGGGACGACCCCGTGCCCCCGATGTGGGCGCTGCTCGGTATCCCGTCCTTCCTCGTGCTACTCGTGGCGTTTCCGTGCTTCGTGTTCGGTCTCTGGCTGATCTATGGCTGGCTCCCGACGTTTCTCCACGACAAGTTCCAGTTGTCTCAGCGCGACGCCGCCTGGGACGCCACCGTCTATCTGCAGTCAATGGCCGCCGTGGGGCTCCTCGGAGGTGGGCTGCTTTCTGATCGGCTCTACCGCCGCACCGCCGCCGCGAGGCAGTGGGTGCTCGTGGCATCGCTCGTCGGCTGTGCGCCATCGCTCTGGGCGCTGGCGATGGTCACCTCGTTGGAAACCACCCGCGTCGCCGCGGCAGCCTTCGGGCTTTCCAGCGGGCTCTTCATGGGCAACATTTTCGCGGCGGCGTTCGAGGTGGTGGCGGCCAATCTGCGGGCCTCGGCGGTCGGCGTGCTGAACCTCGGAGGCGGTCTCGTGTCGGGGTTCGGTGCGCTCTTCGGCGGCGTGTGGAAACAGTCGCTGGGCATCGACGGCCTGCTCGTGATCACGGCCGGGGTCTACTTCGCCGCCGCAGCGCTCCTCATCGCCGCGACGCTCACCCTGTTTCGTGCCGACCACGTTCGTGCCGGAGGGCTCCCGCCGTGAAGCGCATCCTTGTCGCCGAGTGCAAGCAGGAGGTGTCGACGTTCAATCCCCATCCCAGCGGCTACGACGACTTCGACGTGCGGGTCGGGACGGCGCTCTTCGACTACCATCGCGCGATCGGTAGCGAGGTGGGCGGGGTGCTCAGCGTGCTCGAGAAGACGCCCGGTGTCGAGCCGGTGGCGACCTACGGCGCCTGCTTCATCACCTCCGGCGGCCCGCTCGCCGCGGATGCCTGGGGGCGTATTGAGCGGGAGTTCGTGTCGGCGCTCGGGTCGGCCCCGCCGGCCGACGGAGTGATCTTCTGCATGCACGGGGCGATGGCGAGCGTGGTGGAGGCCGATCCGGAGGGACGACTGCTCGAGGAGGCGCGGCGGGTTCTCGGTGAGCGGATCCCGATCGTGGTCTCGCTCGACCTGCACGGCATCCTCGCCGAGCGCATGGTGAG
>CAIWZS010000356.1 GCA_903917235.1 uncultured Planctomycetaceae bacterium | reverse complement strand
CTGCAGTTCAACAACTACCACAAGTACACGGTGGACGAGCACTGCATCCTCGCCGTCGAACGGGCCACGACGTTCGCCCGGGACGACGCGTGGCTCGGACGGACGTGGCGGGAGCTCACACGCCGCCGGCCGCTCCTGCTCGCGCTCCTGTTCCACGACCTCGGGAAGGGATTTCCCCAAGACCACAGCGCGGTCGGTGCGGTGATCGCGCGTGACACGGCGGCACGGCTCGGCCTGGGAGCCGACGAGGCGGAGCTGATCGAGGGTCTCGTCCTCAAGCATTTGACGATGGCGCACCTGGCGTTTCGTCGCGATACGGGGGACGAAAGCCTCGTCGTGCGCTTCGCCTGCGACGTCGGCTCTCCCGAGACGCTGCGGATGCTGTCGCTGCTCACGGCCGCCGACATGGAGGCGGTCGGGCCCGGGACATGGACGCGTTGGAAGGCCGACATCCTCGGCAGCCTCTACGAGCGGACCCTCGCCTACCTCGACGGCGAGGGTCCCTCGCGGTCGGCCGAGCGAACACGCGGCGCGCTTGCGGCCCTGCTCGCCGAGCGCGACTCCGCCGATCCCGTCGTCAGGCTCGCGAAAAGCCTTCCCGCCTCCTACCTCCACGAAACCCCGGCCGCCCGCATCGTCGAGGAGCTCGGACGCCTCGTGCGGCTGCCGACCGAGGGGGTCTTCACGCTCACCCGCTGGCAGGCCGAGACCGGCACCGTCGCGGTCACGGTCGGGGCCCGCGAGGACGTCGTTGCGGGGGTGTTTCACCGGGTCGCCGGGGCGCTGTCGGGGGAGCGGCTGGAGATCCTCGCCGCCGGCATCCACACGCTCGAGGGCGGCCTCGTGCTCGATCACTTCACGGTGATCGATCCCGATTTCGCCGGGGAGCCGACGGCCGAGCGGCTCGCCGACATCGCGGCGGCGATCCGCGCGGCGATCAAGGCGGACCGGTCGCCCGACTTCACGCGGCGCTGGAACCCGTTCGCGCCCCAGACCGCCCCGGCCGCCATTCACCCCGTCCGCGTGACGGTCGACAACGAGTCGTCGCGTCAGGCGACGATCCTCGAGGTGTTCGCCCACGACTCGGCGGGCCTGCTCTTCCGGATCGCCAAGGCGATCTTCGAGGCCGGACTTTCGGTGCAGGCCGCGCGCATCGGCACCTACCTCGACCAGGTCGTCGACGTCTTCCACGTCACGGACGCGAACGGTGGCAAGCTCGTCGATCCCGCGCGGCTCGCAACGCTGCGTCGCGCGATCGAGGCGGTGGCCGCCCAGCCGACACGGCCCGCGTGACGGTCGGCCGCTTCAGCCGCGACGACGCACCTTCCACGCGAGCAGTCGACGCCCGGCGTCGGGAAACCACTCGATGAGCCCGGCGAGCAGGCCGGGCGCGCGGGGCACGACGAGTTCGGCCGTGCCGCGCCGGCAGGCCGTGAGCACGCGCCGCGCGAGCGCGTCCGGGTCGAGCGGGGCGAGGCTCGTGGTGCCGCCCGGCGCGGTCGCCTCGGGAGGCAGGCCGGCCGCCGCCGCCTCGTCGGCGTACCGGTTCACCGCGTCGGCGGCGGCGGGATCGTCGTCGGCTCGGCGACTCGGGCCGGGTGAGACGAGCAGGACGTGCACGCCGCGCGGGGCGAGTTCCAGTCGCAGGGCGTCGGCGTAGGCCGCCAGCGCCGCCTTCGCCACCGAGTAGGGCCCCATGAAGGGCATCACGATCTTCCCGGCGAGGCTGCCGATGAAGACGAGATGGCCCCGCGCGGCGGCGAGGTCGTCCGCGGCGGCCTGCGAGATCTCGACGGCGGCGAGGAGATTCGCGTCGAGAAAGGCCTGAAGCCTGCCCACGTCCGTGGCCAGCATGCGGGCGCGACCGGAGCGACCCACGCAGAAGAACAGGTCGTCGAGTCCCCCGAGCATCCGCAGGCACTCGCCGACGACCCGTCCCCCTTCCCCCGCGCGCCCGAGATCGGCGGGCACCCCCCGGATCGTGACGCCGTGGCGTTCACAGGCCTCGATCGCGCGACGCACCCCCTCGCCCGACCGGCCGACGACGAGCACGCGGGCCCCGGCGCGCGCGAGATGCCGCGCGAGCACCAGTCCGAATCCGGTGGTGCCTCCCGCGACGATCACCCGACGGTCCTGCCACACGACGTCCGCTCCGCTGTGCGTGCCCAGTATGCGCGCGACCGCTCGGCCACCAAGTCGGAGTCGCCGCACCGTGATCCCCGCCGCGGCACGTTGGCTTTTGCCCGCGACGGGATGCACGCGGTACGCTGTCTGGCCCCCGCCTCACCCAGGAGCCCCCCGATGTCCACGGGCCCTGCGATCGTCCGCACGAAGATCGTGGCCACGGTCGGTCCCGCCTGCCGCACCGAGGAGTCGCTCCGCGGGCTCGTCGACGCGGGCGTGGACGTCTTCCGCCTCAACATGGCGCACGGCTCCCTCGAGGAGCACGCGGAGACGCTCGCTCGCGTGCACCGGGTGTCGGCGGCCGCGGGCCGCGCCATCGGCGTGCTCGTCGATCTCGCCGGACCGAAGATCCGGCTCGGCGAGCTGCCGGGCGGGGCCGTCGAATGCGTCGAGGGGGAGATCCTCCGTTTCGTCCGCGGCGAGGAGAGCGCGGAGGCCGGCGCCTTCACCGTCACCTACGCGAGGCTCGTCGACGAGCTCGCCGTTGGCGACCCGGTCATGCTCGCCGACGGGACGATCAGCCTCGTGGTCGAGGCGCGGACGTCCAACGAGGTCCGCTGCCGGGTCGTGCAGGGGGGCGTCGTCCGCAGCCGCCAGGGGGTCAACCTGCCGGGCGTTAAGCTGTCGGTCGCCGCGATGAGTGCGACCGACTGGCAGCATGCGGAATGGGCCGCCGCGGCCGGCGCCGACTTCGTGAGCCTGTCGTTCGTGCGCAGTGCCGTCGAGGTGAAGCTGCTCAAGGAGCTGCTGCGCACGCGGGGCTCGAAGGCCCGCGTCGTCGCGAAGATCGAGAAGCGGGAGGCGATCGACGGACTCGAGGCCATCGTCGAGGCTGCGGATGCCGTGATGGTGGCGCGAGGCGACCTCGGTGTGGAGACGGATGTCGCGAGCATGCCGATGGTGCAGAAGCGGGTGATCCGCACCTGCCAGCGCTACCAGAAGCCGGTGATCGTGGCGACGCAGATGCTCGACAGCATGCAGCACGCCCGCCGCCCGACCCGGGCGGAGACCACCGACGTGGCCAATGCGATCCTCGACGGCGCCGACGCCTGCATGCTCTCGGGCGAGACGGCGATCGGCGACCACCCGCGGCTGGTCGTCGAGATGATGCGTCGCATCGCGAGCGCCACGGAGGAGCAGTACCTGCACGATCGCCGCCAGGTGCTCGGCGAGCTGCTCGGCCGCGGTCGCGCCTCCGCCGTGTCCGCCGGCGAGTTTCTCCCCGCGCCCGAGTTTCTCGTGGACGGCCTGCACCCGATCACGCAGGCGGTGGTCGACGGGGCGGGACGCATCGCGGCGGAGCTCGACGCGAAGCTCGTGGTCGTGGCCAGCCGCACCGGCGTGACTGCGATCGCGCGCTCGAAGCGGCGGGGGGCGGTGCCGACGGTGGGCGTGAGCGACGAGCCGGCGACCCTGCGGCAGATGGCCCTCTACTGGGGCGTCACGCCGCTCGCGGCCGTCGTGGCGACCGCCGACACCGGAGGCCTGCTGGAGCACGTCTGCGAGTGGGGCCTCGCCGCCGGCCGGCTGCGGCGGGGGGACCGGATCCTACTCGTCGCCGGGACCGGCTTCGGCGCCGGTGGTCACAACATGGCGCTCGTGCACGAGGTGTGAGCGTCCGCCGCCCGACCGTCACCTTTTTCGCCACAGGCACGCTCGCGGGCCGGGCTGGTAGCATCGGCGTGCCGTCCGTGCGGCGGGCACCTTTTCCCGGAGACACTGGTTGCATGAAAGAGACCTGCGTCCTCGCCTACTCGGGCGGCCTCGACACGTCGGTGATCCTCGGCTGGCTCATCGAGCAGGGCTACGACGTCGTGGCCGTCTACGTCGATCTCGGCCAGCCGTGCGAGGATCGGCAGGCGATCATGCGGAAGGCACGGGACTGCGGCGCGGTCGAGTCGCTGCTTGTCGACGTGCGCGAGGATCTCTGTCGAGACTTCGCCTTCCCGGTGATGCAGTGGCAGGCACGCTACGAAGGCACCTACCTGCTGGGCACGTCCATCGCCCGCCCGCTGATTTCGAAGGTGTGCGTCGACGTCGCGCACCGCACCGGCGCCTCGGTCTTCGCCCACGGCGCCACCGGCAAGGGGAACGACCAGTGCCGCTTCCAGCTCGCCGCGGAGGCGCTCGATCCCGGAATCCGCGTGCTCGCGCCGTGGCGGATCGCCGCGTTCCGCGAACGTTTCCCCGGCCGTCAGGAGCTCATCGCGTTCTGCGAGTCGAGACACATCCCGGTCAAGGCCTCGAAGGGCAAGCCCTACAGCTCCGACGAGAACTGCCTCCACACGAGCTACGAGGCCGGGCTGCTCGAGGAGCTCACGACCGACGGCTTCGGCCTCGTCGACTTCGGCATGACGGTATCGCCCCAGGCGGCACCCGACGCGGTGGAGCCCGTGACGATCGAGTTCGAAGCCGGTGTGCCGGTCTCCGTCAACGGGCGGCGGATGGCGGCCCATGAGATCGTCCTCGCGCTCAACGAGATCGGCGGCCGCAACGGCGTGGGACGGACCGACATCGTCGAGAACCGGCTGGTCGGCATGAAGAGTCGGGGCGTGTACGAGGCGCCGGGCATGACGGTGCTCTACGAGGCCCATCGGCTCGTCGAGCAGATGACGCTCGATCGCGATCTCGTGCACCTGCGAGACCGGCTGTCGCCGGAGGTGGCGGAGATGGTGTACTACGGCTTCTGGTACTGCGCGAAAATGGACGCGCTCGGAGCCTTCATTCGCGAGGCCCAGCGTCCCGTGACGGGTCGGGTGGAACTCGGCCTCTACAAGGGCAACATTCTCGTGCGCGGCCGCACGAGTCCGCAGAGCCTCTACGACGCGGCGATCGCGTCGATGGAGGGGGGCGGCTCATACGATCAGACCGACGCCGAGGGCTTCCTCCGCATCCTCGGGCTGCCGCTGCGGGTGCAGGGGCGCGTGCGTCCCCGGCGCGGGTGATGTCGTGACGGACGCCGCGCGTGGCGGGTCGGGCCTCTGGCATGACGCCGTGTGGGTGCTGCGCGTGGGTGTCCGCTGCCTGCCTGTCGTGGCGAGGCGACCCGCGTCGTGGCTGGCACTCGTCTGCGTGGTCGGCGCTGGCGTCGCGCTGTCGGTTCCGGACACGCCCGGTCGCATGCCGCCGGGCGGGGTTCCAGCGGCGTCGGCCGCCGTCGTCGCCGGGGCTGCGGCGGCGATCGCCGCGATCGGCGACGTGCCGTATGCGACGGCTCGCGGTCCCCACGTGCACTCGCTCGTGGTGGCGACGACCATCTGCCGATCGACCTGGCCGTTCGTCGCCGCCGTCGCCCTCGGTCTGACCGGCTCGTCCGTCGGCGTCTGGCTCGCGGCGGCCGTCCCGCTCGCGGCGACGAGCAGCATCCTGCTCCGCCGAGCCGGCGCGGACGCGGCCGAGTCGGCCGGTGTCGTGCTGGTGGCCGCGTGCGTCGCGGCCGCGACGGTAGCGGCTGTGTTCATGACCGTGGCCACGCCGCTGCACGTGGCGGGTGCCGCGGCGGCCGGCGTCGCCGGCTTCGGCGCGGTGACGGTCGCGGCCGTGTCGTGGCTGGCGACCGCCCCGCCGGCAGCGCACGCGTTGGATGCAGGCTCATGGACGCCGGCGGACACGATCGAGGCGCTGGGATGGCCGGCGGGGTCGGGACGATTGGGCGGCGGCCTGCTCATGGCGTCGATGATCGCGGCGCTCCTCGGCATGGCGGGCTGGCTCTTCCTCGCGCCGGAGCGTTCGGGCTGGTACGGCCTGCTGGCGGCGTGCTGCTTCGTCGCACTCGCCGCGCCGCGTGCGACCCTCGCGTGGGGGGCGGTCGGGTCGATCGCCCGATCGCGTCTGCTGGCGACCGTGGCAGGACCCGGCCTCCGGTCGGCGCCCCAGTGGCGGGTGCCGATCACCACCGCGGCCATCCTTGCCTGGCCCCCGCTCGTGGCCGCCGGGGTCGTCGGAGGTGAGGAGGCCACCGACCGGCTGTGGCTCGTCGCGGAGGTGCTCGCCTGGGGCGTCGCGCTCGCCGTCGTGACGACCGCGGCCCTGCGTCTCGGCGCCGGTCGCGAGACCGTCCTCGCCATCGCGCTCGTCACCGCGGTCGCGTGTTTTCTGGGCTGGAGAGGGACAATCGGGCCCGAAACCCCCTGGAACGAGGGCTGGAATGGTGTTGAGCAAACCCGTGCTTCCTGCGAGACTCCGCAACCTCGGTCAGGCCCACGAGGGCCGGGCCGTCGGCCGATGGGTCGTCGCGCCGGCCTCGTGGCACCCCATGAAGCCTTCACCGCGTCCGTCGTGCATCCGTTTTGACCCGAGGAGTTGACCCGTGCGAGGAACTCGTACCGCCCTCCGGAATCCTGTGGCCGCCTTCTGGCTCGTGGCCTGCGCCTCCCTGGCGGCCGCCGGCCCGGCCCGCGCCGAGGGTGTCGCCGCCAGCGAGACCATCTTTCCCGCCACGACGCGGGCCTGGCTGAGCGTGCCCGACGTTCGCGGCCTCCGCCAGCGGTTCGATCGCTCACCCTACGGCCAGCTTCTCGCCGACCCCACCATGGCGGCGTTCGTCGACCATGTCCGGGCCGAGATCAACAAAAACAGCAAGCAGCGGCTCGCGAAGCTCGGGCTGACACTCGAGGACCTCGAGCGGATTCCGGGGGGAGAAGTCGCCGTGGCGGCGATCGAGCCCGAGCCGGGACAGATGGCGACCGTGCTGGTGGTGGACGTCACGGGGCACGAAACCGAGGCCCGGGAACTGGTCGAGACCATCACGGCCCGCCTGCTCGAGCGCAAGGCGACCGTCGTGACGATCGCCGGCGCACCGGCAGGCCTCTCGGTGTACCGGCTGCCCCCCGAGCCGGACGACGAGCGACGGAAGACGCCGGCCCGGGAACGCCGGGTCGCCTTCGCGTACGGTGGTTCGGCGCTCGTCGTCGGCGACGACGCACAGCAGGTCGGGCAGGCGTTTTCCGTCGTCACGACCGGACGCAAGGACAGCCTGGCGGCCACGGCGCCGTTCGCGGGCGTGATGGCACGATGCGGACGCGACATGCCCGCCAACGCGGCGCCGATCCGGTGGTTCGTCGATCCCCTGCCCTTCGCCTCGGTCTACCGTGAGGCCAATCCTCCGCTCGAGAAGCGGAAAGGCCCGGACTACGTCACGATCCTCGGCCGCCAGGGTTTCGATGCGGTCAAGGGCCTGGGCGGCCTCGTCGTCTTCGGTGCCGGCGGCCATGCCGTGCGGCATGCCACGATGGTCTGGGCGCCGCCGCTGCCGGGGCGGCAGCCGCTGTCGGGTGAGTCGTACGACCTCGCGGCCAGGATGCTGCAGTTCCCCAACGCCGAGCGCATGGTGCCGCCGGAATGGGTGCCGCGCGACGTGACCGGGTGGTCGGCGCTCAATTGGGATTTCCAGGCGGCGTTCGCCGCCGCGGAGACGCTCGTCGACGATGTCGTGGGCGATCGCGGCGTGTTCGACGACGTGATCGCGTCCCTCAAGGAGGATCCGGACGGGCCGCAGATCGACGTGGAGCAGGATCTCGTCGCGGCGCTCGGGACGCGGGTGTCGCTCATCACCGACCACGCCGATCCCGCCGATCCGGATGCGGAGAGGCTCGTGGTCGCGATCGAGACGGTGGACGAGGCCAGGGTGGCGGCGACGATCGCCAAGGTCATGAACGCCGACAAGGACATGGAGCGGAAGGAGATCGCGGGGCACACGGTCTGGGAGCTCATCGACCGGACGGCCGCCATTCCGGAGCTGCAGGTCGAGACGCCCGGGCTGAAGCTCGGCGGTGATCGCGATGACGATGGCCGTCGCCGTCGGCAACGCATCCGGGAAAAGGAGGACAAGCTCCTGCCCCACTCCTCGGTCACCGTCGCCAAGGGCCATCTCTTCATCGCCTCGCATCGCGACGTGCTCGAGCGGGTGCTCGTGACGCCCGGTGGCGTCGATGCACTGGCGTCGGCCGACGACTACGCCCTGGCGGTCCGGGAGATCGACCGGCTGCTCCCGACGCACACGGCGCTCAAGTCGTTCGGGCGCGAGGACGACACGATCCTCCCCGCCTACGAACTGCTCCGCCGAGGATCGATGCCGAAGTCCCAGAGCGTGTTCGGACAGCTGCTCAACGGCCTGCTCGGCGACGGCAAGCCGGGGAGCGTGCGCGAGCAGCGGCTCGACGGCTCGACGCTCCCCGAGTTCGAGGTGATCCGCCACTACTTCGGCACCGCCGCGGTCGGCATGGAGTCGGTCGCGGAGGGATGGTTCGTCACCGGGCTCTCGCTGCCCAGGGTGGCGCAGGAGCCCGAGGTCGCCCGCAGTCCCGACACGACCGCGATCGAGCGCTGAGCACGGGACTCGTGCCTGAGCCCCCACGTCGCGTGGTCCTCTTCGCGTCGTGTCGTCCGGGCCTCAGGGGCGGGATGGTCGCTTGGATTCCACGACCGCCCAGAACGGGTGCTGCCGGTCACCTCTCAGCCGCACGTCCTCGAGCAGGAGCGTGAGGTCGGGGACGATTGGTCCGCGATGGAGCGTGCGGCCGTCGACCGTGACCGTCGCCGGCTGGGTGAAGTCCAGCAGTTCCGGCGACAGCCAGACCTTCACCTGCTCGGTGCCACACCGCGCCGTGACGCCGTTCGTGGCTCCGACCTTGGCCTCGATCGAGAGCGGGCGCGAGCCCGGCGGCGGTGGCCAGTCGCTCGGGAGCACCATGGTGCGCGGCGGCGCTCCGGCGACCTCCAGCCACCAGAAGAAGCGATCCCAGGGCCGCATCGTGACCGCCTCGATCTCCGGTGGGAAGGGCGTGCGCGACTTCCTCCGCATCCAGTCGAAGATGCGGATGATCTCCTCGAAAAAGTGCTCGTGTCCCCGGCCGCGATACTCCACGTAGGTGAGGTCGTAGCCCCGCAGGAACCCGCGGTCGAGCGTCGCGGCGTTCCGCTTGAGCGTGCCGCCATCGAGCTCACCGCCGACGATGCAGGTCGGCAGCCGCTCGGCGTTGCGCCAGATGTGCGTCACGTAGCGGTCGGCCGTGGGGGTGACGGCGACGAGGCCGGCCCAGAGATCGGGGTGCGCGAGCGCCACGTCCCACGCCGCGTCACCTCCCATCGCGTGGCCCGAAAGGAAGACGCGATCGGTATCGATGGCAAAGCGGCGCATCGCTTCCCGTAGCGCCGCGAGGACCGCGGCATGCTCCCGCGGCGTCGCGCCGTAGGACGACTGCCCTTCGTCGGCCCAGGCGGGGGCGACCACGATCGTGCCATGCCTCCCGGCCTGCCCCTGTCGGAGGCCGTCGGGCCCGGGCATGCCGGCCCACCATTCGATCTGCCGCAGCGGCGTCGAGCCGGCGCCGTGCAGCGTGACCACGGCGGGATAGCGACGCAGGGGGTCGTATTCGGGCGGCAGCTGCACGAGGCATGCCCTTCCCTTTGCGTCCGCGTCGGGCCCGGGCACCTCGAGTTCGAACATGCCCGGAGCCACGGCGTCCGGCGGATCGAGGGGTGGACGCATGGCGGCCACGAGTGCGGCGACGGTGCGGGCATCGGAGGCCTCCTCACCACGCAGCCGCATGAGAACGTCCCGCCGCACCGCGTCGTCCTCGGCGCGCAGATAGTCACGGACGAGTCCGCGGACGCGGACGGCCGACAGGGCGATCTTGAGGGTGTCGCCGTTGACCTCGGTGCCGAGCCAGCCGTTGATCGCCAGCGCGGTCGCACGATCGGCCGACAGCGTGCCGTCCGCGCCGAGCCGCTCGAAGGTGGTGAGCCGCGGGAGGGTTCCGAATGACAGCTCGCGCTGCATCTCTGCGACGACGTGGGCGGCGGCGTCGCGCTCCGTGTCGTCCTCGAGCGCGGCGATCCGCTCACCGGCCGCCGTCACGAGCGCTGCTGCGCGCTCGCGGCGCACACGATAATCATCGCGGGTCTCGCGCACCGCCTCGAGAATCTCCCCGTCCGCATCGTCGGCCGGGAACGAGTCGAGCAGCTGCAGGGCCAGGCGGTCCTGGCCCACGCGGGCCCGCAGGAGAATCTCGTCGTAGATGCGGGCCGCCATCAGACGCGACAGGCTCCGCCGCTCGCGGCCGAGATCGGCGAGATCCGGAAACTCGCGCAGCACCTCGTCGAGCTCCCGCCCGGCCTCGTCGTACCGTTCCCCCTGCATGAGCAGCCGCACCAGCCGCAGCCGCTGCTCCGGATCGTTCGGATCCACCGCGTGGGCGATGACGCGTCGCAGGGCCTCGCGAGGGATCGACGTCGTGGCGACGCGCATGTCGAGCATCAACGGCTTCTCGGTGCGAATGCCCTCCAGGCGCACCCAGCGGGGCGTGACCTCCGTGATCCCCTGCACCACGTCCACGCGGCCGCTTCCGGTCGCGAGCGACAGCACGCGACGGCCGAACTCGTCGAAGGGCGTCACGTCGACGACCGAGCCGATGCCGACAACGCGGCGGCCGGTATCCGCGACCCGTTGCGGGATCAGGAGTCGCTCCATGCCGAGGTCGGCGGGGACGCGCTCCGTCGCGACGACGCGCCGCTTCGACACCATGGTGCGGGTGAGGCCATCGTCGCAGACGAGGACCGGCCCCACGGCCGGTGCCTCGGGTTCTGCGAGTGGATCGACCACCACACCCGCAAGCATCGCGAAACTTCCCTCGAGCACCCGCCCGTCGTCGAGTTCGACCCGGTCGGCCAGGGTCGGGACCGCGAGGCAGAGCGAGAGGGTGCCCGCGAGCGAGAAACGTGCGAGGCGGCGACGCGGGGGGCGCGACGTCACGATCCGTTGCATGGACGGTGTCCTTCCCGCATGGGCAGCGGAAACCATGCCGTGATCGTAGCGGCCCTGCGACGATTGCACGGAACCCGGTTTCATCACGGTGGCCGGCTCCTCCTTGACCGGGCACCCTCGGCAGACCGACACTCGCGTTTCCGGCACGACACTCTATGGTCCGCTGCCGCGGGTCCACAGCGCCCGGATCGACCGCCCCTCCGGCTCCCTCATGCCTCGTCACGACCGGCATTCCGACGATGGATTCGGCGATGATCTTCGCAGCCGGTATCGATTCGCCCCCTCGCCTCCCGACTGGTGCCGCGGCCTGCTCGTCGCCGCGCTCGTCGTCCTGCTCCTGCTCCCCGTCGTGCTTTCGGTCATCGTCGGCCTGGGCGGGCTGCTGCGGGCGTTGGACGATCGGACCGCGGCCCGCGTGTGCGACTGGACGGCACTCGTCATCGGGGCGGCGTGGCTCACGTCCCTGGTGGCGACGACCGTTCTGACGGCCGTCACGGCACTCGCCCCGCCCCTGCCGCCTCCTCCTCGACGCAGGCGCCCCCGACGTCGGCGACGCGACCGCGGTTCCGTGGAATCCGGCGGGGTCTGAACGATGGCGATCGCGTTTCGCTGCACCCGTTGCCGCGCCCGACTCCACGTCCCCACGCGCTGGGCCGGTGGCAGCGTCAGCTGTCCGCGGTGCGAGACCCGGGTGGTCGTGCCCGCGGAACCTCAGGCCGAACGCCCCGCCTTCGAGAGCCGTGAGGTGGAGCAGTCACTCGCCATGCTCGAACGGCAGGGGAACGGCCTCGTGGCGGCAGAGGATCCGGCCGCCCCGGGCGCTGGGCCCGCCGGAACCGTGGTGCACCAGGTGCGGGTGGAACGTGCGGGCGTGACAGTGCCGTGGTGGGCGATCTATGCTGCGATTCTGCTGATCCCTGCGACGGCCGTCGTGGCCTTCGCCTGCGGTGTCTGGTGGCGCACGGTGACAGGTGGTCCATGAACCTCAAGACAGCGGCCTCGCGGATGGCCAGGGCGTGGGATGGACGGAAGTGGCTCCCGCGGCTCATTGGATTGGCTGTGATGCTCGCCGCCGCGTCCTGCGGGGCGTCCGCCTCGGCGCAGCAGGCGAAAGGCGCCGTGAGCTTCTCGCGGGAGATCGCCCCCCTGCTCGTCACGAAGTGCGGCGGGTGTCATGTCGCCGGCCGCAAGGGCAACTTTCAGATGGCGTCCTACGACATGCTCATGCGATCCGGCATGGTGCAGCGGGGTGCCGCCAACGCGAGCCGCCTGCTCGAGGTGATCCTGAGTGGCGACATGCCGCGCGGTGGGGCGAAGGTGTCACCCGCGGAGGTCGGGCTCCTCCAGCGTTGGATCGACGGGGGCGCCGGCTGCGACGTGCCGGACCCCACGGTCCCGCTCGACCTCCTCGCGCGGGGTGCGGTGGCGGCGGCGATGCCCGCGGCGGCGCCCAGGCCCGCGCTCAAGCCGGGTGACGTGTCGTTTGCATCGGACATCGCACCGATCCTCGTCGACCAGTGCGGCAACTGCCACTCCGACACCGATCCGGAAGGCAACCTGCGGCTCACTTCGTTCCAGCGGCTGATGCGGGGCGGACGCAACGGCCCCGCCGTGACGGCGTCCAACGGCAAGGGGAGCCTGATCGTGCAGAAACTCCGCGGCACGGCCGAGGAGGGGGACCGCATGCCCCTCGGACGCGACCCGCTGCCGTCCGACGTGATCGCCGCGATCGAGAAATGGATCGATCAGGGCGCGACGCTCGACATGCTCGGGCCGGATGACCCGCTCGAGGCGGTGGCGGCCGCAGGCCGCTCCCGCTCGCTCGGCGACGCCGAGCTGCTGAAGACCCGTGCGAAGGCCGCAGGTCCGGTGTGGAGGCAGGCGCTCCCCGACGAGAGCCCGACGGTCGCCGCGCGTCGTCGCGTGACCGTGCTGGGCAATCTGCCGGAGGAGCGACTCGTCGACATCGCCGACCGGAGCGAGCGGCTCGAGGACAAGTTGCGGGGCCTGGTGATCGAGGGCGACGGCCCGCTGCTCAAGGGAGGCGTGGTCGTCTACCTGTTCGGCAAGGCGTACGACTACAGCGCCTTCTGGCAGGAGATCGTCGGGAAGGAACGCCCCCGCGGCATCACGGGCCATGCGGGCGTCGCGGGTGACGTCGTCTACGCGGCGGTGCTCGCGTCGAGCAGCGGTGACGACGCCGATCTCGACCTCCAGCTCGCGGAACAGATCGCGGCCGCCGCCTTCACGGCGCGGTCCGTCCCGGACTGGTTCGCCCGGGGCGCCGCGCGATCGCTCGCCGTGCGACTCGCTCCGAAGGCGGCGCTCGCCAAGGATTGGAAGCGGGACGCCGGCACTGCCGTCGCCACGATCGGCTCGACGGCCGACTTCCTCGGCGGGCACGCCGATCCGGCCGCTGTCGCCGTGGCAGCCGGCAACTTCGCCACCTCGTTCGCCCCGCCGGCACGCGTGGCGAAACTCGTCGCGGCGCTCGATGCCGGCACGCCCTTTCCCGACGCCTTCACGGCGATCTTCAAGAGCACGCCGGAGCAGCTCTACACGGCCTGGGCCGCGAAGCAGAAGCCGAGCAAGCGATAACCCCGGCTCGATTTCTCCAAAGCGACGCTCCGTCAGTCTGGTCTGTCAGTCGGTCTGGGAGGCGAAGGGGGTCGGCGAACGCTCGACGAGCGTGTGGCCGCCGCGGCCGCAGCGAGGAGACTTTTGCCGCCCCCAAGCCGGTCCTGCACGTGCGCCGGATACGCGCGCGTTGGCACGGCCGTGAAACGACCATCGAGTTTGCGGGTCACGAGCATCGACCTCTCGAGCGCGAGGCGATACGTTTTCCACCGCAATGCCGTGGTGACCGGGGATGCGGAGAGCTCGTTTTGGTACATACGGGGGTGCCTTGGCCCCGGGGCATGTGATCCGGAAGGCGGCTTGTGACCGTCGCCGGCGTGACACGCGATCGGAACCATTGATCGGCCCCCAACGAGCCGCGTTCAGAGCTCACCGGCATGGTTGGTCAGCAGCACGAGCATGGCAGAAAACGTATCGCCTCACACTCCTATGAGAGGTCGAGGGCGTCACGGCCGTGCGGCTCGAGCGATTTCGTGTTCCGCTCGACCGCCATGACGATCATCTGCCGCCGCGCACCGTCGGGAGCCGTGGCGATGATGGGCAGCACCTGCCGTTTGTTCGGCATGTCCACGCGCACGCGGAACGTGCCGTCGGACTGCACCCGCACCGGTTCCCCCTGCAGGGTGACGCGGGCGTCCGGTTGCGTCACGCCGTAGACCACCATCTCGGCGTCCACGTCGAGTTGAAAGTCGGTGCGGAACGTCGGCTCGCTGTCGCCGTCGTCCGGCCCCGTGGACCGCGGACTGGTCACCATCGGGCGGCGGAGCCGCTCCTCGAAGAGTTCCTGGAGTTCGGTGCTGTTGTTCTCGGGCGAGAACCCGCCACTCATCGCGTAGATGCGGTCGCAGTCGCCGAGGATCTCGCCCCAATGCACGTCGAGCGTGTCGCTCTGTGATGCCGGCGGGGTGGTGACGGCATTGCTCCGCGCCAGCCCGTGGAATCGCCCCGACGAGGTGAGATAGCCGATCTCGACCTTGCACCGCATCGGCTCGCGCACGTCGATGAACCAGTTCTTGACACCCCCGTGCACCTCGATTTCCCGGATCACGCGGGCCGCCGGTGACGCCTGCGACGCCGTCTCGATCCGCAGCACCCGCAGGACGGGGCGGGCGGAGTGCCACTCCTGACCGAGCGCGGCCTGGGCGCGGGAGATGCTGCGGGGCGTGATCTCCCAGAAGGCGTGCATCCAGTACGGCCCGCGCACCATGAGCACCATCCGGTCGCGTGCCGGTCGGTTGGCGCGGCCGGCCTCGGGACGCGTCGCGAGGTTCTTCGCGCGGGCGAGCCGCTCACGGGCCTCCGCGATGCGACGCACGATTTCCGGGTCGGTGGGGGCCGCGACGGCCACCGAGGCGGGATTGCGACGCGGTCGCGACGCCGGGACCCCCGGGCCGGAGGCGCCGGGGATGCCGCCGAGCACGAGCCCCGACTTTGCCCGCCGTACGAGCGCCCGGATGAGTTGGTCCTTGCGCATGGAGTGCCAGCCGGGCACGCCGTGCTGCTTGGCCATGCGGGCCAAATCCCGCACCGGCTTCTCCCTGAGGCTCGCGGTGGTCATCGGACGCTGGTTCCCGGGGACGGCGGCCGCCCGTCGCGCTGTCTGCGACGGATGCGAACGCTCCGTCCGAGGCTACCCAGAAACAACCGAAGCGGCAACCTGCCGGTCGCCGTTCTTGCGTCACAAGTCGTTTTTCCGCAGGGACTTGTGGCGTCCTTTGCGGCTGGCCGTCGGTCAGTCGCCGCGGAGCCGCAGGCTCCGTTCCGCCAGTTTTTCGCGGACCTCGTTGAGGCTCGTCACACCGAAATTCTTGCACTCGAGCAGGTCCTCGGCGGTCCTCCGCACCAGGTCGCCGATCGTCATGATCCCCAGCTTCGTGGTGCACTTCCGCGCCCGCACGGAGAGGTTGAGGTCGGTGATCGGCAGGGCGTAAATCTGCTGGTCGTCGGCCGAGGGCTCCTCGAACTCCGCTTCGGGGGCAGCGGCGGCGCCGGCGACGGCGAGCTGGCCGAGCGTGAGCCCCTTCGCGGCGAGCATGTCCTTGATCTCGACGAGGCTCGTCTCGCCGAAGTTCTTGCTGGCCAGCAGTTCCTCCTCGCTCGTCCGTGCGAGATCGCCGAGCGTCATGATCCCCATCTTCTGGAGACAGTTGCGGCTGCGGACCGACAGCTCGAAATCGGTGACCGGGAGGCCGAGCACCTGGTCGAGGCGATCCCGCTGCCGCATCTCCTGCTCGCCGAGCTGGAGATCACCCGCCGCGGACGAGTCGCGCATGAAAAGGCGGGCCCGCGGATGGTCCGGAAACGCCTCGAGAATCCTGCGGTAGCACTGCTGCGCCCGCGCGAAGTCGTCGTGGTCTTCGTAGAGGATGCCGAGGTTGAGCAGGGCGCCGACCGTCGGCGGATAGCGATCGAGCGATCGCTCGTAGCAGGCCTTCGCCTCCTCGTCGTTCCCCAGTCGATCGTGGATCACGCCGAGTGCGAAGAGCGCCGTCGGATGTCCGGGGTCGATGGCGATCGCCCGTTCGTACGCCTCGCTCACCTGCTCGATGTCTGCCCCCTCGGCCGCGAGCATGTTGCCCCGGGCCACGCACAGGTCGGCCGAGGTCGCCGCCTCGCCGCCGGCCTGCTCCAGCTCGCGGCGGGCGCGGTCATGGTGGCCGGCCGACCGCAACGACTCCACCGCTGCCGCGATGCAGCATCCCGCCTCGTAGCCCGCCTTCCGCGCGGCGGTGAAGGCATCGACCGCCTTGTCGTGAACGCCGAGCGCGGCGTGCGCGAGTCCCTGATGAAAGAGGGCGAGGGCGCCGCCGTCACCGGAGCGTAGCGTTTCGAGGGCCTCGCGTGCCTGGCCGAGGAGCCGCTGGCACACGCCGAGCCTCACCGACGCGGCCGGACTGCGGTCGGTGTTCGATTCGAGTTCGCGCACCGCGGCGCGAAGCTCGCGGTGTGCCGTCGCGTCGCGGCCGAGCGACTCCACGAGCGAACGCACCTCCGCTGGGCCGAAGGGGCCGTTCCCCACGATGAGATCACGAACATCGGAGAGCGGTGTGGCAACCATGGCGTGCGGGACTCCGGGCAGGGGACGACAGTGATCGGCGAATGTGGACGGATGCCACGACGAGAGCCAGCGGCGGGAGTCGAACCCGCAACCCCCGCATTACGAATGCGGTGCTCTGCCAATTGAAGCTACGCTGGCACGGCAGGGGCGAGGGCTCGCCGGCCGAGGCAACCCGCAAAAGTAGCGCACCGGGCGTGGCGTCGTCAAGCCAGCGGATCCATCGCCGGGCGCGTGCCGAGCTCCGCCACGAGCCCGGGGTCTCCGACCCGGCAGGAGCGTCCTGCCAAAACGGTGCGCGGGATGTGGTTCGTCCCGAAGGTGAACCAGAGCACGACGTCGGTGTCCTCGAGCGGGCGGTCGGCGGCCGTCCAGCGGGGCAGGCCGTCGAGGCCCTCGTGCTGGAACGGG
>CAIWZS010000355.1 GCA_903917235.1 uncultured Planctomycetaceae bacterium | reverse complement strand
CCTCGCGGGCCGGCCGACAGCTTCGATCCACAGGAGCCCGGCCAGCCGAAGCGCGTGCAGCGGGGCGGATCCTTCCTGTGCAATGCGTCGTACTGTGCGAGGTACATCGTCGGCACGCGAGGCAAGGGGGAGATCTCCAGCAGCACGAATCACATCGGGTTCCGCTGCGTGAAGGACATCGCGCGGCGGTCCGAATCGGACCCGCGGGTCACGGCTCCGGACACCCCGTGACGCCCCGCCCCGCGATCGCGAGGGGGTGACCGCGAGCCGGCCCGGCGGGTGCGCCGGTCACCGCTTCATCAGTTTTTTCAGGCCGGCGAGCGTGCGCGTGTTCACGACATCGGCCGCCGTGAGGCCCGCGCGGCGGGCCTGGAGAACGCCGCACCGCATGACGTCGAGGCCATGCGTCGAGTGCGCGTCGGTGGAGATCACCAGTCGCACGCCGGCCCGCTTCGCCGCGGCGGCATGGCGATCGTCGAGGTCGAGTCGCCACGGATTGGCGTTGATCTCGAGGAATGTCCCGGTACGGGCGGCCGTCTCGATGACCGCCGCGATGTCCACGTCGTAGGCCGGACGCCGGTTGATCAGGCGACCCGTCGGATGTCCGATCACGTCGACGTTGGGGTTCTCGAGCGCCTCGACGATACGGGCCGTGATGCGTTCGCGCGGCTGGCCCTGTCCGTAGTGCAGGCTGGCCACGACCCAGTCGGCCTGCTCCAGCACGTCATCGGGGAGGTCGAGCCCCCCCTTCTCCAGCATGTCCACCTCGATGCCCTTCAGCACCACCAGCGGCGGTGGGCCGGATGCGGCCAGGGACTCGTTGAGCCGATCGATCTCGCCCCACTGGTGGAGCAGCCGTTTCCGGTCGAGCCCACGCGCCATCGTGACCCGCTGCCCGTGATCCGTGATCGCGATGTAGCGCAGTCCACGGGCGACCGCCGCCCGCACCATGTCGGCGAGCGTATCCTCGCCGTCGGTCGCCGTGGTGTGCATGTGCAGGTCGCCGCGCATGTCGGCGAGCGTTACGAGGTCGGGCAGCGCGTCCCGCTCCGCGAGGGCGATTTCGTCCCCCCCCTCGCGGATCTCGGGCGGAATCCAAGGCAGGCCGACCGCCCGGTAGACCTCCTCCTCGGTGCGCCCGGCGATCGACGCGCCCTTCCCGGTCGTGTCGGTCGTCAGCCGCGTGACGCCGTATTCGTTGATCGACAGGCCGCGATCCCGGGCTCGTGCACGCAGCGCGACGTTGTGCTCCTTCGACCCCGTGAAGTACTGCCACGCCGCGCCGAATGCGTCCGCATCGACCACCCGCATGTCGATCTGCACGTCATGCGGCCCGCGCACGCTCGTCTTCGTGTCGCCCTCGAGCAGCACCGCCGACGTCTCGGGCCATGATCGCAGCCTCTCCGTCACGGCCTTCGGATCGGTGCTCTCCACGAGCAGGTCGAGGTCTCCGACCGTCTCGCGGCCGCGTCGCCAGCTGCCCGCCCCTTCGACGCGGCGCACCTCGGGACAGCCGCGCATCCACGCGATCAGGCCCTGCACGATGGCATCAGCGTCCGCCCAGAGCATCCGGTCGTGCTCCGGGCTCTTCGCGAAGGCGATGTTGTCGAGGATGGCCGCCTGCGTCTTGGCGCCGAAGCCCTTGACCCCCGCCACCCGTCCGTCGCGGCACGCGCGCTCGAGCCCGTCGAGTGAGTCGATCGTGAGTGCCTCGATCAGCGTTTTCACCTTCTTCGGGCCGAGGCCGGGGACGCGCATGAGTTCGAATGCCACCGCGGGCACCTCGCGCTCGAGCTCCTCGAGCAACGGCAGGCGTCCGGTGTCGAGCAGGATCTCGATCTTGCCGGCGAGATCCGCGCCGATCCCGTCGAGGTCGGTGAGCGAGCGCGATGCGTCGGCCCGCACCGAGGCAAGTGACTCCACGAGGCTGCCGATCGAGCGGGCCGCCTTGCGATAGGCCCGGACGCGAAAGACATTGCCTCCCTGGTATTCGATCAGGTCGGCGACGTGGTCGAAAACGGCGGCGATCGCGTCGTTGGTCATGGGCGAGGCTGGTCCGGCCGATCGCCCGCAGTCTACGCGTTCGTGGCGACCGAGGGCGGCCGCCCGGTCGAGCAGGAGGATCGCCGCCTACTGCGTGAGGCGGGTCGGGAGCACCGCCGTGGGATAGCCGGTGCGGAAGCCGCGCTGCGACACGACCGCCGGCTGGGGCGCGATCGTCGGCTGGGGCGCGGGCTGCCATGACGTCGTGTGGCCGGTCGGAGCGAGCAGCCGGGGGAAGGCCCCTGTCGCCGATGTCGGACCGGTGCCAGGCACGGTCGGCATCACGGCGGGTGCCGCGGCCCCTGTCCCGGAGCCCGACGGTGCGACTGGTGCCGGGGAGTACGTGCCACTGCCGTACGGCAGGCCGCGAACCGCACCCGGGGTGTCGAGCGAGGGCGGCACGGTGGTGGCGCCGGCGGCGGATGGTGTGCCGTTGGGAGCCGAGGCCGCGGCACCCGATCGAGGCATCTCCGGGATCGGTCGCAGCGAGGGCGCCGGTGCGAGTGCGGGCGGCGTGGTGGCCTGGAGCGGACTCGCCTGGGGCGCGGCCTGCATGCTGACGCCCGATTGCGGCGTGATCGGCTGGTAGGTGGGCTGCTGGTAGGTGCCCGGCGGCAGAGCGGGCGCGGCCACCCCGGGCTGGGACGGGATGAGCTGTTGCGGAACGTCGCTGCCGGCGGCGCCCCATGCCTGCGGCGTGGTCTGAATCGTCCCGGCGAACGGGCTCGCGGCCGGAGCCACGGGCGCGGCGATCGGGGCGGCCGGGGCCACCGGATAGGCGGGTGCAGCGACGGCACCCGTCGGTGCGGCATAGCCGGGCTGCATCTGCACGTAGCGGGTGGTGGTGACCGCGCGGTACTGCGTCACCGGCACACTCACCGGCCGCTGCACGTATTGGGTGACCGGCTGCATGCACTCGACGGGGCAGCCCGTGCAGGGGTCGATCTCACATGACGGCTTGTAGCTGGTCACGGGCACGGTCTGCATCTGCGTGCGATACGTGGTCTCCGGCACGTAACTCGTCTGCTGCACCGGCACCATCACCGGCGGTGGAGGAGCGGCGATTGGCGCGACCACCGGTGCGGCGACAGGCGCGACGGCGTAGGTCGGTGCCTTGCGGAAGCACGTGCCGCACCCCGCGAAGAGGTCGGACAGGCAGCACTGGGCGCGGCATTCGCGCACCCCCCCGAGCACTGCGGTCATCGCCAGCAGCATCGGGCCTGTCACGTGAAGCGTCTTCATCGCACTCTCCTTCGCCGGGACTCGTGAACTGCCGGCAGCCCCCGGCAGAACATCGAACATCCCTAGCCTAGGTCGGGTGCCGTGCGATCCTCCGAAAAAAGAAGGTCACGTCATCGTGAATCGTTCCGCGGCGGACGTCACGACCCGCACGGCCGTTACCGGCGTTACGTCCGGACCGCCGCCGCGCTTCCGCGGATGCGCTGCTCGAACAGGTCGTACAGTTCCAGAAGCGCCTCCCGCACGTTGCCGGCGTGCCGATCGTAGGCCGCCGCGACGTCGTCATGCCCGATCACGGCCTCATCGGGCCCCAGCATCGCCACGAGGCGGGCGAGGAGCGAGGGCGTGGTCATGCATCGGGCGAGGACGGGGCCACATGGGCGATGGGCCGTGACGACGAGATCGCAGCCACGGCACCACGCCACGACACGGACCGCCACGCGCCCCAGCGCGCCGAGTCGTTCCCAGCCGTCGATGCAGGCGATCGCCCCGACGGGCAGACGCGCGATCCGCGCGAGAAGCCCCGGCACGTCGCGCGCGCGGCGCACCCGACTCTGCATCACGACGCCGTCGTGCGCGAGATGCGCCGCCAACGCCGTCAGGAGGTTCGACTTGCCGCTGCCGTGCGGCCCCACGAGGGCCATGAATCCGCCGTGCGGCACGCGCGCCGCCAGCGCGGCCACCGACACGGGACGCCCCTCCGCATCGAGGGGCGGAATCATGCCTGGACGAATGAAGCGGGTGGCGAACGGGTTGCGCGCGCCCCGACCGATCCAGTGGACGGTCACGTCGGCTCTCCGCGGATGACGGGTACGGGCGGTGCGATTCGTGTGGCAGGGGCGGCTGGACGTGCCGGCGGCAGGTCGCCCACGGCGAAGACGTGCTCGGAGACGAAGTCCCGCCCACTCGTGAAGAAGACGCGCACGCGGAGGCACCAGCGCACCTTGACGATCACGCCCTCGTAGGAGAGAGGGCTCGCCGGCAGCGTGGTCGTCACCGTGCCCTCGACGACGGCGTCCGTCGGAGACGGCGGCGGGATGCGCTCGAAGAAGTGAACGCCCAGGTCCTCCTCCCCCTTCCCCTCGGTGTACCAGTCGACCGACCGTTCGATGGACCGGACCTGCTCCTGGCCGATCCCCGCGATCCAGTAGCGTGCCGTGAGCGGTGCGCCGGGCGCGTAGATCCGGTCGAGGCGGTCGAACTGCGCGTCGATCCGCAGCGTCGGTCGGGAACGATCGAACGACTCGCTCGTCATGCGACGGTCCCGATGGGGGCAGGTTCCGCAGCGCTCGTCTGCCGTGCGGTGTCGCGGGGGTGCACGATGATCGGAAAGACGCGAACGAAGGCCGGCCAGCGGGAGGGCTTCCCGCGGACGACGAACCGCCACCGCACCGCGTTGTGCTCCGTCACGAACGAGTGCATCGTGTCGACGGGAATCTCGACGGTCATCCGCTCCTCGAAGCGGCTCGTCGGGTCGAGCTGCAGGAGGCCCCAGGCCCGCACGGGCCGCTGGACGACCACGAGCGACTCGGTGCGCGTGTCCGTGCCCTGGTGGAAGGTCGCCTGCTCCTCCAGTTCCAGACTCAGGCCCAGGTCGTGCATCGTCCCCGCGCCGGACTGCGCGAGCAGCACGTCGTAGCGTCCGCCCGGCCGCAGGGGGTGGTCCGAAATCTCGATCTGCGTCGTGCCGACCGCAGCGGCGAGAAAGAGCTGGCGGACGAAGAGCACGATCCCCGTGCACCCGATGGCTGCGAACGGGATGAGCAGCGCGATCAGGAGCCAGTCGATGCGTCCACCGGCCAGGTCGAGTCCTGCCCCGACGGCCAGGACCGCGAGCACCGCGTTCCACAGGACGGCGAAGAGGCCGAGGCCGAACAGTGTCCAGGTGTCGGCGCTCTCGATGGGAAGACGATAGCGCAGCACCGTGCCTGGAGAGTTGACGAGGTCATCGCACGCGGGGACCCCGGGCATGACGCCCGCGCCGGCCGGCGGGCGGCGCGAGGGATCGAGCAGGTCGACGAGTCCGGTCGAGGCGGCGATCGCCTCCTCGGAGCGACCCCACCTCCGTGCCGTCCGGACGAGTCCGGTCATGCCGAATCCGAGCAGCGCGCCGGGCAGGAGCAGCGCGAGCAGCCACATCCACCAGTTGTAGCCGCGCTCGAGCACGATCATCTCCGGATCCGACGGGTCGTACCAACCGGGAACCTCGGAACCGATGGGCCACGACGGCAGCCGCGCAGCCGCGGTGGCACGGCCGAAGCTCGCCGGTCCTCGCGAGTGGCTCCACGACTCGAACTGGCGGCCCTCCGCCTCGTAGCGCACGAGGACGGTGGGCCGCCACGTCGTGGAGAAGGATCCTGGAGGATCCTCGACGGTGCGTCGTACGAGGCCTGTGCCACGCACCCGGCATCGCGTCGGCTGGAAGTCGTGGTTGATGCGCCACTCCGGCACCGCCACGCCGGAGGCGAGCAGCGTGGCGAACGCGACGCCGGCACAGACGAGCGCGCCGTGAAAGGCCGCCTCGCCGAAGGAGCCCCATCGCTGCGAGCCGGTCCGCCGCTCCCCGCGCTTCTTTCCGAAAAATCGCGGCAGTCTCATCCATGCCCCCCACGCCGGAGCCGATCCGGCGCTGGCGGAGTGGTGCGGCGGCGGTCAGGCGTGGACGCTCTCCCGCCGGGCGGCCAGCGGAGCCTGTTCCCCGGTCCGGTCATCGCCGCGGCCCGGCTCGGTGGGGCGTTCGGCGCGAAAAAAGCCGATCTTTTCGAGCGCCTTGTAGACCTCCTCGAGCGTCTTTTCCCCGAAGTTCGAAATCGAAAGCAGGTCTGCACGCGTGCACTTGAGCAGATCGTGCACCGTGAAGATTCCACGCTCCTCGAGGCAGTTCGTGGTGCGCACGGAGAGTCCGATCTCCGCGGTGCTCATCTCGAGTTTCTCCTCCATCTCGTTCGATTGTGCGAGGTTCCGATAGGGGATGCGTGGCATGGGTTCCCTCCCGTGCGTGTGATGGTCCAGCGGGTGCCGCACCCATGGGTCCGGCTCCGACACCGCGCGAATATAATCCACATACGGTCAACCCGCCCACCGGAGTCGCCGTGCCGGATGCCGCTCCGGCCCCGGCATGGACCGTGACGAAGGCGGGGAACTCCCCGGAAAAGCGATGTCCGCATCGTCATTCGAGGCACTCAACGACGCCCAGCGGCGGGCGGCCACGCACGTCGAGGGGCCGCTCTTGGTGCTGGCAGGGCCGGGCAGTGGCAAGACTCGCGTGGTGACGCACCGCATCGCGCACCTCATCTCGGCGGGCATCCCGCCGGAGCGGATCGTCGCGCTCACCTTCACGAACAAGGCCGCCGACGAGATGCGGCGCCGGGTGACGACCCTCGTCGGACCGCAGCCGGTCGAGATGGGGACGTTCCACCGGTTCGCCGCCCGACTCCTCCGGCGACACGCGCGACTCGTCGGCCTCACGAGCGACTATTCGATCCTCGATCCCGACGACGCATCGTCGCTCCTCAAGCGGGCCGCCCGGCAGTGCGGCGTGCTCCTGGCCCGCACGCCCGTCGATCGAATCGCTTCGGTCATCAGCCGGGCGAAGAACGACCTGCTGACGCCCGACACCTTCGAGCCCCGCTGGGGCCGTCCGGTGGACGAGGTGGCGCGGCGGGTCTGGCCGGCCTACCAGGAGTCGCTCCTGCGCACCAACGCCGTCGACTTCGACGACCTTCTCGTGCACGTCGCCCGCCTCCTCGTGGAGGAGCCGGAGCTGCGGGCGACGCTCGACGCGCGGCATCGCTTCATCCTCGTCGATGAATACCAGGACACGAACGCCGTGCAGTACTGCATCCTGCGCGGGCTCTCGATCGATCACCCGCACCTCGCGGTCACCGGGGATCCCGACCAGGCGATCTACGGGTGGCGCGGGGCGAGCATCCGCAACATCCTCGAGTTCGAACGGGATTACCCGGCGGCGACGGTCGTCACGCTGGAGCACAACTACCGCTCAACCGCCAACATCCTCGGCACCGCCGACCGACTCATCGCGCACAACACGCGGCGCAAGCCCAAACGGCTCGTCACGTCGGCACCGGCCGGCGCGCCGGTGCGGATCGTGCTGGACGCGTCGGGACACGACGAGGCCGATCGCATCGCCGGGGAGATCGCGACCGCCGTGGCCGCGGGAACGCGTCGCCCCGGGGATTACGGAATCCTGCTCCGCACCAATGCGCTCTCGCGGTCGCTCGAGGTGGCGCTCCGCACGCGCGGCGTGCCCTATCAGCTCGTGCGCGGGCTGGAGTTCTTTCGCCGCCGCGAGATTCGCGACCTCGTCGCGTGGCTGCGCCTCGTCCGCAACCCCCGGGATGACGAGGCCGTGCTGCGCGTCGTGAACGTGCCGCCGCGCGGGATCGGGCGGCAGTCGATCGAGCGGCTGGCGGCCTGGGCGGAAGAGCGCGGGCTCGGACTGCTCGAGGGGGCGCGGGATGCCGCGTCGGTCCCGGGCATCTCGGCGCGTGCGGGCCGCTCCCTGGCGGCCTTCGCCGCGCTTCACGCGGGACTCTGCGACGTGGCGCGCGGCGATCCACGTGTCGCACCGCTCGTCGAGGCCATTCTCGATCGCACGGGCTACCGCCGCATGCTCGCCGAGGAACAGGAGGAGGACGAGGACGGCGTGGATCGGCTGGCCAATGCCGAGGAACTGCTGACCGCCGCGAGGCAGTTCGACGAGGAGGGCCCGTCGTACGCCACGTTCGCCGACGATGCGGCGGAGTTCGATCCGCTGGGCGGCTTTCTCGAAATGACGGCCCTCGTGGCGGATGCCGATGCATGGGATCCCGAGGGCAATCGCGTGGCGCTCATGACGCTCCACGCGGCGAAGGGACTCGAGTTCCCCGTCGTCTACCTGGCGGCGCTCGAGGACGGGATCGTGCCGCACGAGCGCAGTCTGGAGCGGCCGGAGCAGCTGGAGGAGGAGCGACGACTGGTCTTCGTCGGACTCACGCGCGGTCGCGAGGAGGTGTGCGCCAGCTGCGCCCGTATGCGGGATTACCGGGGCACGCGGCGCATCGCCGCGCCGAGCCTGTTCCTCGCCGAGATGACGGGCTCCGAGACGGTCGTGAGCGGTGCCGAGGCGCCGGCAGCGGTGCCGTGGCGTCCCGAGGGAGGGTGGACATCGGGCGATGCGTTCGACGACGCGTGCCAGGAGCCGCCTCCCGACCCGGTGCGACCTGCGGCGCCGCGCGGCGACGGGCTCGTGCTCGAACTCGACGAGCCGGCGGGCCCCTCACCCCGGCCCGCGCGGTCGCGACGACTCGATCCCTGGGCGGCCGTCTCGACGGGTGCGGACGTGGCCGCATCGTCGCCGCGGACGCATGCCTTCGTCGCAGGGCAGCGTGTGCGGCACGCGGAGCACGGCACCGGCGTGCTGACGTCGGTGAGCGGGGTCGGCCAGCGCTCCGTGGGCACGGTGCTCTTCGATGGTCCGGCCGGCACCCGCAAGTACATCCTCGGCTACGGCGCCATCGAGCCCGCCGAGTGATCCGCCATCCGGATCCGCCGTCCGGATCCGTCAGGTCGTCTGCGGCCTCAGCGGTGCTGATCGGCATGCCGGGTCTCGGCCTCCCGCCGCGCCAGCTCGAGGTCGGCGTCCACCATCATGGCGACGAGTTCCCTGAACCCGACCCGTGGTCGCCAGCCGAGGCGGCGGCGGGCCCTGCTGCTGTCGCCGAGCATGAGGTCGACCTCGGCCGGCCTGAAATAGCGGGGATCGATCGCCACATGATCGCGGTAGTCGAGTCCGAGTCGACCGAAGGCCTCCTCGCAGAACTCCCGCACGGAGTGCGTCTCGTCGGTCGCCACGACGAAGTCGCCCGGGTCGTCCTGCTGGAGCATCAGCCACATCGCCTCGACGAAGTCGCCCGCGAAGCCCCAGTCGCGCCGCGCCTCGAGGTTGCCGAGCAGGACCTTCTCCTGCAGTCCCAGCTTGATGCGGGTGGCGGCACGGGTGATCTTGCGCGTCACGAAGGTCTCGCCGCGTCGCGGGCTCTCGTGGTTGAAGAGGATGCCGCAGGAGGCGTGCAGGCCGTAGCTCTCGCGGTAATTCACCGTGATCCAGTGTGCGTAGACCTTCGCGACCCCGTAGGGCGAGCGCGGGTGGAAGGGAGTGGATTCACGCTGCGGCGTCTCGGCCACCTCGCCGAACATTTCGGAGCTCGATGCCTGGTAGTACCGCACCGGGGTGCCCACGGAGTCCTGCAGATCGCGGACCGCCTCGAGCAGCCTCAGGGCGCCGATCGCGGTGACGTCCGCCGTGTAGGTGGGCTGGTCGAAGCTCACCCGCACCTGGCTCTGCGCCGCGAGGTTGTAGACCTCGTGTGGCTGGATCTCGCGGATCAGTCGCACGAGGCAGTTGGCGTCGGACATGTCGCCGTCGTGCAGCCTCAGGGGCCGACGGCCGGCGGCATCGTCCCCACAGAGGTGCTCGATCCTCCTCGTGCCGAACGTGCTCGAGCGACGCATCAGGCCGTGCACCTCGTAGCCCTTCCCGGTGAGCAGTTCCGCGAGGTACGACCCGTCCTGGCCGGTGATGCCCGTCACGAAGGCACGGCGGGGCTCGTGGTTCATGCGGTGTTCCAGCGGGGGATCGGATGGGGCGGGTCGTCGATGCGCGGGCACGCGTCGGGCCGCGCGCGGCCGGTCACCCAAATCGTACTGGGAGCGGACGGCACCGTGCGGTAGGGTACCGCGGGCGAGACGACGGTCCCTTCCGGCCTCCGCGCCCGCCGGCCCGCTCGCCGGCAGCCCTGCCGCCCCTCGCCTCGCCCCATGGACGCATCCGCGAGCGCCGCTCCGCAACACCGCCGCAGCCGGATCCCCCCGTGGGCCGGTCTCCTGGTCCGGATCACGGCCACCGCCGGACTGATGGCCTACGCGCTGCGCGGGATCGAATGGGGCACCTTCCGGGATCTCCTCGCGCGCGCGGACTGGGCGTGGTGGGCGTGCGGCCTCGCGGTCGGCATGGGCCTGCAGGTCGTCGGAGGCATCCGCTGGGCCGTGCTCGCCAGACCGCTGGGCTTCCCGCTTTCGTACGGCGCGTTCGTCTGGCGGTTTCTCGAAGGATCGTTCTTCAGCCTCTGCCTTCCCTCCTCGATCGGGGGCGACGTCGTGAAGGCGTACCGGCTCGGTGACACCACGCCCCGGCGCCTTCTCGCCGCCTGTTCGGTGCTGGCCGACAGGCTCACGGGCGTCTCCGCGCTCGGCGTCCTCGCCGTGACGGCGCTGCTCGTCACGCGGCTGGATCTGGGGATCGGCGCGACGCTCGGTGTGGCCGCCCTGCTTCTCGGGTGTGCCATGCTCGCCTTCCGGCTCGGCGTCGCATCGATCGACCGGATCCTGGGTCTCCTGCGCGAGGGTTCGACCGCCCGCGACTTCGTCGCACGGCTGCTTCCCTACCAGCAGCGGCCACGACTGATGGCGCAGGCGCTCGCGTGGAGCCTCGTGGTGCAGATGGGAGGCGCGATGGCGGTCGCCTGCTTCGGCCAGTCGCTGGGCGTGTTCCTGCCGGCGGCGGTGTGGTTCACGGTCGTGCCCCTCGTGTCGCTGGCGATCGTGCTGCCGGTGAGCATCAACGGCATTGGGCTGCGCGAAAGCGCCCTCGTGACGCTGCTGGGTCCGCACGGAGTGCCGCCGGAGCCCGCGGTCGCGATCGGACTGCTCTGGTTGGCCAGCCAGGTGCTCGTGGGCCTCGTCGGCGGCGTGCTCTTCCTCCTCGAGCGACGCGCCGTCAGCGTGACGGCGACGGCGGCCGTCGACGGCGCGCATCGGTGAGCAGGATTCCCGCCACCGACTTGGCGTCCTCGATCGTGCCATCGAGGCACATGGTGACGGCGTCGTCCCAGGCGACATGGCGGGTGCGGATCTGCTCGCCCGGTTCGAGCGCCTGCGGCCCCGCGACGAGATCGCCGGCCACGAAGAGGTGCATCCGCTCGCGCAGGATGCCCGGCGACATCCAGAAGCCGCCGACGGATTCGAGGCGGCCCGCGCGATACCCCGTCTCCTCCGCGAGCTCACGAAGGGCCGCATCGGCGAGTGACTCCTCGCGGTCGAGCGTGCCCGCCGGGAGCTCGAGCAGGGGGCGGCCCACGGCGACCCGCACCACCTCGACCAGGCACACCTCTGCGGGTGTCACCAGCGGCACGATGACCACGCTGCCGGGGTGCTGGATGACCTCACGGTCCCGGGAGCCGCCGTCGGCCAGGGACTCCCGGACCCGCACGACGCGGAAGCGGCGTGTCTCGAGCAGCACCTCGCCCGTGGAATCGACCGACCGGTCATGGGCACCCGGGCCGCTCCCCGTGGATTCGGTCATGCCTGCGTCCCTCCGCCCACCCGTGCGGGAAATGGCACCACCCGCGCGTCGCTTCCCGAGACCGTGAGCCTCGCGCCCGCCGCGAGGCCGCGCACGTGGATGATCGCCAGGGCCAGCCCGTGCTTGAGTCGCGGCGAGTGGCAGGCCGACGTGACCGTGCCGATGCTTTCTTCGTCGAGCATCACGCCCGCTCCCGGCAGCGGGTCACGGCAGGCGAGCGCCACCAGTCTCCTGTTGGCGTGGCCGAGGGCATCGATCCGGGCGACGGTCTCCTGCCCGAGGTAGCAGCCCTTGGTGAAGGAGATGGCCCGCGCGTCGCGATCGACTTCCTGGGGAAGCGTTTTGTCGGGGATGTCGTGCGGCTCCGGATTGCCGGCCTCGATCCGGGCGGTGTCGATCGCCGCCGGCGAGGCGAGGGGCAGTCCGGTCGTCGCCAGCCATGCCGCCGTCCGCTCCCCGAATTCACTCGCGACCTGAATCCGTACGCCGGGCATGCCGTACCAGTCGGTTCGGACGATCGATGCGGCGCCGTCGGCGACCACCGCCGGGTGGTGATCGAGCACGTGCTCCGGCATCGCAACGCCGACACGGCGCTCGAGCCACGCGGGTGTCTCCGGGCCCACGACGACGAACGTCGTCCGTGCCTGGGACGCATCGACGAGCGAGACATCCTCGCGGATGTGGTAGTGCTCCAGGTGCGCGAGCAGCCTGGGTCCCAGCCCGGGACCTGCCTCGAGACGCACGCCATCCACCTCGCGCAGCAGATCGACGAGGGCGATGACCCACCCCCGTGCGTCGGCGAGGAATCCCTCGGTGCCGCCACCGCAGGCCAGGCGGGAAACGGCCGCCGTCGTGAACCCGTCGAGAAAACGCACGGCATCACGCCCCGAGGCCGTCAGCACCGTCCGCTCGGGAAGACGCGCCCATGCCGCCCCCTCGCGGATCGCCCCGTATCCCTCCGGCCCGTTCGCGAGATGCCCGGAATTCATCATCGTGCCGCCACGCCGGCTCGCCTCCCGATCGACGCCGCCGGCGCCCGGTCGGAAGGCGGATTGTAGTCCTCGCGACATCGGTTCGGTTCGCAGGAGGGGATTTTTTTGCCGCGATCCGAACGTTCCTCAGGGAAGGTGCGTAGGAGAAGGCACCGCGGGTTTGAGGCCGCGGCATCGAAGGGGTACGTGACCCGAAACGACGAGGCAAGCGTCGTGCGGATCGGCGGCCCGCCACGCGATCCATCATCCCACCTCTTCGCGTTTCCAGTTCGAAGGCCCGCGCCCCCGGTGCGCCGCCAGCGATCCGGAGCCGTGCAGGAGTGGTTTTGGATCGTCCGTCCCACCGCCCGTTCGGATCAGGAGGCCACGACATGGCGACCGTCGACTGCTACCGGCAGCATCACGAGGAGTTCCGGGGTCGCGACTCCCGGGTCGGGTCCCGTTCCATCGAGGACGTGGAGCATTCCGATGCGGCGCGGGCCGAGGCGGATGCCACACTGCACCTCGCGTCCCGGCTGCGATCGGCCGTGCTGCACCGGATCGCCGACGTGCGGCGGCAGCAGGGCGTGACGCTGCGGAACGTCGCCCGTCGCCTCGGCGTGTCACTCTCGGTCGTCAGGCGGCAGGAGGAGCCCGATTGCGACCTTCGCCTGTCGGATCTCCTCCGCTGGCAGGAGGTGCTGGAGGTGCCGGTGGCCGAGCTCCTCGTGGAATCCGAGGGGCAGTTGTCGGGGCCGGTGCTCGCGAGGTCGCGGATGGTCAAGCTCATGAAGACGGCGGCGGCCCTGCGCGAGCGGACGGCGGGAACGCCCGCGGCTCGCGTGACCGAGATGCTCGTCGAGCAGATCCTGGAGCTGATGCCGGAGCTGGCAGACGTCACGCCCTGGCACACCGCCGGGTCGCGACGCTCCCTCGACGACGTGGGGCGAACCGCGCGGTTCACGGTGTCGGACGACGTGTTCCGCAGCGCCTCCTCGTAGCGAAGCGAAAACGTCGGCTGATGCCGGCCTTGTTCGACCCGGCGGGGCATGGGTACGCTTGCCGCACGTGCGTCGGCCGCGGCTGGCGCACGCCGTTCCGGAGAAGCCACGACCGTGTTCTCGCTGCTGGGTGTGCTCGCCATCACGGTCGTCCTGTTCTTCGTCGTGGCCCTCTCGGCACGGCTGATGCTCGGCCGCTGACGGCCGATCGGCAGTGTGTCCCCCGGGAACGTCACGGCGCGGGGGGCCGGGCGGCGTCAGCGGGGCACCCCGCGGAGAATGCCCCGGATCGCGAGGCCGAGGAACCCGCCGAGAACGCCGGTAAGCGCCACCCACGCTGCGATCGCGAGTCCGACGTAGTCGCGGAGCCAGACGCGTTCCGGTGGCTCAGGGCTGCGAGGCACCTTGCGCTGCACCGGTCCGGTCCGCCCCGATTGACGCCGCATCTCGTCCCGGAAGGCATCCCAGTCCGCCTGAATCGCCGGGGCATCCAGCTCCGCAAGGCGAGCCGCGCGCCACCGCAGGAGGGCGATCGGCGGGCCCACGAGCGTCGCCGCCCACAGCCCGAGGAACGCCGCCATCGTCCACGTGGTCACGTGGCTGGAAACACGTCGTCCATCCATCTCGGCGATTCCACCACGTGTGTCGGTTCCGTGGGGCCGGGGATGCCTCATCCCGCCGGCCCGACCCAGAACACCTCGCTCCGTGATCAGTCTGGCACCGGTCGGCCGCCCCTGCTACCGTCCCGCCCCACCGCCCGCGGTGGTCGGCACCGAGACGGTTCCT
>CAIWZS010000354.1 GCA_903917235.1 uncultured Planctomycetaceae bacterium | reverse complement strand
GTGCGATCGACGCCCTCCTCGCCGACACCGCGCGCGTCCGGTCGCGGCAGGCCGACGAGGAGGCGCTGGCCGACGCCCGCCACGACCACGCGGCGTTGGTGGCGCGGAGGGATCACGACGTCGCGGTCGCGGCCGCCGAGGCCGAACGACTGCGGGCGGTGGCCGCCGCGGAGGCGAGGAACCGCGGGGATCGCGAGACGGTCTCGGCCGGGGCCATGGCCGACCTCCAGACCATCGCCGAGGGCTACGCCCTCTGCGTGGTGGCGATCGAAAAGGGCGATCTCGCGCTCCACGCGGGGGCGCTCCAGAGCCTCGTCGACTCCATCGCCGGAATCTGCAAGCGCGAGGAGGAGCGGCTGGATGCGATCAAGACCGAGGTGGCGGCGGCGGTGTCGAGGGTGAGCGCGTCGGGGGTGGCCGCGGCGACGACCGCCTCGACGACGCCACCGCGCAGCCAGCCCCCGGCCACCTCCGGCTCGACGGCCAACGCCTCGACGGCCGCCGCGATCGGCCAGGCGGCGACGGCCCAGAACGCGGCGACGCAGAAGCGCATCGCCGACCTCCTCCTCGACGGCCAGCGCCGCTCGGCTGCGGAGATCCTCGCTGCGTCCGCGAAGGGCAGGGAGAGGGTCGTCGAAGCGGGCAACGAGGCGACGGCCAGGGATGTCGACACCGCCGGAAGGCTGGCGCGGGCGGCGACGACGATGCTCGAGGCCACGGAGGGGGTGCGCCAGCACGTGGCGGTGATGTTCTCGCAGTTCGACTGCGTCAAGGAGATGGCGGTGGCCGAGGCCCTCGCGGCGGAGGGCGACAGCCTGGCACGCGCGGCCGCGGCCCGCGACGGGGCGCTCGCCGGCGCCTCGGAACTGCGCGGCAACGCCGTCGCGTTTTCTCGAGCGACGGCGGCCGGGGAGTTGGCGGCCATCGATCGGGCCCATCGGCTCGTCCTGGCCCGTGCCGACGCCGCCCGCGACGGGGCGCTCGCCCGGGCAGCCGACGAGTTCGCCGCCGCCGCCGGCGCCGCCGGCGACCGCCTGGCGGGCGGGATCGCGCTGGCTGCGACGGCCCTCACCGCCGCCCAGGGCCAGGCGGAGCTTGCCTGCGCCATGGCGACGTCGTCGGCACGGGCCGACGCCGACGTGGCCGTGGCGGCGGCGGAGGGGTCGCTTGCCAAAGCGCTCGAGCGGGCGGCCGCGACGTCGACCACGGTGGTGGCGGCGGCGGAGTCGGCACACGCGGTGAGCGTGGTGGACGCGGGGCTGTCGTTCGCGAGCACGGCTTACGGTGCGGTGGCCAATTTCTTCGTTCTGGTCTCGCGGGCCGCCGACGCCTTCGTGGGGACGCTCGGCACGGCGCTCGTCGCGCGCCGGGACGGCATCAGCGGCGTGGTGACCGCGGTCATGGAGGATCGTCTGGCGGGCGTGCCCGGGAGCGTGGCGGAGGCGACGCGCCGGATCGTGTCGGCGGGGCTCGAACGATCGGCCGCCGACGCCCGGGCGGAACTGTCGGCGTACGCGACGCGGCTCGTGGCCTCGGTCGATCACGCGGGGGCGCTGGCGGTGGCGGATGCGTTCCTGGTGGTGCAGGAGGCGGTCGCGGCGACGGTGTTCGTGCACGCCGCCGCGCCGGGCTTGGCGGCGATCACCGCCGCGTCGGCCGCCGCGGTGGTGACGGCCACCGACCGGATCGTGGCGGCGTCGGATGGTCTCGCGGAGGTGCTTTCGGGGCTCGCGGTGTCCGCCGATCTGGGCGCCGCCGCGGCCGCCGTGCGCCGCGCGGTGGCGACGACCGCCGCAGAGACGTCGCATCTGGTGCGGGTGACGTCCGCGTCGGGCAGGGCATCCCGCGACGTGGCCGCTGCCGGCGTGGTGGCCGCGGAGGTGATCGGGGTGGCGGCCATCGCCGCCACCGACGCGATGACGGCGGCGCTCGTCGAGCGCACGCTCGAGGTGGGTCGGTCGTGGGTGGCGCTGACAGCGGCGTGCGGCGCGGCCGCCACCGCCGCCACCGCATCGATCGGCGTCGCGCGCATTGACCTCGAGCGTGCCATGGGCGTCGCCGACGTGACCTGGGCAGGGAGCGTGACCAGGGCCCAGGTCGACTACGACACGCTCCTGGCGCGGGGCCGCGTCGAGGCGGTGAAGCAGCTCAGCGACCCGTTCGTGGCGATGCGCCAGTCGCACGCCCGGATCGCCGGCGACCTGCGCCGGGATCTCGTCCTCGACTCCTACGACCGCGACCTCGCCAAAGAGGCCTACCAATCGGGCTCGGGCGGCTTCGCTGGCGACTGGTCGAGGAACTGGTCGATGGTGGTGGGGGGCGTGGTGCAGTGCGTGGGCGCAGTCGGCGAGGTCGTCGTCGGCCTGACGACGCTCGCCACGGCGATCGTGATGGGCTCCACGGTGGCCGGCATCCCCGCCGCGCTCGCCACCGGAGCCGTGGGGCTGGGCGTCACGCTCCACGGCCTCGACACGATGGTGGCCGGATTCCAGACGGTCGTCACCGGCGTCCCCCAGCGCACGCTCACGGCGCAGGCCCTCGACTCGCTCACCGGAAGCGAGTTCGCCGCCGACGTCATCGACGGCACCAT
>CAIWZS010000353.1 GCA_903917235.1 uncultured Planctomycetaceae bacterium | reverse complement strand
CGCAGGGGGAGAATCGTCGCCACATCGACCCGCCGGCACACGATGCGATCCCCCGACGTCATCGTCCGCTCCTCGACGCGACGTCCGCCCGATCGCATGCCTCCACCATCGGCCGGCGTGCGTTCAACGCCCGGCCGCCCCCTTCGTGATCCGCTCGTACGCGAAGCCGGGCCGGTCGGTGCGATACCGCACGAGGCGGCCATGTTCGACCTCCGTCACGTAGACGGTCCGACCGTCGGGACCGCCGAAGCAGATGTTGCTCGGCCGGGCACCGAGCACGTCGACCTCGCGCACGATCTCGCCGGCCGGCGTCAGCACCGCGACGGTCCCCTTGCCGTAGCGCGTGACGTGGAGGTTGCCGTCCACATCGACCCGCATGCCGTCGAACCCGTGGTCGGGAAACCTCCGCACGAGCCGCTTCTCGCCGAGCGTGCGGTCCGCACGGAGCGGAAAGGCCCAAACGTTCCGCTGCACGCTTTCGTTGACGTAGAGCGTCGCGCCGTCGGGACTCAGGTCGATGCCGTTGGTCGTACCGAGCCCCTCCGCGAGGAGCACGACGGTGCCATCGGTGTCGATGCGCCAGAGTTGCCCCGTGCCGGCCTGCCAGTTCGGGTCGCTGGCGTAGAGCGTCCCGTCGGTGGCGATCGCCAGGTCGTTGGGCTGGTTCATCCGCGGCTCGTGGGCGAACACGACGGCGTCACGCCCGCCCGGCGACACCTTGAGCACGTTGTGGTTGACATAGTCGGCGATGAACATCGTGCCGTCGGCGGCGAAGCGGATGCCGTTGCCGACGCTCGTGCCCGGCAGCGCGAGATGGACCTCGGCCGTGCCGTCGGGTGCCACCCGGCCGATCGTGCCCTGCCGTGCGTAATTGACCGCGAACACCGCTCCTTCGCGGTCGCAGGCCGGGCCCTCGATGCCGGGCGTGAAGGCGTGGGGGGGCGTGAACGGCTCGGCGACGAAGAGCGTCTCCGCGGCGGGCGCGAGCCGCGCGACGGCCGTCAGCAGGGCCGTCGCGAGGCCGATCGCATGGGACATCCGAAACGAATCATGGTGATCGCGCGTCATGGTCCCGTTCGCTCCCGATCCCCGTGACGATGGTGCCCGCCACGCCAGGCACGTGCCCCGCTGCAGGCGATCCTACGGCTTCTTCGGTTCCTCGGCCGGGGCGGGCTGCACGGTGAGCCAGAGCACCGGCAGCCGTTCCTTTCCCGCCAGCACGTCGGCCACGGTCGCGGCCGCCACGCCCTCCGCGGCGGGAGTGCGGGCGGCGATCGTCAGCGGACCGGCGCAGGGGCCCGTCGCCTCGATCGTCAGGGTGACCTTCTTCGCCGTGTCACCTTCGGCAGCCGAGGTGACCGTGGCAGCCGAAACACCAGCCGGCGGATCGACGAGCGCGAACTCCACCGGCTGCTTCCAGCCACGGAGGCGCTCCACGGCGATCGCGATCTCCACCTTCCCGCCGACCGTTCCCGAGACCGCGTCGGCCTCCGTCGTCGCCCGCACCTCGGCCTTCTCGGGCACGACCGACACTCGGAAGAAATGCCCCGGACCGAAGCCTCCACGCCGGTCTCGCAGCGCGATCGTGAAGTCCCCGTCGGCGGGCGACTTCCAGGAAAACGCGGCGTCTCGCTCCCCCTTCGCGAGCACGACCGCGCCGGATGGGTCACGGATCTCGAGCGTGGGATCCGCCTCGGAACCGTGACCGATCGCCTCCACCGCGATGGCGAGGGATGCGTCCTTCGCCGCCGT
>CAIWZS010000352.1 GCA_903917235.1 uncultured Planctomycetaceae bacterium | reverse complement strand
CGTGGTCCGACACGTCGCTTCTCGACATGAACGTCGAAGCCACGGCCTTCGTGGCGACGGCGCTTGCCAACTGCGACTTCGGCGACTGTTCGGGGGCCGGGCCACGGTTCACGGAGGCGGCGACGCTCGACGGCTGCCAGTTCCGACGGTGCAAGACACCGGGGCTCACCGTCGCGGGGACCATCCGCGACTCGGCCTGGACGACGTGCGACATCGGCGACGCCGCTCTGGCGGCCGCGACGTTCAAGGGCGTCGTGTTCCGGGAGTGCAGGTTCTCCGCGGCCGCGGTCCTGCCGACGTCCTGCGCGGTGACCGACTTCTCGCGGAGCGTGCTCGCCGGCGTCGACATGGCCCGCCGCTCGTTCGCGGCCGCCGACTTCGGCGACGCCGATCTGACGGCGGCGAATTGCACGGAGGCCGATTTCACGGAGGCGAGCCTTGCCCGCGCCGTGGCCCCCCGCGCCGATTTCACACGGGCCTCATTCGCGCGCGCCGTGCTTTCAGGATGCGGCCTCGGCGGAGCGCTGCTCGACGGGGCCGATGCGACCGGCGCGGATTTTCGGGAGGCTGATCTCACCGACGCGGTGCTCGGGTCGGCCGACCTTTCGGGCGCGAACCTCGCCGGCGCCGTTTTCACAGGAGACCCTTTCCGGGACACCACGCGGCTGAAAAACTCCTGGCGAGGGGCCACGTTCGCCGGCCACGACTTCCGCGGCCGCTCCTTCGGCGAGGAGGAGTATGTCGACTGTGATCTCGTCGGCACGGTGCTCGACGAGGGCGTGTTTCTCGACAGCACGTTCGAGCGCTGCCGCCTGACCGGGGCCTCGCTCGCGCGGTCGCACCACACCCGCACCACGTTTCGCGACTGCGACCTCTCCGGCGGGTCCTTCGCCGGCGCGCTCCTCTTCCGGGTGGACCTCGCCGGGTCGGATCTCGCCCACTGCGACCTCGCGGGGGCCGCCGTGCAGTGGACACATTTCGCAGACCGCGACCTGCGGTCGCTCGCGCTCGCCGGCGCGGCCTTCACGCACGCGTCCTTCGACGGCGCGACGCTCGCGGGCATGCGGCTCGAGAACGTGCGATTCACCGACTGCTCGTTCGCGGGGGCCGACCTCACGGGGCTGGACTTCGGCGGCGCCGTCGTCGAGCGCTGCAGCTTCCGCGGGGCGAAGCTTGCCGGCGCGGTGCTCTCGGGTTGCACCGGGGCGCACGCCGACTTCACCGCCGCCGACCTCGCGAGGGCGACGTTCGCCCGGGCGACGCTGCCTTTCGCCGTGTTCGCCGACGCCACGCTCGCCGGGGCCGATTTCACGGGAGCGACGGTCACGCAGTCGAATTGGCAGCGGGCCGCCGCGGCGGACGTGTCGTTCCAGGGCACCGACCTCGCGCGGGCCAACCTGTCTCACGCCGACGTGTCGCGGGCGACGTTCGCCTCCGCGGTGCTCGCGCATGCGAAACTCCACGCCGTCCACGACGATGGCACCGACTGGGCCGACGCCGACGTGACCGGTGCGCTGGACACCGACCACGCTCGTCTCGCCGCCGAGCAGTGGCGCATCCCGGACTGAAAGATTCTCGGGAGATCCTCGGCCGAGAGTCCGACCCCTCGCGAGCCGAGAACGACGCACGTTCATCGGCAGGCAACTCGTATGCCGACCAGTCATCCCCTCATCGTCCACCCGCTTCTGCCCGGTCGGGTTCGGCACCCGAATTCACGTCAGATCGTTCAGTGACGGATCCCGAACAACCTAACCCGCGGGCGCCGGTCGATAGGGCACCTCCAGATACGTGACCGTCGGAGCGCCGAGCTGCTCGAGCAGGCTCGCCTTTTCGGCGACGGTCGGCCTGCGGGCGAGCATCACGTCATGGATGAGCTGCTTGTAATCACCCACCGTGAACGTGTAGCCCATCTGCCCGGCCTTGGCCACGACATGGGCGGCGGCCTGACGACGGCTCGGAAACGTCGCGTTCACCAGTTCCCGACGGATACCCGGGTGGCTCGCGAGAAACCCGACGAACCGCATCGCCTGATCGACTCCCACGGCCGTGCCTGCCGGTGCGGCGGAACTCGCATCCGAAGGCCTGCCTGCCGAAAATTCACCTACCATCGCTGGCACTCCCTGCACGACGTTTCGAATGAATAGGGCGACTGTTGCTCCGAACGATTTTCGGCATTGTGAAACCTCGTGCGGCCAACGTCAAACAAGATTCCTGTTCGATCCTCGCGCCCCGTTGAGCCCGAGGCCCGGAGAGTGGCCACCGCGGAATCGTGAGCATTCCGTCAATCGCGCGGGGCTCACTCGAGCGACACGATCTCGTCGGTCGTCTGGATCGTGATCTCG
>CAIWZS010000351.1 GCA_903917235.1 uncultured Planctomycetaceae bacterium | reverse complement strand
CACGGGCCCGCCATCCGCTCGCCGTAGCGGGGCGAGGCGAGCAGCCGCTCCACGAGGTCGAGGTACACGCGCTCCCGCGTCGCACCGTCCGCCGCCGCATACGCCGCGACGAAGGCGTCGACCTCGGCGGGCTCGGGAGGCAGGCCGACGAGGTCGAGGTGCAGCCGGCGGCAGAGCGTCGTGGGATCGGCCTCGGGCTCGGGCACGATGCCGAGCGCCTCGAGCCGCGCCTGGATGAAGCGGTCGGCCGGATACCGGATCGCCGCCGCGTCGCGGACGGCAGGCGGGGGCTCGGCCACCGGCGGTACGAACGCCCAGTGCGGCTCGTACTCAGCGCCGGCCGTGATCCACGCGGCGATCACCCCGCGCTCGGCCGCGGTGAGCGGCGGCCCCGCGTCCAAGGGCGGCATCCGCTCGGCATCGTCGTCGCTCATGATCCGCGCGAGCACGGCGCTGGCCGCAGGATCGCCGGGCACGATGGCCGCCCCGCCTTCCCGCAGGGCGACGGCGTCGTCGCGGCGGTCGAGCCGCAGCTCGGCAGCCCGCGATCCGGCGTCGGGCCCATGACAGCGGAAGCACCGGTCGGCCAGGATCGGTCGCACGTCGGCGTTGTAGCCGGGAGCCTCGGCGCCGCCGGCGCCGCCGGAGGCCATCACGGCGAGGCAGGCGCCGAGGACGAGCCCGCAGGCGAGCCGGCGGGGGACACCGCACGTGTCCGAGATGGTGCACGGCCCCGGGAAGCGACCAGCCGTCTCGAGCGGTGCGTTCATGCAATCGTTCTCCGCCACGGCGCGGCACGCGTCACAAGCCATCGCGGCTCACACGAGCTCGGAGATCACCCCGGCGCTGTCGCCGAACGAGGGCGTGTCGATCCCGAATCGGTGCGCGAGCGTGAGAAGCAGATCGTTCATCGGCCGCTCTTCGCGATACCGGACGTACTGCCCGTGCTTCAGGCCGAGCCTCGTGCCTCCGGCGAGGACGAGCGGGTAGTTCTTGTGGATATGGGTGTCGCTCGTGCCCGATCCGAAGAGGCAGGCGGTCGTATCGAGGAGCGTGCCGTCACCGTCGGGCGTGTTCGCGAGCTTCGTGAGGAACTTTCCGAACTGCTCGACGAGGAAGCGGTCGTATTTCGCCCACCGCTCGTAGCCGCCGGGGCTGCGGTTGCCGTGGCTGAGGTTGTGGTGCGTCGGCAGGCCGAGCACGCTGGGAAACGAGTCGCCGATGCAGGTGCCTTCGCAGGCGATCTGGTAGGTGACCACGCGGGTGGAGTCGGTCTTGAGCGCGAGGTAGACCAGCTCGAACATCGAATCGAGGTAGCTCTGGGCGCCCTGCTTGGCGAAGCCGTCCTGTGCCACGGCCGCGGGCTCGACGGCCGGCCGCGGCACGCTCGCCCACTGCTCGGCCCGGTCGAGGTCGTGCTCGAGCTCACGGATCGACTGGCGGTAGTCGGCGAAGGCCCGCTGATCCTCCGGGTTGAGCCGGTGGATCAGGCTCTGGGCGCTCTCCATCGTGACGTCGAGCACGCTCCGCCGGGGCCGCAGGGCCGCCGCGCCCCCCTCCTCGACGCCGAAGAGCCGATTGAAGATCTGTCGCGGCTCGGAGAGCGCCGGCACGAACTTGCCGTGGCGATCGACGGAGATCGTCTGCGCCATCAGCGGCACGCCCACGCCACCACCGGACGAGAGCACGAGCGAGGGAAACCGCGTCGCCCCCTCCATGTGCGAGGCGATGAGCTGATCGACGCTCACGGAGTTGGCCGATCCCTTGACGATGTTGGCGCCGTTCAAAAACAGCCCGCCGTTACGGTGCCCCGAGCCGATCACGCGGTAGTGCGGATGGGAGAGGCCGGAGAAGACGGTGAGATCCCGCCGAAAGGGCTCGAGCGGCTCGAGCGTCTTGCTCAGCCGGTAGTCGCGGCCGCCGTCGCCGTCGGGAAACCAGTTGAAGGCGTCGTAATCGGGATTCCTGCTCTCGGGATTCTTGGGATCAGTCAGCCGCGGCGGCAGCGACACGCCGAACGGAAAGAAGATCGCGCAGAACCGCTGCCTCCGCTCGGCCGGATCGGGGCCGGCGGCGCCGAGCCTCTCGAGCGACGCGAAGCAGGGGAGCGCGAGGGTCGCGCCCGACCCCATCAGAAACGCCTTGCGACTGAGCACGCGCATGATGCCACCCTTCCTGACAATTCATTCCGGCAGGCCGGTGAACGACGCCGACGCCGCCACGGCCTGCACGAGGGTCCTGAAGTCGTATCCCGCGTCGATGAACGCCCGCTGCGCCAGCTCCACCGACCGCTCGTCGGCCAGATCGAGCCGCCGGCCCGCCGCATACTGCACGACGCCCTCCACGAAGCCGCGGGTGAACGCGTCGAGCCGCCGTTCGAGGATGAAACGCTTCAGATCCGCGAGGCTCGCGATGACCGTCCCGTCGGCGAGCGTGCTCTCGATCGTGACGGGCTGCTGCGCGTCGCCGGCCGGGACGGCGTCGCGCCAGCCGCCGGCGGCGTCGAAGTTCTCGAAGGCCAGGCCGAAGGGATCGATCCGCTGATGGCAGGCGATGCACGAGCCGCCCGACCGGGCGTGCTCGGCGATCCGCTCCCGCAGCGAGGCCGCCCGGATGATCCCCTGCTCCTCCAGCGGCGTCACCTTCGGCGGCGGCGGGGGCGGATCGCAGAGGATCCGCTCGAGCACCCAGGTGCCGCGGCGCACCGGGTGCGAATCGGCACCGTCGGAGTTCATCTTCATGATTCGCGGCTGGGTGAGCACGCCGCCGAGCGGGCTGGTCTCCGGCAGCTTCACGTTCACGAACTCGCCGGTGCCCGCGTAGCCCTCGGTGCGGATGAGCTGCGCCAGTCGCGGCGTGAGCCAGAGGTGGTCGGCGTCGATCAGGCTGCGGACGTCGGCCGGGCCGTCGAGCCCGAGGGCCCCGTGCACCGTCCGACGAAACTGCTCCTTGATCTCCGCCTCGAGCTCTTCGTCGTAGAAGGGATACCGCCCCTTGTCGATCGCCACCTGGTCGAATCGGTCGAGGTGCCAGGCCTCGTCGATGAAGCGATCGACGAACCGCCCCGCCCGCGGGTCGGCGAGCAGCCGCGCCGCCTCGGCCCGCAGCACGGCCGGATCGAGCAGCGTGCCGTCGGCACCGGCCGCGAGGAGCTTCTCGTCGGGCGGCTCGCCCCACAGCCAGAACGCGAGCCGCGCTGCCAGCAGCAGGGCGTGGGAGCCCGCGGTGGCCGGCTGCGCGAAGTCGTCGAGGAAGAGGTGCTTGGGCGACACGAGCACCGCCGCGAGCGCTTCGTGCACCGCCGGCTCGAAGGCGAGGCCCTCCTTGCGGAGCGCGGCGTAGAGGTCGGTGAACGTGCGCCGGTCGTCGGCCGTGGCGAAGCCGCGGAAGGCCGCATCGACGAAGCGGCCGATCACCTCGGCGGCGTAGGCGTCGGTGGGGCCGCGGTGCGGCGACGCGAAGAAGACGGCGCTTTCCGCCGGCACGTCCTCGAGCGTGAGTTCGGCCCAGTCGATCTCGATCGCCGGCGCCCTGCCCGCAAGCGCCTCCTGGTTCTTCCGGAACACCTCCACGAGCTCGGAGTCCTTCATGTAGTAGTTGGGCAGCGTCTTCGCCCGGGCCCGCTCGTAGATCTCGTCGTAGGAGCCGATGTGGATGTTGCCGAGGGCGTAGCGATGCTGCCCCGGCTCGAGCGGCAGTCCCTCGTCGTGACGGCCGGCGTTCTCGACGAGCACGATGAAGAAGCCGGCCATGCAGTCGTACCAGTCGTTCGTGGAAAACGCGGTGAGCTTCGGCACGTTGCCGTCGCGGAACGTCCGCTCCGGCGGGATGTTGTCGAGGTAGGGAAAATCGCGGACGTTGCCGGAGAACTCGAGCACCTGCTCGGCCGTGGAGAGCCGCACCTCGGCGAGCGTGTGGAAGTGGTTGGCGAAGACGTCGAAGCAGCCGACCTTGACCCGCAGCAGCGGCAGGATGCCGTCGGCGCCCGGCTTGCCCCGCACGCGGAGGCGGAAGTGGAACGTGCCGCGGGAATACATCTGGCTCGCCGGGAAGGCCACGGCATTGGCGAGCAGGAGGTCGTTGTCGAAGTTCTTCAGTTCGCCCGGCTTGAAGGGATAGAGCGCCGGGCCGAACACGGCCTTGTTCATGGGGCGATTGAGGAACGAGTTGCCCGTGAGCCTCTCGATCTCCCTGCGGGTCCGGAACTCCGCCTCCGTCATGGGATGCGGGACGTTCTTCACGAAGTCGAAGACGTGGTCCTGCGTGGCCCGCGACGTGTGGCAGTGCTCGCCGTGATAGAAGTAGCGCAGCGGGCCCCGCGACTGCTCGACGAACGGCGCGAACTCGCGCAAGGCCGCGATCGCGGCCTGCTTGAAGGCCTCGAGGTGGGTCTTCGTGAGCGGGTTGGTGCGGGCGTCGTTGGAGAAGCCGGTCGGGTCGACGGCGTCGGCGGGGATGTTTTCCTCGGCGGTGAAGTCGCGGCGCGACGACGCGGCCCCCACGAGGTGCACAAGCGAGCGGTTGAACTCGCGGTTCGTGAGCCGGCGGGTCACGAGCCGGCTCGTCGCCATGCGGAGCCGCTCGGCCTCGAGCGAAAAGCCCTCGTCGATCCAGGAGGTGAGCGCCTCGATCTCGCCGTCGGCGAGCGGCGCCGCGGCGGCGGGGGGCATCGTGCGCGAGGTGACGAGCCGGCGGGCCTTTCTCCAGAGGGCGACGGTCGCGGGCTCGTGCATCGAGCCGTCGAGCGTCGTGAGCACCACGCCCCCTTCCTGGGTGTTGGGGTCGTGGCAGGAGCCGCAGGCCCGCGTGAGCAGGGGGGCGACGTCGCGGCGGAATCGATCGGCGTGCGGGTCGGCGGCTGCGACCGCGACTCGAGCCCCGGGCTCGGATGCCTCAGTGACTGACGGCCCAGCGACCTCCGCTGCCTGCGACGCCGTGGCGATCGCCGTGAGCCAAGCGGTCAGGATGGCAACCCGATTCATGCCCCGACCTGCCGAGGTCAACGAATGCTTTGGCCCTCACATCTCGGACCTCGTCCGAAATCGTACGAGACCACCAAAGCGACGCAATAAATCCCTGACACCACCCGGCATTTTCACCGCGGAAATTGGTCGGGGCTCGCGGGTGCTGGTAGAAAACGACCGCGGTGGATGGGAAGGATCGTCACACCAGCGGCGTCTTGCCGGGGATCGCCCACTGCGGCTGCGGGAGCGACGCATCCCACGTGAGATCCTTCGGAAACAGGTCGAGCTGCGACTCCTCGCTGGCGAACGTCCAGGTGACCTTCTTCCCGGAGTACGCGGCCATCCGGCCCATGATCGCCACGAGCGAGCTGTCGGCGGTCTGCCGAAGCTCCACGATCGGGTTCCCGGCGCGGATCGAGTCGATCAGGTCCTTGTGCTCCTGCTTGTAGGCGTCGGCGATGCTCCCCTTCATCTGCCAGATCTCCCGACCAGACCGGTCGACGATCCGGCAGCCGGCGTTGATCGCACCGATGTGGCAGGTACCCTTCGTGCCTCGGAGGCTCACGTGCAGATCGGTCGCGGCTCCGGGGATCTGCCAGCAGGTGAACGACACGAATCGATCGCCCGGATACTCGTAGTCCACCGCCATCGAGTCCCACATCTCGCTGTCGGCCGGCCGGGTGAACCGGCCGCCGGAGCCGAACGCCGAGATCGGATTTTCGCCCATCGCCCAGTTGATCGTGTCGAGTGTGTGGATCGCCTGCTCGCCGATCTGGTCGCCGCTGAGCCAGATGAAGTGCATCCAATTGTTCACCTGATACTCGGCATCGCTCATCCCTTCCTGGCGTGGCCGATACCAGATGCCGTTGCTGCAGTAGGTGCCCGTGCCGGCGATGATCTCGCCGATCGCGCCGGACCGAATCTGCTCGATCGCACCCAGATAGTTCACCTGCCGGCGATACTGCGTGCCGGTGACGATGGCGGTTCCGCGGGCGACCGCGAGCTCATGCGTCGCGAGGCACGATCGATAGCCGGCCGGGTCGACGCAGACGGGCTTTTCGGCGAAGACGTGCTTGCCGGCTTCCACGGCCTCGCGCAGGAGCGTCGGTCGAAACCCCGGCGGCATGGTGAGGAGCACGACGTCGATCTGCGGATCGTCGAAAATGCGACGGTAGCCGTCGAGGCCGCCGTGCATCGCCTGGTCGTCCACGGCGACCTTCTCGCCATGGGCCTGGGCGAGCGTCGAGCGCAGCCTCGCGCACTTGTCGGTGTAGAGATCGGCGAGGGCGACGAGTTTCACCCCGTCGTTGATCGTGAGGGAGTCGTTGATGGCGCCACTGCCGCGGCCACCGCATCCAACGACGCCCAGGCGGAGTTCCCGCGCCGGTTCGGCCGCCGAGACTCCCGCATGCACGAAGACACCCGCCGCCAGGGAGGCCGCGGCCCCCGTGCCCAGAAACTCGCGACGGCTGCCGCGAAGGTGTGACTCGCGCGCCTGCGATCGTGGGGGCGTCGAATCCGTGCTCTTCGGGTCGAGCGTTGTCGGAGTGAAGGCTGATGAACGTGGGGTCGTCGAATTCATGGAAACACCTCCGCCTGCTGTCGGCCGCATGGGTTGCTCACGCATCCCTCGAGTCGTCCATTATGCAACGAATCTCGTGCGATGCGGCATGCAGGGGTTGCGGGGCGGCAGGCTGAATCCGCTGCCACCACCCTCGCCCTCCGGGCCTGACGTCAGGCGAACAGGTCGCCGATCACCCTCCCCTTCACGTCGGTGAGCCGCACGTCGCGGCCGCCGAAGCGGAACGTCAGCCGCGTGTGGTCGACCCCCAGCGCATGCAGGATCGTCGCGTGGATGTCGTGGATGTCGAGCGGATGCTCCACCGCCGCCATCCCCATCTCGTCGGTCGCGCCGTAGGCCAGGCCGCCCCTGAACCCGCCGCCGGCGAGCCACACGGTGTAGCCCGAGACGTGGTGGTCGCGGCCGTCGGTGCCCGACGAGTGGGGCGTGCGGCCCATCTCGCCGGCCCAGAGCACGATCGTCTCGTCGAGCAGCCCGCGCTGCTTGAGATCGGTGACGAGCGCGGCCACCGGCTGATCGGTGATCAGCGCGTTCTCGGCGTGATACTTCCGCATGCCGCCGTGCTGGTCCCAGGGGGCGTTGTTCGCGTGCGTGAGCGGGCAGGTGACCTCCACGAACCGCACGCCCGCCTCCACGAGCTTCCGCGCCCGCAGGCACTGGAGCGAGTAGAACTTTTCATGGTCGGTGCCGCGGTCGAGGCCGTAGAGCCGCCGCGTCGCCTCCGTCTCGTCGGCCACGTCGCACACGTCGGGGATCGTGGTCTGCATCCGCGCGGCCGTCTCGAACGTGCGGATCGCCGCCTCGATCGCCAGCGCGTCGGCCGGCGCGGCCGCCGCGAGCCCCTGCTCCCGCAGGAATGCGAGCTTCACCCGCTGCACCTCCTGCGGATCGGCCGCGAGGATGTTGTCCACCGGCGGGCCCTTCGCCCGCACCGTCGTGGCCTGGCAGGTGGCCGGCAGGAAGCCCGAGGCGAAGTTCTGGAAGCCGCCGTTGGGCACCCAGTCGTTGTTGAGCAGCACGTAGCCGGGCAGGTTGTCGTTCTCGGTGCCGAGGCCGTAGTTGATCCAGGCGCCGATGCTCGGAGCCGCGCCGATCGAGCGGCCGGTGTGGAGGAGGAGGTTCTGCGCACCGTGCAGCGGGCTCTCCCCCACGAGCGACCGCACCACGCAGAGGTCGTCGGCGATCGCCGCCTGGTGCGGAAAGAGATCGCTCACCCACAGGCCCGACGCGCCGCGTCTGGAGAACGGCCAGAGCGAACCGAGCCACTTCCGGTTGTGGCCCGCCGACTGCGAGCGGTCGTCGCGCTTCCACTCCGCCGGCGCGCCGCTGCGGGCGTCGAGCTCGGGCTTGGGATCGAACGTGTCGACGTGCGACACGCCCCCGTCCATGAAGAGGAAGATCACCCGCTTCGCCCGCGGGAAGAAGTGCGTGCCCGCCGGCCCGCCCGCCGCCGACGCGGCGTCCGCCGAGCCGGCCGCCTGCGCGAGCGCCCCGAACGCCGCCCAGCCGAACCCGAGGCCCGTCGCCTCGAGCAGGCCGCGGCGCGAGAGGGGCGGCGCGGCGAAGCCCGGACAGCGCGGGTCGCGGGTGACGCGCTCGCGGCCGCCGGCGTCGAGCGGCGTGTCATTCGACATGCGAGAACTCCTGCATGAGGAGGATCGCGTGGGCGACGTCCTTCCAGACGGCGGTCGATGCGGCCAGCGCGTCGGACGGCACGCCGCGGGCCAGCCCGCACGCCTCGGCCACCGTCACGAGCCGGTGCACGCGCTCGGTGTCGGGCTCGTGGCCGAATGCCGCGGTGAGCATCGACGCGGCGCCGGCAGCGGCGCTCTCGGGCGCGGTGGCGACGGTCCGCGAGGCCCAGGCTTCGGCCATCGCCGCCACGAACGGATCGTTCAACAGCGCGAGCGCCTGCTCCGGAACGGTCGACCGGTCGCGCTTCCCCACCGTGACGCGCGGCAGCGGCTGATTGAATACGGCGAGGAACCGCGGCGGCTCCATGAGCGTCATCTTGATGTAGATGCTGCGGCGGCCGTGGCTGTCCACAGGCCCGCTCACGAGCCGCTTGGCCGGGTCCTCTTTCGCGCGGTGCGGGTCGATCGGCGGGCCGCCGAGCGTGCGATCGAGCCGGCCGGAGACGGCGAGCATCGAGTCGCGGATCGCCTCGGCCTCCAGCCGCCGCCGGGGATGGTGGTGCCAGAGCCGGTTCTCGGGATCGACGGCCAGGTTTTCCGGCCGGGCGGCACTCGCCTGCCGCCAGGTCGCCGACCGCACGATCTCGCGCACGAGCTTCTTCGTGGACCAGCCCTCCTCGACGAACCGGTTCGCGAGGTGGTCGAGGAGCGGGCCGTGGACCGGCGGCTCGCCGAGGTGACCGAAGTCGTCGGGCGTGCGCACGAGCCCCTCGCCGCAGAGGTGGAGCCAGACGCGGTTGACCCAGACCCGCGCCGTGAGCGGGTTGCGCGGATCGACGATGCTCCGGGCGAACTCGAGCCGGCCGCTCGTGCCGGCCGGGGGCGTGAACGCATCGCTGTCGGGGATCGTATCGCGGAGGAAGCGGATGGTGCCCCTCGGCACGGCCTCGCCGAGGTCGTCGGGCACGCCCCGGATCGCCAGCCGCGCGTCGGCTCCCTCCCGCCAGTCGGCCATCGAGCCGACCACGCGGTCGGGCACGATCCGCTTCTCGGCGGCGCGGTAGTCGGCCACGAGCGCGGCCAGCGGCGAGCCGGCCGGCGCCGCGGCGTCGAGCCACGTCTCCTTGAGCGCCTCGTTGATCACGAGCACGTCGTCGCCGGAGCACGCGCCGTCCCGCCATCGCACGACCGCCGCGACCACGAGATCGGCGATCCGGCCGGCGAGCGCGCCGCGATCACCCTGCCAGGACGTCGCGGCATCCCCGACGAAGAGCGGTGCGAACCGGCCGAGCTCGTCGCGCGGGGCCTGCCCCGCGGCGTGCTCGTAGACCTTCGTGGCACCGATCCACGACCGGGGATCGGCCACCTCCGCCTCCGAGCGGCCGTAGTTGGTCCGCGGCGGAAAATAGTTGTCGAGCGCCTTCGTGGCCATTTCGAAGGACACCCGCCGGTCGGCCGTGTCGGCCGGGCCGGTGAGCCGGCTGAAACTGCCCGCGGTGAACGTGAGCCATGAGCCCGGGGCATACGCGCCGGTGTTGAGCCGCTCGGAGTGGAAGGCCCGGTCGACGAGCGGAGCCCACGACGCCTTGAGGCCGCTGCCGACCCCGACGGAAAACGTGCGCGGCGGCCGCGCGAAGAGCTCGGGGCTGCGGAACGCGCCGGCCAGCCGCATCGACCAGAGATGCGACCAGCGGCCCGCGGGCACGAGGTGCGCCACCGCGGCATCGCCCTCGTCGGCCACGATGATCTCGCCGTCCCGCGCGAGGCCGTGCCGCATGCCGAATCCCTCCCAGCGCCAGCCGCCGGCCTGCGCGTCGTCGCCGGTCGTGAGGTCGGCCAGCAGCGTGAGATGCTTCTGGTTGTGCTCGGTGCGGGTGCGGCGCTCGGTGGCGAAGGCGTCGGCCGGCGGATGCCGCTCGGCGGGCAGCCGCAGCCAGCCGGCGAGTGCGTCCGGGATGCCGGTGACCTTCTCGTCCACCGCCGTCGCTCGCGCCTTCTCGGCGACGGCGTCGCGCTGGGCGAGCCAGTGCGCCGCGAGGAGCGGCCGCATCCCCTCCTTGATCCGGCGCAGGTCGGCGATGACCGCCTCGTTCGGGTCGGTCGTGTCGGCGCAGCGCACGCTCCATCGCGAGCTCAGGAACACGCCGACGAGCGCGTAATAGTCGGCCTGGGCCACCGCGTCGAGCTTGTGGTCATGGCAGCGGGCGCAGCCCACCGTCGTGCCGAGGAAGGCCTTCGTGGCGGTGTCGATCATGTCGCCGACGTTCTCCTCGGTGACGCCGTCGATCGAGGCGCTGTCGCCATGCCGCCGCTCGCCCATGCGCAGGGCCATCGGGGCGATGAGCGCCTCGTCGAGTCCCGTGACGGGATCGACCCGCGTTTCGATGAGGTCGCCGGCAATCTGTTCCATGACGAGCCGGTCGAACGGCACGTCGGCGTTGAACGCCCGCACGAGGTAGTCGCGATACATCCACGCGTTCTTGGCGGGCGCGTCCCACTCGTAGCCGTGGGTATCGGCATAGTGCACGACGTCCATCCAATGGCGGGCCTGCCGCTCGCCGTAGTGCGGACTTTCGAGGAGGGTCTCGACGAGCCGGTCGTAGGCCGCAGGGGAGGGATCGCGCAGATACGCGGCGACGAGGGCCGGCTCGGGTGGCAGACCGGTGAGGACGAGCGCGAGCCGGCGGGCGAGCGTCGCGGGCGCGGCCTCGGCAGCGGGGACGAGGCCCTCGGCCTCGAGCCGCGCGAGCACGAACCGGTCGACGTCGGTGCGCGGCCACGCCGCGTCGCGCACGGTCGGCGGCGCCGGTCGTGCCACGGGCGCGAGGCTCCACCACCGCAGCCGCTCGGCGTAAAGGTTCTCCCAGGCATCGGCGGCGGTCGTCGTGCGCGGATCGGGCGCGCCGCGGGTCACCCACTCGACGAGCGTCGCCACCTCGGCATCGGGAAGCGGCTCGTCGGGAGGCATCGCGCGGTCGGCCGTCATGCGGCGCACGGCAGCCACGAGCAGGCTCTCCGCGGGTTTGCCCGGCACGACGGCCGGCCCCGACCTGCCGCCGCGCTCCCAGCCGGAGCGCACGTCGAGTGCGAGTCCGCCGCTCGTCTCCGTGTCGTGCGCGTGGCAGCCGAAGCAGCGGTCGCGCAGGATCGGCAGGACGCGGTCGGTGAAGAACGCCGCGTCGGCCGGGGCCGGTTCGCCGCGGGCCGCAGCCGCCCAGGCACAGGCGACGGTGATCCAGACGATCGCCCCGCCGATGCGGTGGCCGCGTGACCGCGTGTCACGGTGGCGGCCGGCTGGTATTTCATGCGCTCGGGTCTTCATGGACGCCTCGCGTTGATCGCCCCCGAAGGAAGCGATACCGTCCAGCATAGACGTTGAAAGAGACGTTTGAAGCACCGATCCTTCGGATGCGCGTCGACCGCGCTGCCGGTTCGTGGCCGAACGCGCCGAAAATGGTAGGAACCGACCATGCCGGATCGTTTCCCATGACT
>CAIWZS010000350.1 GCA_903917235.1 uncultured Planctomycetaceae bacterium | reverse complement strand
CTTCGCCGAGGCCGACCCGGCGATGGACGTCGACGGCACCGACGCCACGCAGAAGCTCGCGATTCTCGCGCACCTCGCGTTCGGCGCGTGGGTGCCATGGGGGGAAATCCCGCGCACCGGCATCGAGGGAATCGACCTCGGGCTCATCACGTGCGCCCGCGAGCTCGGCTACCGCATCCGGCTGGTCGCCGTCGCTGCCCGCACGGGGGATGACGCCGCCCCCGGCCCGCTCGCGCTGCGGGTCTCGCCGGCGCTCGTCCGGCTGGGCACCCCGCTGGCGGAGACGCGGGGCGCGTACAACGCCGTGAGCCTTGTGGGCGACGCCGTCGGTCGGATGTTCTTTCACGGCCTCGGGGCCGGGCAGATGCCGACCGCTTCGGCCGTCGTCGCCGACATCATCGACACGGTCGTCGGACGGGCCGCGATCACGTTCCGCACCACCGGCGTGCTCGACGTGGACAGCCCGGCGGCACGCATCGGCGGCGTCGAGACGCACGAGCGCCGCTTCCTGCGGATTCCGGTCGTCGACCGGCCGGGCGTGCTCGCCGAGATCGCCGGCATCCTCGGGCAGCACGGCATCTCGATCGCGTCGTTCATCCAGCACGAGGCGGCGGGCAACGGCGACGCCGCCGGTGCCGCCGTCCCGCTCATCATCATGACGCACCACTGCGGATCGAACGCGATGGCGGAGGCCCTCGCCGCCATCGAGCGGTCGGCCACGGTGCGGGGGACGGGCGTCTGCCTGCCCGTGCTCGACGACGGTCAGCCTGCGTCCGCAGCCTCACCGCGCGGGTGAGCCCCCGCCCCATCGTTTTCCAGAGCGCTTCACCGACTCAAACCATGAAACACGTCATCGTCATTCCCGACGGGGCGGCCGATCAGCCGCAGGCGGCGCTCGAGGGACGCACGCCGCTCCAGGCCGCCCGCACGCCGGGCATGGACGCGCTCGCCGTCGCCGGCCGCGTCGGGCTCACGAACCACGTGCCCGACTCGCTGCCGCCCGGCTCGGAGGTGGCGTGCATGAGCCTCATCGGCTACGACCCGCTGGTCTCCTTCACCGGCCGCGCGCCCCTCGAGGCGGCCGCGCAGGGCATCACGCTCGGACCCGACGACTGGGCGGTCCGCTGCAATCTCGTCACGGTGCGCGACCGTGTCATGGAGGACTTCACCGCGGGGCATGTCTCGACCGCCGAGGCGACCGCACTCCTCGCGTCGGCACAGGCCGGGCTCGCCGCCGACTTCCCGGCGCTCGCGGCCGCCTGGCGGTTTGTTCCGGGCGTGAGCTATCGCAATCTCCTGCTCTACCGCGGCGGCGACACCTGTGCGGCACAGGCCGCCGTGGCCGGCGGTTCCCCGCTGGGCGCCGATCTGCGGACCACGCCGCCCCATGACCTGATGGACAAGCCGGTGGCCGATGCGTTCCCGCGTGGCACGGGCAGCCGCCTGCTGACGGAGATCATGGCCCGGAGCGCGGCATGGCTCGCCGATCATCCGGTGAACCGGGCCCGGATCGCGGCCGGCAAGCGGCCGGCGACGCACGTCTGGCTCTGGGGCGTGGGACGTGCCCCGTCGATGGAGCCGTTCACCGATCGCTACGGCGTCTCGGCGACCATGATCACGGCGGTCGACCTCCTCCGCGGACTCGGGGCACTGGCGGGCTGGAAGCGTCGCGAGGTGGTCGGCGCCACCGGCTGGCTCGACACCGACTACGCGGCGAAGGGACGGGCGGCGATCGAGGAGCTCACGACGAGCGACCTCGTATGCGTGCACGTCGAGGCTCCAGACGAGGCGAGCCACCAGGGGGATGTCGCCGCCAAGGTCCGGGCGATCGAGGAGATCGACGCCAAGATCGTCGTGCCGGTGGCGAAGCACCTCACCGGCACCGAGCACCGCATCCTCGTCTGCCCCGACCATCCGACATTTCTCGCGACCAAGACGCATTCGCGCGGTGCCGTGCCCTACGTGATGGCGGGCTCCGGCGTGCGGGCGAACGGCCGGGCGTCGTACGACGAGATCGAGGCCGCGGCGTCCGGCGATGCGATCCTGCCGGGCTGGCGACTCATGGGCACCTTCCTCGACACGGCGCGGGCGTCCGCGTCCGGTCCCTCCCGGTGATCCGGGGCACGAAAGGACACCGATGGCCCTCGTCGTCCAGAAGTTCGGCGGCACGAGCGTCGCCGATCCACAGAAGATCAAGGCCGCCGCGCAGAAGGCGATCGCGCGGCACGTGGCGGGCGACCGCGTCGTCGTGGTCGTCAGCGCCATGGGCCACCAGACCGACCACCTCGTCGACCTCGCGCGGGCGATCACCGACCGGCCGAACGCCCGGGAGATGGACATGCTCCTCTCGACGGGCGAACAGGTGAGCGTGGCGCTCTTCGCGATGGCGGTGCAGGCCGCCGGATACGAGGCGGTGAGCCTCACCGGCGCGCAGGTCGGCATCCGCACCGACTCGACCCACACGAAGGCCCGCATCCAGTCGATCTCGACCGACCACGTGCAGAAGCTCCTCGCCGGCGGCGCGATCGTCATCGCCGCCGGATTCCAGGGCATCGACCAGCACGGCAACATCACGACGCTCGGCCGTGGCGGCTCGGACACGACGGCCGTCGCGCTCGCGGCCGTGCTCGGGGCGGACCGCTGCGAGATCTACACCGACGTGGACGGCGTCTACACCACCGACCCGAGGGTCCTGCCGGCGGCGCGCCGCCTGTCGTCGATCGCCTACGACGAGATGCTCGAACTGGCGAGCCTCGGCGCGGGTGTCATGCACTCGCGGTCGATCGAGTTCGCGAAGAAGTTCGGTGTGCCGGTGCTCGTGCGGTCGAGCTTCCGGGACGTCCCGGGCACGATGATCCTCCCGGCCGACAGGGCCAAGCCGCGGCCGGCAAGCGGGGTCGCCCTCGCCAAGGACGAGGCCCGCATCACGCTGGAGAACGTGCCGGACCAGCCGGGCTCCAGCCACGCGCTCTTCTCCGAGCTCGCCGCCTCGGGCATCGCGGTCGACATGATCGTCCAGAACGTGGGACAGGGGGGACGCGCCGACATCTCCTTCACCGTGCCGAGCGACGACCTGCCCGCGGCGCTCGAACGCACCCGCCGGGTCGCCGCCGCCCTCGGAGCGACGGGCGTGTCGCACGACGACGAGGTGGCGAAGGTCTCGGCGGTCGGCGTGGGCATGGCCCGCGAGGAAGGGGTGGCGGGACGCATGTTCCGCGCGTTGGCCGACGCCCGCATCAACGTGCGGATGATCACGACGAGCGAGATCAAGATCTCGGCCCTCGTCGACCGTGCCGACGGCGCCGCGGCCGTGGCGGCGGTGCATGCGGCGTTCGCCCTCGAGCAGCCGACCGCCGGCGAGGTGGACGAGGCGGTGGATGGCCACGGGCCGCGGCCGAGCGCGCTCGAGGTGGTGCGGCGGCTCGAGGGGATGGAGGACCTCGCGATCGAGGACTGTGTCCTCGACTCGTCGCAGGCGCTTTTGACCCTGATCGACCTTCCCGACACTCCGGGCGTGGCCGCCGATGTCTTCGCCGAGGTCGGCCGTGCGGGCCTGTTCGTCGACATGATCGTGCAGAGCCACCCGCGGGAGGGCCGCGCCGAGATATCCTTCACGGTGCCGAGCGCCGATGCGGCCCGGGCGGCCGACGTGACCCGCGGGATCGCGGCGTCACGCGGCGCGACCATGGCCGACGTGCCCAACGTGGCCAAGCTGTCCATCACGGGCGTCGGGATCCGCAGCCACGCCGGCGTGGCCGACCGGCTCTTCAAGCCGCTCGCCGACGCCGGCATCAATATCGACCTCGTCAGCACGAGCGAGGTGCGCCTGAACGTCGTCGTCGCCGCCGAACATGGCGAACGGTCGCTCGCCGTCCTCCGCCGCGCCTTCGGGCTCTGATCGCCCGGCCGTCAGCGCGTCTCGATCGGCGCACCGTCGTCGAGTTCGAAATCGACGGCATTCTCCCCGGCGACGAGCGTGCGTTCGAACGACACGTGCCGATGTCGCGCCGTCGCCTTCGCGGCGTCCACGAGACCCTGCTCCCCGGTCGCCAGCGGCTGACCCGACGCACCGGCCACGTGGGTGATCTCGATGCGGCACGGTCCGGGCTCGAGACCCGGCCACGCCCCGTAGTCCACGCGATAGGTGCCGTCCGGGAGCACCGCGCCCGTCGCGACCCGCTGCCGTGCCCCCTCACCCGACCGGGCGTCGATTCGCGCACCGGCGGCGGGAACGCCGCCGGCCGTAACCGACCCCGTGAGCCGTGCGACCGGCGTGCCGCATCCCACTCAAGCTGTGGTAGCAAGTGGTACGAAGCGCGCGGGCACGAGATCTCGCCCACGTGCGGACCCCCCGACCAGACGCCTTGAGCGTATGCAGCGGCTCGGCACCGCTGCAAGGTTGAGGCCCGCCGCCGACGTGGAAGCCCGAGGATCGGCTCAGCCGAGGACGTCCTCGAGGACTTCCTCCGCCACGTAGATCGGCAGGTTGGGCTCGCACGTCACCGCCACGGCGATCGCGTCCGAGGGGCGGGCGTCGATCTCGACGACCTCGCCGTCCTTGAGCACCCGGATGACGGCGAAGTAGGTGTGTTCCTTGAGCTCGGAAATCACGACGTCCTGGAACGTCCCGCCAAGCAACTCGACGGCCGCCACCAGAAGATCGTGGGTCAGCGGACGAGGCGCCTGGTGATGCTTCACGCGGCGGTCGATGCTCGTCGCCTCGAAGAGACCGATGAGAATCGGGAAGGTCCGGTCCCCCTCGACCTCCTTGAGATAGACCACCTGCTGATCGTTGATCTCGCTGATGATGATCCGCGAGAGTTCCATTTGCACGCTCATCGACACGACTCCACCGGTGGGGGACGGGCCTGACGCGTCCGCCCTGCTGCGTCCGCCCACACCAGCCCGGAGTCTACCCCAAAAAGCAGCACGCCGCCCGACGCCGTGCCTCAGCCGGGCGAGGCCCGGCGAGTCCGGAGTTCTGCCAGCGCGGCCCGTCCGTTGGCGAGCCTTGACTCGAGGTCCGCGAGCTGTTCCCGCTCCTTCTGGACGACGGGTGCCGGCGCCCGCTGCGTAAACGTGGCGTCCGCGAGCTTGCGCCGCTTGGCCTCGATGAATCCTTCGATCTTCACCAGTTCCTTGTCGAGACGGGCGACCTCGGCCTCCACGTCCACGAGTTCCGCGACGTCGACGAACACGTCGCACCCACGAACGGCCGCGGTTGCGGCACCGACGGCTCCACTCGCATCCACGCCGAGCGCCGTCACGCTCACGACGGCCATCGACTCGATGGCGGGCACCATCGGCCGCAGCAGGTCGGCTTGCCCGGCCGACGCGCGAATCGCCACCGGCACGCGGGTGCGGGGCGGGACGTTCTGCCGCGCGCGGATCTCGCGGAGGGCGCCGAGCAGGGCCAGGAACGTCCCGAAGCGTTCCTCGGTGTCGGCGTCGATCCAGTCCTCCGGCACGAGGGGCCACGTGGCGATCATGATCGACTCCGGCAGCGGCTTCGTGGCGTCGTCCCACGGCATGCGCCGGCCGCCGGCCGCCTCGCGCAGGTGCTGCCAGATCTCCTCGGTGACGAACGGCATGATCGGATGGAGCAGCCGCAGGATCGTGTCGAGGCCGAGCAGCAGCATTCCCCGGGCGCGGTCGCGGGTCGCTGGGTCGGCGAGCCGTGACTTGCACAGCTCGAGGTAGGCACTGCAGAACTCGTCCCACGCGAAGCCGTAGAGCACGCGCGCGAGCTCCGCATAGCGATACTCATCGATCGCCCGCGAGGCCTCGCGGCTGACGCTCGCCAGCCGGCTGGCGAGCCAGCGGTCCTCGAGCGGGGCCTCGGAGAGCACCTCGTCCCGCGCGAGGCGTCCGCCGGAGAACCCCTCGAGGTGCATGAGGACGAACCGCGTGGCGTTCCAGAGCTTGTTGGAGAAGTTGCGGCCGGCCTCGAACTTCTCGCTCACGGCAGGGCCGCGGGGCAGGGCGAGGTCGGCCGCCGTCGTCGCCCACTGCGTCCGGAATGCCGCCGCGCACTTCGGGCAGTCGAGCCGGGGCTTCGTGCGGTTCTGCACGGTCTGCTCGACGAGGTGGCCGCAGGATGGGCACTGGAAATCGACCGGCATCCGCACGTCCTGCGTCTCGGTCGCCATTCCGGCCAGGGCGAACCGCAGCGCGTCGGCCCCGAGCGACTCGACGACGTCGACGGGATCGACGCCGTTGCCCTTGCTCTTGCTCATCGTCTCGCCGTAGCGGTCGAGGATCTTGGGGTGGATCGACACCTCCCGGAACGGGATCTCGCCGGTGTCGAACACGCCCATGATCACCATCCGTGCGACCCAGAGCGTGAGGATGTCACGGCTCGTGACGAGCGACGTCGTCGGATAGAACCGCGCGAGCTCGGCCGTCGCCGCCGGCCAGCCGAGCGTCGAGTGGGGCCACAGGGCGGAGGAGAACCACGTGTCGAGCACGTCGGGATCCTGCACGAGGGGCCGTCCCGCCACCTCGTCCACGCCGAGCGTCTCCCGGCTCGTGCAGACGAACCAGCCGTCGTCACCCGCGGCCTGCCACGCCACGTCGTCGCGGCCCGCGAAGGCCGCCGCCAGCGCCGACTCTGGCACGTGCTCCACGTGCCAGATCGGAATCCGATGCCCCCACCAGAGCTGGCGGCTCACGGGCCAGTCGCGCTTCTCCGAGAGCCAGTCGAGGTAGCCCTTCGCGTAGCGCTCCGGCACGATCCGGATCCGCCCGCCGGCCACGGCGTCGATCGCCGGCTGCGCGAGCTCCTCCATCCGAATGAACCATTGGTCGGCGAGGTAGGGCTCGATCGGCGTCTTCGAACGGTCGGAGTGCGCGAGATCGATGACCCGGTCCTCGACCCGCTCGAGCTGGCCGGCCGCCTCGAGATCGGCCACCACGCGTTCACGCGCCTTGCGGATCGTGAGCCCGACGTAGGGACCGGCCGCCGCGTTGAGCGTGCCGTCCGGGTTGAGGATGTTGATCATGGCGAGCCCGCGGCGGCGGCCCACGTCGTAGTCGTTCGGATCGTGGGCGGGTGTGATCTTCACGCAGCCGCTGCCCATCTCGGGCTTGGCCCATTCATCGGCGACCAGCGGAATCCCCCTGCCGAGCAGCGGCAGCCGCACCTGCCGCCCGTCGCGGGCCATCGCCGCGAGCGTCTCGAGCACCGGGAGCAGGTCGCGACGCCGCTCCGCCAGGTCGTCGAGGGCGGCGTCGAGCGCCGCCTGCTCCTTCGCTGGCGCCGCGGCCCGTTTTGCGCGCATCTCGCGCTCCGCCGCGTCGAGCGCGGCCGCCGGCGCGGGATGCACGGCGACGGCCGTGTCGCCAAGGAGCGTCTCGGGCCGTGTCGTCGCGACGGTGACGCTCGCCGGCTCGCCGGCCCGCGGCTCGATGACGTCGTAGCGAATGTGCCAGAAGTGACCCTTCACCTCCTCGTGGAAGACCTCGTCGTCGCTGACGGCCGTCTGCAGGAACGTGTCCCAGTTCACGAGCCGCTTGCCGCGGCGCACGAGCCCCTGCCTGAACAGGCGGAGAAAGGCCTCGCGGACGGCCGCCGCGCACCGCTCGTCGAGCGTGAACCGCGTGCGGTCCCAGTCGCAGGACGCGCCGAGGTCGCGGAGCTGCCCGAGGATGCGCCGCTCGTACTGCTCCTTCCACGCCCAGATTCGCTGCACGAGCGCGTCGCGACCGAGGTCGTGGCGCGAGAGCTTCTCCTCCTCGAGCAGTCGCCGCTCGACGACCGCCTGCGTGGCGATCCCCGCGTGATCGGTGCCCGGCATCCAGAGCGTGAGGCAGCCCTGCATCCGCCGGGCCCGCACGAGAATGTCCTGGAGCGGGTTGTTGAGGGCATGGCCCAGGTGCAGCGCTCCGGTGACGTTGGGGGGCGGGATGACGATCGAGAACACCGGCCTGGCGGGGACCATGCCGGGCGGTTCCGGCTCGGCGTGCCAGAAGCGGCCGGCATCCCAGAGGGCACGGCAGCGCGCCTGGGCCGCCCGATGGTCGTATTGCTTGGCGAGTTCGGTCATCTCGGCGTCGGGTTCGGAGGCAGGAGTCTCAGGAGGAAGGTAGCGAAGCGTAGCAAACTGCCCCCGAGGTCCCGGAGTCGTCACCGGGCGGCACGCCGCCTGGGTAGACTCACGGCCACGCGGCCCCCGGCTCCGTGCCGCGATCCCGCCCGGCCGTTCACCACCGCCGAGTCACCGTCATGCCCCACGCCCCCCGCGATACGAATGGGTCGATGCCGCACGCCCACCGGAGCGGCCGAGCGCTCACGCCCTACGAGGCGGAACAGGTCAAAGAGATCGCGCGGTGGAAGAGCACGGAGCCGAGCCTCCTGACCCAGGCTGTCGAGCTCGTCGCGCTGCCCATCTCATGGGGCGTGAAGCGCGTCGTGCCGAGCGAGGTGGTGCGACAGGCGATCCATCTCCTGAATCGCCTGGCCGACACGAAGTCCGGCCGTGGGTCTGGCGTGAAGGCGGACCCGGACCACGACATCCGGACCCGTCGGACCATGCCCCTCGAGGCGTGTGATGAGCTCGCCGCGCAGGCCATTCGCAACGCGGAGCGGCTCAGTGCGAGTCGGGGCCTGCTCATCCGGCAGCTCCGCAGCGCCTTCGTCGGGCGCCTTCCCTTCCAGCTCGTCACCGCCATGGCGACGATCACGCGCGTGGGTCGCTGCTACGGATATCCGCTCGATCGACCGCTCGACCGGGCGGTCCTCCTCGACGTGCTCGAACTCGCGCTCGTCGAGACGTCGTCGCGACGCAACGCCGTGCTCGAGCGGATGCATGCGGCCCTCGACACCCCGGACGCGGCCGGCCTCGATGTCGACGAGATCGCCGCCGCCGCCGGCCGCGACGTGCTGGCCGACGAACTCGCCGACGAGCTGGTCAGCCGCATCCCGGTGATCGGCGGGATGATCGGCTTCATCGGCGATCGCACGTTCGTGCGGATCGCCGGCGAGGCTGCCGTGCGCTTCTTCCAGGAGCGGCGCCTGCGCGACGAGGGCAAGGTGGCGGCGATCGAGCCGTCGGCGGTGCGGCTGCGTCGCAGCAGCTTCAGCGAGGTGGGCCGTGCGCTCGGGGAGACGGTCTATGCGGGGGGCGCGATCGTCGGATTCACGTTGACCCTGCCGGTCGTCGCCGTCGGACGCGTGGCGGAGCGATGGACCGGCCCGCTCGTCACCGGCGCCGCGGCGGGTGGCCATCAGGCCGTCGAGGATGCACGGCAGTTCTGGGAAGGAACCGCGTGCGACAGCAGCCTCTCCCCAGCCGCGATCCGGCTCACTTCCGCCCCGACCTGAGACGCATCCGGCATCCGTGGGGCGCCGGCTCGGGGGCGGCAAACGTCTCCTCGCTACGGCCGCGGCGGCCGCACGCTCGTCGAGCGTTCGCCGACCCCCTTCGCCTCGTCTCCTGAGCGTGTCTCGCGCACGTGTCTTGTCAACGGTGGACGTCACGCCGGTGGCCCGTCATGCCCCCCGCCGATCGCTCACTGCTCCGCGGCGGTCGCGGGAGCGCGCCGCAGGAGATCGAGCGTGGCCTCCCGCAGGGCTGCGAGCCGAGTCGCCGAGAGCGCGGTGAAGCCGGGGGTCCCGGCGTCGTCGGCATCAGCCTGCGCGACGGAGCCGGCCAGATCGACGTGGTGCCGCACGAAGGCCCGGGTCTCTTCGCGCACCCAGCCCAGCCGCGCCTCGAGCAGCGCGAGATGCTCGACGAGCTGCTCCGCCTCGCGGAAGGCCTTGAGCCGCAGGGAGTGACGCACGCTCGTGTGCCCGTCGGCATCACGATCGAAGATGAAGAGACCGAGCTGATCGGCCTCGGTGAGGGCACGTCCCGACTTGTCCACGGTCTGCCAGGGCACGACCCCGCTCGCGCCGGACGTCCACGCGTCGAGCACCCACGCCTCGATCGCCCGGTTCGAGTCGTGGACATGGTTCGCCGTGCCATACACCCAGGCCTCGAGCCCGTCCGCCGCCATCCGATCGGTGACGAGGCGGCGGTGGGTGGCGAAGGCCGCGGATGACACCACCCAGAGATCACGCCGGCCGTCGAGCTGCCCGCGACAGAACTCGGGGCGCGAGATGTCGATCCGGTAATCGACCCGCACGTCGGGCACGGCGGCGCGGCCCCGGTCGGCGAGCCCGCCGAAGTACGAGAGGGCCCGGTAGTCCCAGAAACTCGTCGGCTCGTCGAGGATCCAGGGGGACTTCTGCGGGTCGTCGAGCGACCCTTTGTTGTTGAGATACACCTGGAAGCCGGCGTCGGTCCAGCCGCGTCGCGCCGCCTCGCGCGTGAAGTCCTCGAGGATCGCCACCCACGTGCCGGCATACTCGGGCGTCGCGCGAAACGCCTCGTACGCGTCGGGATCGCCATCGAAATACGCGCGGCAATTGAGCGGCCAGCTCTCGTGGAACGTGAGATAGAAGCCGGGCACCGGCACGGGCCCCCGATGCCCGTCGGCGAACAGGCTGCCGTCGAGCACGGGGCCGAACGCCTCCGCGAAGTCGTCCCAGAACCCGGACGTGGCTCCCGGCGCGATGGCGTCGTAGCGCCGATTGTCCATCCGCCGGCCCGAACGCAGCCGCATGTCGAGCTGGCTCTTGCGGGCGCCGGGCGCCGCGGTGCCGTGCGAGTAGTGGAGGATGTTGACGTGGGTGCGGTGGTCGTACGCGACCCGCTGGAGCGACTCGTACTCCTCCACCCGGTCCGGCAGGCCGTAGCTGTTCATCTCGCAGAGAAAGGTGGCCCGCCGCGGCAGCGCCCACGGCAGCACCTCCACCGTGACGGGCAGTCGTCGCCCATCCGAGAGCGCAATCGCGCCGTGCACGATCCCGGCGCGTGCCTCGAAAGGCACGAACACGTCCGCTACGACGACCGTGTCGGCGTCGGGCCGCAGCCGCAGCGGCGTCGGGAGCGGCACGAGCGGATCGGGGATCAGCCGCCCCTGCGCGGGAACCGGCCGCGCCTCGTGGAGATCGACGCGCCATCCCGTCTCAGGGAACGGGGCGACCACCGAGACCGCGCCGGAGCCTCGCAGGAGCACCTGGAAGCCGACGACCTCGCCGGCCGCCGCCTGCAGGCGCACCTCACGGCCGTCGAAGATCGCGTTGTCGACACGATAGTCCGCGGGGAGTTCTCCCACGGGCGTTCCGGAGGCGTCGTACTTGTCGCTGACGGGGATCACGTCGATGCCCGAGAGCGCCCCGCCGGTCGCCGCAGCGGCGCGGGGAGGTTCCGGACGCCGAGTGCCCGTCGCCCGGGCATCGCCGAGCGCCGACTCGAGGCTCGGCGGTCGTCTGCGGAACAGCGCGCCGGTGAACGTCGCCGGGCGCGAGCGGGCCCCCGTGCGGCTCAGCGTCACGATCTCCACGTCGTGCCGCTCGGCACCGACGACCTCCGCGGGCAGATCGCGAACGAGGATGCGCTGGACCCGACCCGGCCGGACCAGTGGCACGTTGTGCTGGCCGACGCGCCGGCCTCCCACGGTGACCTCGTACGCGAAGCCGTTCGCCGGAGCCGTGACCTCGAGCACGGCGGAGGCGAGGCCGGAGTCGACGAGGGTGGGGCGCCCGGCAGGCTCGGCGGTCTCGTCGGCCCCCGCGCCGACCTCGACGATGAGCACCGGCTTTTTGCCCGACTGCTCGCGCGAGAAGATCGTCGGATTCCGACCGTAGTCGGCGTCGTGCTCGTGGATGGCGAGCCCATGGGCGATGCCGAGCGCCAACGCGTGCACCATGTCGGGCGGCACCTCCCAGTGATACCGGCCGTCGCGAGGCTGCGAGGTCGAGCGGTGCACGAGCGTGAACGCATTGCCGCCGCAGACGGCCGGAAAGCGACCGCCCGTGTGGCCCCAGCCGGCCAGGCCATCGCGGCCGGCGGTGAGGGCGGTGGAGGCGTGCTCGTCCCAGGCCGCGGCGATCGTCGAGATCGTGACGCCGGCGATCGTCTCCGCCCCCTGATGGCAGACGAGCGTGGCCTTCTCGACCCGTCGCCCGGCGACCGCCGACGTGTCGAAGGCCATGGCGACGATGTGCTGGTTGCCCTTGATGCGAATGCGGCCCGCCCCGCCCGCGTTGTCGTTCCACTCGCCGCCCACCATCACGATCGAGTTGTCCATCGTCGCGGGCAGTTCGACGGTCGCGGCGTCGAGCCGTCCTGCGACCGCCGCGAAGGCAGCGCACACGAGGGCGGGAAAAAGGATGCGATGCATCGGTGGATCACCTCATGTGGGTGACGGAAGCGACCGCCCGCGCGTGCTCGCCGATCGTGGAGCCTGGACGTCGGGGCCGGGTGGTATGGTAGCGGGATCGTGCAGGACGCCGTGACCGGCGGCGACACCCGATGACCTCGATCACCCTGACGCATCGGCTGGCCTTCCCGCTCGTGGTCGCCGTCACGACGTGGTCGGCCATCGCGGCCCGCGTCGCGGCCGCCGAAGACGACCTCACCGTGCTCACGGCGTCGGCAGAAGGCGGCGAGCCCGGCCGGATGCTCGAGCGCTGGCTCGTGCGGCGGATGGAGCGGCACGACGATGGGCGACGGACGCGGCTCGCCGCCCTGCGCACGCGTGCCGAACTCGCCGGCTGGCAGCAGGACCGTCGCGCCTTCTTCCTGCGGCAGCTCGGCGGCCTGCCCGAGCGCACGCCGCTCGAGGCACGGACCGTCGGCCGCCTCGAGGGCAGGGGATACCGCGTCGAAAAGGTGATCTTCGCGAGTCGTCCGCGGCATCACGTCACGGCGAGTCTCTACCTTCCCGCCGGGACGGGCCCGCATCCCGGCGTGATCGTGCCCTGCGGACACAGTCACGACGGCAAGGCGGCGGCGGCCTACCAGAGCATGTGCATCCTCCTCGCCAGGAACGGCGTCGTCGCCCTCTGTTACGACCCGATCGGCCAGGGGGAGCGCTACCAGATGCTCGACTTCGAGCGCGAGCACACGCACTTCCAGGCCGCACCGAACCTGCCGGTCCCGCACCCGCGCGTCCGCCACCTCTGCACCACCGAGCACACGGCGATGGGCATCGGCTGCATCCTCCTCGGCAGCAACGTCGCCCAGTACCGGATCTGGGACGGCATGCGCGCGATCGATTACCTCCAGAGCCGCCCTGAGGTCGACCCCGATCGCATCGGCTGCACCGGCAACTCCGGCGGCGGCACGCTCACGTCGTACCTCATGGCCCTCGACGACCGGATCGTGGCGGCGGCCCCGGCCTGCTACCTGACCACGTTTCGGCGGCTCATCTCGAAAAGCGGCGCGCAGGACGCCGAGCAGAACATCTTCGGCCAGCTCGCCTTCGGGATGGACGAGGCCGACTACGTGATCATGCGGGCGCCCAGGCCGACGCTCATCTGTGCCGGCCGACGCGACACGACGTTCGACATCGAGGGCACCTGGGAGTTGTTCCGCGAGGCGAAGGTGTTCTCCGCGCGGCTCGGGTATCCCGAGCGCGTCGACATCAACGACGCGGATCTGCCGCATGGCTTCTACCTGCCGCAGCGCGAGGCGGCGGCCCGCTTCCTGCTCCGCTGGCTCGGGGTGGGCGACCGCGTCGTCCACGAGGTCGATCCTTCCCTTGTCCCCGATCCGCCGAGCGACACCGACTGGCGCGACGCGAGCCCGCCCGATTGGAACCAGGCCCAGCTCACCTGCACCGCGGAGGGGCAGGTGCTGCTCATGCCCGGCGAACGCTCGGTCTTCCAGATCAACGCGGAACGGGAGCGGGCTCTCCGACCGCATCGCGAGGCCGAGTGGGCGCGACGGACGCCCGACGAACGGCGGGCACTGGTGCGCACGACGATCGACGGCATGTGGACGACCGCGGAGAGCGGGTCGCCGCCTGATGACGGCACCGCGACGCCGCCGCGTATCGTGGGCACGGTGGCCCGCGACGGCTACCGCATCGACAAGCTCGTGCTGTCACCGGAGCCTGGCATCGAACTGCCCGCGCTCGTCTTCGTGCCGGAGGCGCCGAGCGGAGAGGTGACGCTCTTCCTGCACGGCACGAGCATGAAGGCCGACGCCGGTCCGGGGGGCTCGATCGAGGCGCTCGTCCGCCGCGGGCAGGTCGTGCATGCCGTCGAGCTGCGCGGGATCGGCGAGACCGAGACCGGCCACCACAAGGCCGACTACGGCCGCGGCTCGTTCGGTCGCGACGTGCAGGAGATTTTCCTCGCCTACCTGCTGGGCACGTCGTACGTCGGCATGCGGACCCGCGACATTTCCCACGCCTGCCGCGCGCTCGCGGGATACGGGCTGTCGACCGACGGTGCGACCGCGGGCGACGCACGGCCCCCCACACGCCCGGTGCACCTCGTCGCGATCGGCGAGGCGGCGATTCCCGCGCTCCACGCCGCGGCCCTCGAGCCTCACCGATTCGCGTCGGTGCGGCTCGTCAACATGGTCCCGTCATGGGCCGACGTCGTCGCCTCGCCCGGCAGCCACGATCAGGCGGTCAACGTGGTGCACGGCGCGCTCCTCGCATACGACCTGCCCGATCTCGTCGCACTCGCCGGCGGTCCCGACAAGGTGCTCGTCGAGTCGCCGCTCGATCCCTGCGGCCGGCCGCTGCCGTAGGACGGATGCGGCGTTGCCGCCGCGCGCCTCAGGGCACGAGCAGCGGCGACCAGAGGTCGTCGCGGAGGGCGGGGGGCTCACCCGAGGCGGGCAATGTCGTCGCCACGGCGTCGTGCAGCTGCCGCGCGAGCGCGGCCACCTGCTCGGCCTGCTCCGGCCGCTCGGCGAGATTCACGAGCTCGCGCGGATCGGCGTCGTGGTCGTAAAGCTCCCGGCCCTCGCGGCCCTCGTCCCACTCCGTGTACCGCCAGCGCGGCGTGCGGAGCGAGTAGCCGAAGAATCGCTTGCCGCGGCCGCCGGCATCGAGCGAGCGCGTGATCCGCCCCAGCGCCGACCCGCGCACCACCTGCGTGAGCGCCCAGTTGCGGCCCTCGCTGGTCGGATCCTCGAGCATGGGCACGAGGCTCTGGCCCTGGAGGGCGTCGGGGGCCGGCACGTCGCAGAGGGCGGCGAGCGTGGGAAAGAGATCGACCTGCGAGACCGGCGCCCGCGCCACGCCCCCCGGCCGTGCGCGGCCCGGCGCGACCACGAGCAGCGGCACGCGGGCGCTCTCCTCGAAGAGGCTCATCTTCTGCCAGAGGCCGTGCTCGCCGACGTGGTACCCGTGGTCGCTCGTGAGGACGATGACGGTGTCGTCGGCGAGTCCATGCCGGTCGAGCGCGTCGAGGACGCGGCCGACCTGCGCGTCCATGAAGCTGATGCTCGCGTAGTAGGCCTGCAGGGCCTGGCGGCGGAGGTCGTCGGTCAGCGCGTCCTGCTCCTTTTTGTAGGAACCGAGTGCGGCGGGCGGCAGATCCGCCTGATCCTCGGCGACACCCGTCACCACGGGCATCTCCCGCTCCGGGTAGAGGCCGAACCACGGCTCCTTCGGCGCGACGTAGGGAGTGTGCGGCCGGAAGAATCCCACGGCGAGAAAAAACGGCCGGTCGCGGCGGCGGGCGCACCGCTCGATCACCCACGCGGCATCCTCGGCCATGAGGCCGTCGGTGTGCTCGGCGTCCGGCCGGGGCGAGGCGTACCAGCTGAGCGTGCCGCCGAACTGACCCGGCGTGAGCGTGAAGATGTCGGGCTCCTCAACAAGTCGGTCGCACCCCGCCGGGTTGAGCTCGAGTTCCCACGATGCCGGATCGTCGTGCCCGTTGGTCCCGACCGACTTCGGCACGTTGTAGTGGTAGAGCTTGCCGATGCGGGCCGCAAAGAAGCCGGCGCGGCGGAAGGCCTGCGGGAGGCTGACCGCCTCGGGGATCGTCTGCCGGAAGATCTGCGCGTTGGCCTGGATGCCGGTCGTGTTGGGGTAGAGGCCGGTGAGAAACGAGTTGCGGCTCGGTCCGCAGAGCGGGAACGCGCAGTACGCCCGCTCGAACCGCACGCCCCGCGCGGCGAGCCGGTCGATGTGAGGCGTCTTCGCGCGGGGGTCTCCGTAGCATCCGAGCAGGCAGTTGAGGTCGTCCGAGACGATGAAGAGCACGTTGGGCCGCGCGGCGTCGGCCGCGGCGGGCGCCACCGCCCAGACGGCAGCCGCGAGCCCCGCGATGAGGCGGCGACCGATGCGCATTCGTCGGGGGTCGGACATCTGCCGGCTCCTGCGTGCGAGGCCCGGGATCGATCCGCCCCCCTGGGCACCGTCCTTCACGCCCACGGGTCGCGCTCCGGGCGGCTGCGAAGCCCGTTGGCCTCGTGGTCCGGCCCCGACGCCGTGACGAACTCCTCCTTCACGGGATCGAACTCGAGCTTCCGGCCGAGCATCCACGCGATCGCCGCGGCGTGGCAGGCGATGTGGCTCTTGCGCATCACCTCCGCGTTGCACACGGCTGGCTTCCGCGACTTCACGCAGTCGATGAAGTTGCGGGCGTGCAGGGCCACGTCGGTGCCCTTGATCGTCTTCTCCACCGGCGGCACCTCCGGCCGCAGCGACTCGGTGCTCAGGTCGGTGCCGCCGGCGTCGCCGGTCTCGACCCACGCCTCGTCCCCGATGAACTTCACCGGGCAGGTGCCGAGCTTCGTGTTCCAGTTCGGCCCGCGGTTGCCGAACGGCTCGGCGAGGAAGTCGAGGAACACGGTCAGGCCGTTGGCGTAGCGGCACTCGATCCCCGATTCCATCGGCTCGTACGACACCGGCGTGGTGGCGTCGGCGTCGGCGGCCCACTGGCAGAGGTCGAGCGTGTGGGCACCCCAGTCGAGGAGCTTCGCGCCGGAGTCGAAGTCGTAGACGCCCCGCCACTTGCCCGCGACGTACTGCGCGTTGTATGGACGCCACGGGGCGGTGCCGAGCCAGAGGTTCCAGTCACAGACGTCCTTCGGCGGCGTCGGCTCCGCCGGCAGCCAGTCGTTGGCGAGAACGGGGCGGTACACCGAGGCGTTGAGTCGCTGGAGGCGTCCGAGCCGGCCCGTGCGGGCGAGATGCACCGCGGCGACGAAATTCGGCACGCTGCGGCGCTGCGTGCCGGCCTGGAAGATCCGCCCCGTGCGGGCGAACGTCGCGGCGAGCCGCTGGCAGACGTCGATCGTCAGGCCGCAGGGTTTTTCGCTGTAGACATCCTTGCCCGCCTCGGCGGCCATCATCGAGGCCGGCCCGTGCCACCGGTCACCCGTCGCGATGAGCACCGCGTCGATGTCGTCGCGGGCGAGGAGCACGCGAAAGTCGTGCTCGAGACGACAGTCGGCCGTGCCGTAGTGCGTGTCGACCTGCTGCTTGCCGGCGTCACGGCGCGACTGCTGGACGTCGGCGATCGCGACGCACTGCACGTCCGGCAGGCCGAGCATCGAGCCGAGCACGTACTTGCAGCGATTGCCGATCCCGATGACGCCGAGCGTGACGCGCTCGCTCGCGGCGGCCGCGCGTTCGAGCCCGAGAGCCCGCGCCGACACGATCGTCGGCAGCGCGACGGCCCCGGCCGCCGCCGTGCCGAGGAAAGTCCGTCGCGAAACGGTCTCCCGTGCGGGCGTCGCGGCCGGCTCCGGTGCACACGGCCCGGGCGTCGCGGCCTCGCGGCTCACGAGGGTGCCATCCGCCACCTGCCGCGTCTCGTCGCCTCGCATGGTTGCACCTGTGGTCTCGGGAAAGGGAGATCTTTTGGACGTTTTGGGAAGCGTTGGGAAGTCGGTTCCCGGGATCGGGCCCGCCTGCCCCGCGGCATGACGCGCCGCTCGGAAGGGGACTCTACCGCCGCGATCCTCGGCCGATCAACGGCCCCGCGTAGCCCGGCGTCGTCGCGCACGGGTATTCTTCTGGAGTTCGTGGACTCGCCGTGTGAGGAGTCACGAGACCCCGGGTAGGGAATGCGGCTGTGATGTCGCCGGGCTTCAACTCGTTGCCGGGCTCCAAGAGGCCGCGCACGTCGCCACCCCGGACCGCGGTCAGGCTGGGGGTCGCGCTCCTCGTCGCGACAGCCGCGTGGTGGTCGCCGGCACGCTCCGCGGAACGGCCCAGGCAGGGCACCGCGACCAAGAAGCGGGATCGAGCCGCAGCCCGGGATTCCGAGCCTCGCCTGCGACTGCCGGCGGCCGTGATGACCGCGCCGAGCGGACCGGCCTTCGACGTCGCGAGGATCGATCGGGCGAGGCGGCCCGCCGTGGCCGCCGCCGCCGCCGAGATCGACCGGATGCTCGCCACCCAGCGCGACGAGCGCGGCGTGAAGCCGTCGCCCCCGCTCGACGACGGAGGCTTCGTCCGGCGCGCCCATCTCGAACTCGGCGGGCGGATTCCCACGTTCGACGAGACGAAGGCCTTCCTCGACGCCAAGGGCGCGGCGAAGCGCGAGGATCTCGTCGAGCGACTGCTCGAGAGCCCCGACTTTGTCAGCCACTTCTACAACTTCTGGGCCGACATCCTCCGGCTCACCGAGCGGCCGCAGAAGGACATCTTCTTCGAGCCCTACCTCGACTGGGTCAAGCGTTCGATCGCCGACAACCGTCCCTACGATGCGTGGGTCCGGGAGATGCTGACGGCCGACGGTCGTCTGCTCGAGAATCCCGCCGTCGGCTACCAGCTGCGCGACAGGGGGATGCCGCTCCCCTACGTCGACAACACGGTCAGGGTCTTTCTCGGCACGCAGATCGGCTGCGCCCAGTGCCACGACCATCCGTTCGACTCGTGGACCCAGAAGCAGTTTTACGAGCTCGCCGCCTTCACGGCCGGCACGCGGATGCGCGAGCCCGGCAAGGGGGGCCGTGCCGCGGCCGGAGATGTCGATGCCGCCACGGCGAAGCAGCTGCGTGAACTCCAGCAGACCATCCGCGAGAACATCCGCGCCGGCAGGGTGGACAACGGACTGCGGCTCTTCGTCGGCGCGAACCTCGCGGGTGTCGGCTTCGCACCCCGGACGCTCGAGCTGCCGCACGACTACCAGTACGACGACGCGAAGCCGTTCGACCCCGTCCGGCCGGCCGTGCTGTGGGGCGACGTGCCGGCCGGAGCGGCCGACGCGGAAGGCCGCATGCAGTTCGCGGCCTGGCTCACCGACCGCGGCAACCGTCAGTTCGCCCGCACGATCGCCAACCGCATGTGGAAGAAGGTCATGGGCGCGGGGCTCGTGGAGCCCGTCGACGACTTCCGTGAGGACCATCCGCCGACGCATCCGGCCCTCCTCGAGCACCTCACCGACCTGGTCCTCGAACTCGACTTCGACCTCCGCGAATACGTGCGCGTGCTCGTCTCGACCGACACCTGGCGGCGACGGGCGGTGGTCCACGACGCCACGAGCGGCGCGCCGTTTCAGTACGAGGGCCCCGTCCTGCGGCGGATGACCGCGGAGCAGCTCTGGGATTCGATCCTCACGCTGGTCGCCCGGAACGAGTGGGCCTTCCAGCGCCCGACGGCCGATGCCTACGCCGACCGCGCCGGGCTCGCCTTCACACCGAAGACCACCTACGGCGACGTGGAGGCGGCCTACCGGCGGTTCACCGACACGTATGGCCGGGCCGCCTACCAGCGTCAGCTGCAGAAGGAGTACGGCTACCACGGCCAGGTGCTCGTGCGGGCGAGCGAACTGCCGACGCCCCTGCCGCTCGGGCATTTTCTCCGGCAGTTCGGCCAGAGCGATCGCGAGTCGATCGAGGGTGGCCGGACGACGGCCACCGTGCCGCAGATCCTCGCGATGTTCAACGGCCCCATCACGCACGCCATGCTCGAGCGCGGATCGGTCATCTACGACGAGGTGATGTCGCACCCGACGACCGAGGCGGTGGACGTGGTGTTCCTCGCGGTCCTCTCGCACCGACCGTCCGCGTCCGACCGTGCCGCCGCGCTGCACGAACTCCGGACCGCATCCACGCCGGCCGTCGGCTGTGGCAACCTCATCTGGGCCCTGCTCAACACCCGTGAATTTCTCTTCATCCAGTGACGAGCCGACCCTGGGTCGGCCGTTGGCACGCCGCACGCTGCTCGGCCGACTCGCGCGGACGGCGTTCGGCGTCGGTCTCGTGCCCGCCCTCGACGCACGGCTCGCCACGGCCGCCGCGCCGCGGGCACGGGCCAAGCACGTCGTCTATTTGATGATGCAGGGGGCGATGAGCCACCTCGACACGTTCGACCCGAAGCCGGGCCGAGACGAGGCCGGGGAGACCGGGGCGATCGCCACGAAGACGCCGGGCGTGCGTTTCGGCGAGCACCTCGAACGGCTCGCGGCCCGATCCGAGCGGCTCGCGGTCATCCGCTCCATGGGCACGGAGACCGGTGCGCACGAACAGGGCGCCTACCTCATGCGGACGGCCTATCCGATGCTGGCGAGCATCCGGCATCCCGCCTTCGGGTCGTGGGCGCTCCACGCGCTGGGGAAGCTCAGCAAGGATCTTCCCGGCTACGTGCTCGTGGGCAACGGCAACAACCATCCCGGCGCGGGCTTCCTCGATCCGGCGGTCACGCCCGTCCCGGTCGCCGACCCGTCGGCGGGCCTCGAGAACACGACGCGTCCCGGCTACCTCTCGGAAAAGGACTTCGAGCGGCGGCTCGCCCTCGCCGACCGGATCGACCGCGACTTCAAGCAGCGGCACCGCGGCCCGCAGCTCGAGGCCTACAACCAGCTCTACCGCGACGCCGTGCGGCTCATGGGGAGCGTCGACCTCGAGGCGTTCGACATCGCGCGGGAGAAGCCGGCGGTGCGCGGGCGCTACGGCGACTCATCCTTCGGGCTCGGCTGCCTGCTCGCGCGGCGGCTCGTCGAGGCGGGCGTGCGCTGCGTCGAGGTGGAACTCGGCGGCTGGGACATGCACCGCGACCTCGCCGAGAGCATGTCGGAGAAGGGGCCGGATCTCGATCGTGGCATGAGCGCCCTGCTCGACGACCTCGCCGACCGCGGCCTGCTCGACTCCACGCTCGTCGTGCTCGCCACGGAGTTCGGCCGGACGCCCGTGATGAACGAGAACGCGGGCCGCGACCATCATCCCGCCGTGTTCTCCTGCGTGCTCGCCGGTGCGGGGGTGAAGGGTGGCGTGGTCCATGGCGCCTCCGACGAGCGCGGCCACGCGCCGGACGCCGACCCCGTGTCGGTGGCGGATTTCAACACGACGATCGCCGCCGCCTGCGGCCTGCCCTACGACGAGGAGTTCGTCGCGCCCAACGGCCGGCCGTTCAAGATCGGCGGCGGCGGCACGCCCGTCGGGGCCGTGCTCGCGGATCCCGCGTGAGCGTGCGCGGACGGTCGGCGTCACCCGGTCTGCCGCGCTGAATACCCATGGCAAGCAGCCTGTTTCTCCTGCTCGACGACATCGCCTCGGTCCTCGACGACGTGTCGACGATGACACAGGTGGCCGTCAAGAAGACGGCGGGCGTGCTGGGGGACGACCTGGCCCTGAACGCCAAGCAGGTCGCCGGCGTCAACCCGGCCCGCGAGCTGGCCGTCGTCTGGGCGGTGGCACGTGGGTCCGCGCTCAACAAGGCGGTCCTGGTCCCGGCGGCGCTCGCCGTGAGCTGGCTCGCGCCGTGGGCCGTGACACCCCTGCTGATGGCCGGCGGCGCCTACCTGTGCTTCGAGGGAGCCGAGAAGATCCTGCACCACCTCACGCACCGCCGCGGCCACACGCCCCACCCCGCAGGGCACGCCGCCGATGCGGGGAGCAGCCATGCCGCCGATCGTCCCGGCAACGAGTCGGAGCGGGTGTCCGGCGCGATCCGGACCGACTTCATCCTCTCCGCCGAGATCATCGTCATCACGCTCGGCGTCGTCGCCAGCCAGCCACTCGTCACCCAGGTGGGCGTGCTCTTCGCCATCTCGGCGGCGATGACGATCGGCGTCTACGGCCTCGTGGCCGCGATCGTGAAACTCGACGATCTCGGCGCCTGGCTCGCGACGCGGCGCGCGTCCGTCGCGGCCACGGTGGGCCGTGCGATCGTCGCGTCGGCCCCGTGGCTGATGCGGGCGCTCTCGATCGCCGGCACGCTCGCGATGTTCCTCGTCGGTGGCGGCATCATCGCCCACGGCATCCCCGTCGTGCATCACGCCGTCGCCGATCTCGCCGGCCCGGCGTGCGGCCTGGCGGGGCCGTGGCCGGGCATTCTCTCCCTGGTCGCCGAGGGGGCCGTCGGGCTCGGCGTCGGGCTCGCGCTCGCGGGGGTGGTGGAGCCTGTGCGCCGACTCTTCGGCGCGGGGTCAGGGGCGTGAGCGGGTCGTCAAAAAGTAGTGGAACGAGTCGGCGAGCGCCAGCCAGCTCGCCTCGATGACGTTCTCGCTGACGCCCACGGTGCCCCAGACTTCGTCGCCATCGGTGCTCTCGATCGACACGCGCACCTTCGCCGCGGTGCCCTCCTGCGCGTTGATCACCCGCACCTTGTAGTCGAGCAGGTGCATCCTCGCGAGCGCGGGATAGACCGATTCGAGCGCCTTGCGCAGCGCCGCGTCGAGGGCGTTGACCGGCCCGTCTCCCTCGGCGACCTCGTGCCGCACCGACTCGGCCGCCTGACCGTGCACCCGCAGCTTCACCGTCGCCAGCGTGCGGATGTCGCCATCGCCACGGCTTTCGACGTCGACGTTGTAGCTGTCGCGAGAGAAGAGCGGCCGGAACGTCCCGGCACAGCGGTCCACGAGCAGGTCGAACGAGGCGCCCGCCGCCTCGAACTGCCAGCCCTCGTTCTCGAGGCGGCACACCTCGGCGAGCACCGCGTCGAGCAGCTTCCGATCGTCATGCACGTCGGGCCGCGTCACGAGGGCGGCGATGTTCGACCGCCCCGACAGCTCGCTGACGAGCACCCGCCGGGAGTTGCCCACCGCCTCGGGCGCGATGTGCTCGTAGCTCGACGCCGCCTTGCTCACGGCGTGCACGTGCATGCCTCCCTTGTGGGCGAACGCGCTCGACCCGACGAACGGCTGGCTCGGGCGGTAGGTCATGTTCGCCGCCTCGTAGACGAACCGCGACAGCTCGGTGAGGAGGGCGGTCCCCGGTCCCCCCGCGCCGCCGCCGAGCACCACATGACCGGGCAGCTTGAGCGCGAGGTTCGCGACCACGGAGATCAGGTCGGCGTTGCCGCACCGCTCGCCGATGCCGTTGATCGTGCCCTGCACCTGCGTCGCGCCGGCAGCGACCGCGGCGAGCGAGTTCGCCACCGCAAGATCGCAGTCGTTGTGGCAGTGGATGCCGAGCGGCACCGGCCGACCCGCCGCGGCGAGCGACGCCGCCGCGTCCCGCGTCAGGCGGGCGACCTCGTCGGGGAGCGTGCCGCCGGTGGTGTCGCAGAGCACGATGCGGGTCGCACCCGCCTCGGCTGCCGCGGCGAGCGTGTCCGCGGCGTACTCCGCGTCGAG
>CAIWZS010000349.1 GCA_903917235.1 uncultured Planctomycetaceae bacterium | reverse complement strand
CGCCGCCGAGACGGTGGGTGACCTCGATCGCCTTCTTGACCTGGGCCGCGGCGTAGGCGAACGACTCGACGTTGCAACTCGTCGCCGCCCCGTGGACGTACCGCGGGTGACTGAAGAGATTGGCTGTGCCCCAGAGGAGCCTGATGCCGGTGCGCTGCTGGTGGCGCTCGAGCGCGTCGGCGACCGTGTCGAGGTGGCGGTTGGCCTCGGCGAGCGACGCGCCCTCCGGCGCGACGTCGCGGTCATGGAAGCAGTAGAAGCCGACGCCGAGCTTCTCGAGGAACTCGAAGGCGACGTCCACGCGCTTCAGCGCCATCTCCAGCGGGTCGCCGCCGGTCTCCCACGGCCGCACCATCGTGCCCGGGCCGAACGGGTCGCCACCGGTGCCCCGCATCGTGTGCCAGTACGACACCGCGAAGCGGAGGTGGTCCTTCATCGGCTTCCCCTCCACGAGCGCCTCGGCGTCGTAGTGGCGGAAGGCGAGCATGTTCTTCGTCGCCGGTCCCTCGTATCTGACCTTCCCGATGCCGGTGAACGCCTCTCCGCCCGCCATGTGTGTCGCTCCTGGGTCGCCGTGTGGGGAGCCCAAGATATACCGCTCCGCACGCCCGCTGTCGCCTCCCCGCGACGCCGCTCAGGCGCAGGACGGCAGGGCCCGGTCGAGCCGCGCGAGCGACACCTCGCGGCCGAGGATCGCGAGGCAGTCGTAGAGGCCGGGCCCCACCGTGCGGCCCGTCACCGCCACGCGCACGGCGTGCACCAGGTCGCCCACCTTCACCCCCGCCGCCTCGACGGTCGCCTTCAGCGCCGCCTCGAGCGCGGCCGGCTCCCACGGCTCCACCGTCCGCAGGCGCGCGGCGAAGGACTCGAGGAGCGCCCGCACGCCGGGCTTCGCCAGCCGCTGCTGCACGGCGGCGGCATCCATCCCGGGCTCGGCGACGAGAAAGAAGTCCGCGTAGGCGAGGATGTCGCCGGCGACCTTGAGCCGGTCTCCCGAGGCCTCGATCACACGACGGACCGTCGTCACCGCGTCGGCCGGCGGCGGCTCGGTCAGGAGCCCCGCCTTCACGAGATAGGGCAGCATGAGCCCGAGCTTCTCGTCGGTCGAGAGCCCCCCCATCACGTGGTCCTGAACCGCCCAGAGCTTCTTGGGATCGAAGCTCGCGGGCGAGGAGTTGATCCGCTCGAGGGTGAACCTCTCGACGAGCTGCTCGCGCGTGAAAAACTCCGTCTTGTCGTCGTACGACCAGCCGAGGAGGGCGAGGTAGTTGTCGATCGCCCAGGGCAGGTAGCCGACGGCCTTGTAGAAGTCGACGATCACCGGATTGAACGTGTCGGCCTCCGGATGCAGCCCGATCCGCTCGGCGATCCGGGTGCCGTGCTCCATCACCTGCCTGAAGTCCTGATTCTTGAGGTACTGCGCGAGCTTCCGCTTGGAGAGCTTCGTGCGGCTGCCCGGCTCGGCGACGAGCGGCAGGTGGGCGTAGGCCGGCAGGGCGTAGCCCAGCGACAGGGCGATGAAGGCCTGCCGCGGCGTGTTGGAGAGGTGCTCCTCGGCGCGGATCACGTGCGTGATCGCCATGTCGTGGTCGTCCACGACGCTCGCGAGGTGATAGAGGCACGAGCCGTCGGCCCGCTGGATGACGTGATCCTGCTCCCGCTCCCAGGCGAATTCGACGCGGCCGCGCACGGCGTCGTCGATGACGAGCGAGCCCTCGCGGGGCATCAGGAGCCGCACCACGCCCGCGCGGCCCTCGGCCCGGAACCGCCCGACCGTGGCCTCGTCGAAGGCGGCGAACCGGCGGCTGTAGAGGAAGGGCACGCCCGCGGCCTGCGCGGCCTTGCGTTCCTCGTCGAGCTCCTCGGGGCGGGCGAAGTCGCGGTAGGCATGCCCCGAGGCGAGCAGCCGCTCGGCGGCGGCGCGGTAGCGGTCGCCACGCCGCGACTGGAAGTAGGGCGCGTGGGGCCCGCCCACGTCCGGCCCCTCGTCCCAGTCGATGCCGAGCCACCGCAGTCCGTCGAGGATCGGCCGGAGCGCCTCGTCGACGTTGCGGGCCACGTCGGTGTCGTCGATCCGCAGGATGAACGTGCCGCCGTGACGGCGGGCAAAGAGCCAGTTGAACAGGGCCGTGCGCACGCCACCGATGTGGAGGTAGCCCGTGGGACTCGGAGCGAAGCGGGTGCGAACGGTCATGCGACCCTGGCGGGGGTGGAGGGGGACGGGACGGAGGAGACACGCCGCGTCAGGATACGGCCGGAATCACTTCCACGGGTGACCCCCCTGCCACCGGCCGCGCCGGCTGCGGCGAGTGCCCCCCCACTGGGTCACCGCCGCAGCCCGCGTCGCCGATCCCCGAGCGACGTCGTCAGGCGGCGGCCCGTTGCTTCCGGAGTTTCCGCAGTCTCTTGCGTTCCGACTTCGAGAGATGCCGCATGTCGGCCTCGTCATCCTCGTCATCCGACACGAACATGGCCTCGTTGAGGGGGGTGATCGACGGTTCGTCGACCGCCTCGTCGCCCCTGCCCTGCCCTTGATTCGACGCCGGGGATTCCGGCACGGCACGGTCGACGGCACGCGCGGACCGCGTCGTGGCCCGTCCCTGCCCGTCGTCCGCCGCCGGGGACCTCTCCGCGCGTCGGCTCCTGCGATCGCCCCGCGCCGGCCGCGCCGCGACCAGGCCGCGGCCGTCTCGGATGAGTGCACGGGTGGCGGCGATCATCG
>CAIWZS010000348.1 GCA_903917235.1 uncultured Planctomycetaceae bacterium | reverse complement strand
CGCCGGACGCTCCCTTCAGGCATCCTGCCTTCCGGTCGCTCGAAGGAAACCTCGCTTCGCCATCCTGGATACGCTCGGTTTCCTACGCCGCTCGGACGGCATGATCGACCCCTCGCTGTCCAACGGGAAGGGCGGGCTGCCCGTGCCCTCGAGCGGGCTGTGGAAGCAAGCGGAGCCATGGATGGCGGAGCGCCGCGGACACGCAGTGAGCGGAGGCCTGGAGGGCCGCAGCGAACGTCCGGCGAGAGGGCATGGGCAGCCCGCCCGGGCCACTTCACGAGCCGCCCGGAGGCCCAGCGATGATCGCCCAGGGGCGTCGCGTCATCACCGAGGCGATGGTGGCCGAGATCGAGGCGCTCGCGCCGCGCTACCCGAATCGACGGGCGCTCGTGCTGCCATCGCTGCATATCGTCAACCGCGAGCTGCGGCACGTGCCGCTCGATGCGGTGGTCGACATCGCCGCCGTGCTCGGTCTGCCGCCCGCCGAGGTGCAGGACACCCTCACCTTCTACCAGTTCTTTCACCAGGACAAGCCGCACGGGAAGGTGCGGGCCTTCGTGTGCCGCTCGATCTCGTGCGCGCTGCGGGGCGGCGACGAGCTGCTCGAGCGGCTCTGCCACGCGAACGGCATCCCGCCCTACGGCACGACGCCCGATGGCGAGCTCACGATCGAACCGGCCGAATGCCTCGGGGCGTGCGACTTCGCGCCGTGCATCCTCGCCAACGACGATCTGCTCAAGAACATGACGCCCGAGGCCGCCGAGGCCGAACTCAAGAAGCCCCGTGCGAGGGCCACCTGACATGACGCCATTCAAGCCGGTCCTGCTCGAGGCGGTGGGTGTGGCCGACGGTCACACGCTCGCGAGCTACCGGAGCCGCGGCGGGTATGCGCCGCTCGAGCGGCTGCTCCGCGAGAAGCAGCCGGCCGAGGTGGTGGAGATGGTGAAGTCGTCGGGGCTCCGCGGCCGCGGCGGGGCCGGCTTCTCCACGGGGCTCAAGTGGACGTTCCTTCCCAAGGATCACCCCGGGCCGATCTACCTCTGCGTCAACGCCGACGAGAGCGAGCCCGGCACGTTCAACAACCGGATCCTCATGGAGGATGATCCGCACCAGGTGATCGAGGGGACGATCATCTCGTCGTTCGCGACGCGGGCGACCACCGCCTACATCTACCTGCGCTACGAATACCCGCACTCCTGGAACCGGCTGCAGGCGGCGCTCGACGAGTGCTACGCGGCCGGTCTCCTGGGGAAAAACATCCTCGGCAGCGGCTTCTCTCTCGACATCTACCTGCACCGCGGCGCGGCGGCCTACATCTGCGGCGAGGAGACGGGGCTCATCGAGAGCCTCGAGGGCAAGCGGGCCTGGCCGCGGATCAAGCCGCCGTTCCCGGCGATCGAGGGCGTGTTCAAGAAGCCGACCGTCGTGAACAACATCGAGACGATGGCGTGCGTGGCCCAGATCGCCCGCCGTGGCGTCGACTGGTTCAAGTCGATCGGCGTGCCGGCCGACCCGAACAACCCGCGTGACCCGGGGTCGTACGGGCCCAAGCTCTACTGCCTCTCGGGCCACGTCGAGAAGCCGGGATGCTACGAGGCGCCACTGGGCATCACGCTGCGCGAGCTCGTCGACCACTTCGGCGGCGGCGTCTGGAAGGGACGACGAGCCAAGGCCGCGATCCCCGGCGGAATCTCGATGGGCCTCTTCACCGAGGCCGAGTTCGACACGCCGCTCGACTTCGCCGGACCGGGCAAGGTCGGCTGCCTCGGCCTCGGCACGGCGGCGGTCGTCGTCATCGACGATCAGACGAGCATCGTCGACTTCCTCCACAACTCCTGCCGGTTCTTCGCCCACGAGTCGTGCGGCCAGTGCACGCCCTGCCGCGAGGGCACGAGCTGGAGCCTGCGGATGCTCGAGCGGATCAAGGCGGGCAAGGGGCGGCTCAAGGATCTCGATCTCTTGCTCGAACTCGGCAACACGATGGGCATGATGCCCGGCTCGACGATCTGCGGCCTGGCGGACGGAGCGGCCTGGCCGATCAAGAACGCGATCAACAAGTTCCGCGGCGAATTCGAGGACACCATCAAGCGGACCAATCCCGAGGGCTGGATGGTGACCGATCCCGTGCCCGCCCTCCAGATCGTGGGAGCGCACTGATGCCGGTCGTCATCGTCGACGGACAGGAGATCGAGATCGGGGCCGACGAGCGGCTCAACTGCATCGAGGCCGCGCGGCGGGCCGGCAGGGAGATCCCGCACTACTGCTGGCACGCGGGCCTCACCGTCGTGGCCAGCTGCCGGATGTGCCTCATCGAGACCGGCCAGCGGGACGCGGCCACCGGCAAGGTGACGATGGTTCCCAAGCTCGTGCCGGGCTGCCAGACACCGGTCCGGGACGGGACGGTGATCGTCACCGAGAGCGAGAAGGTGAAGGAGAGCCGGGCCCGGGTCGAGGAGGCGCTCCTGATCGACCATCCGATCGACTGCCCGATCTGCGACAAGGCGGGCGAGTGCCTGCTCCAGGACTACCACTTCGAGCACGGTCAGGCCGAGCGTCGGGCCGACATCCATCCCTTCACCAGTCGCAAGCGCGACGTGGGCCCGACGGTCACGCTGTTCGTCGACCGCTGCATCATGTGCACGCGCTGCGTGCGGTTCACCCGCGAGGTCTCCGGCACGGGCGAGCTGATGGTGACGAGCCGTGGCGCGAAGGAGGAGATCGACGTCTTCCCCGGCTTCCCGCTCGACAACAAGCTCGCGGGTAACGTCGTCGATCTCTGTCCGGTCGGTGCGCTCGGTGACAAGGACTTCCTCTACCAACAGCGGGTCTGGTTCCTGAAGCGCGAGGCCAACGTGTGCGGCGGCTGCTCCGCCGGCTGCTCGATCCACACCGAGCACAATCAGGACACCGTCTACCGGCTCAAGCCCCGCGAGAATCCCCACGTCAACCGGTGGTGGATCTGCGACGACGGCCGCTACGGCTGGCACCACCTCCACGACGACGCCCGCATCCTCGCCGCCGGTCGGCGCTTGGCTCCGGTCGGCCAGACGGGTCGCCACGCGGGCAACGGCCAAGCGGCCGCGGCGTTCCAGCCGGTGGAATGGGCCGACGTGGTGACGGGACTGCGGGCCGACCTCGCGCGGGCCGGACACCTCGCCGTGGCGGTCTCGCCGATGCTCACGGTCGAAGAGGCGTGGATGCTCTGCGCCGTGGCGCGATCGATCGATCCTCAGGCGTACCTCGCGCTCGGCCACGTCCCCGTGGTCGGGGACGACGAGACGTTCCCGGGCGGCTTCACGATCCGCGCCGAGAAGTGCCCCAACCGCCGGGGCGTCGAGGAGGTGCTCGCGGTCTACGGTGCCGGCGGTCACGGCTGGGACGATCTGCTCGCGCAGGTCGCGTCGGGGACCGTCGCCGCCGCCTGGATCACCGCCGCCTATCCGCCACCCGCGGGCGACGCGGCCGACCAGCATCGTGCGGATCCGGCGGTCTCGTGGATCGACGAGGCCACGGCGGCCACGTTTGCAGGGCTCCAGACGCTCGTGGTGCAGGATCTCTTCGAGTCGCCGCTCTCAGAGGTCGCGACTTGGCGGCTCCCGGCCGCCGGCTTCGCGGAGCGGGCGGGCACCTGGATCAACGTCGCCCACCATGCACAGACCTTCCGCCAGGCGATCCGCCCGCCCGCCGGGGTCTGGCCGGAGGGCCGGCTCTTCTGGAACATGCTCGGTCGACGCGGCCTCCACGACCCGGTGGCCGTGCGTCGGCAGCTGGCAGAGTCGTCCGCCACCTTCGCGGCGCTCGCCGGCGACGTGCCCGCGACCGGCGTCGACCTCCGCGTGAGACAGCTGGCATGAACGCGTTGCTTCCGGCTCCCGCCACGATCGCCGCGCTCGTCAAGATCGGCCTGCTCGTCGGCGGCCTGATGACGGCGGCGGCGTACCTCGTGCTCGTCGAGCGGTGGATGGCGGCGTGGGTGCAGGATCGCAAGGGCCCCAATCGCGTGGGCATTCCGCTCACGAAGATCAGGCTCTTCGGCCTCGGGCAGCCGCTGGCCGACGGCCTGAAGATCATCCTCAAGGAGGACTTCACGCCGAAGCACGTCGACAAGGTGCTCTACACCGCGGCGCCGCTCGTGATTCTCGCCGCCTCGCTCGCGATCTTCGCCGCGATCCCGTTCGGAAGCGTCCTGCCGCCGCTGGGCATCCCGGGCCTGCCCGATCCGGTGCCGTTTCTCGTGGCGCCCGCGCTCGACGTCGGCGTCCTCTGGGTCTTCGCGCTCTCGAGCATCGCCGTCTACGGCGTGCTGCTCGGCGGCTGGGCCAGCAACAACAAGTACGGCTTCCTCGGCGGGCTGAGGAGCAGTGCCCAGCTCGTGGCCTACGAGATCCCGCTGGGGCTCGGCCTCCTCGGTGTCGTGCTGGCGGCCGGCTCTCTGAAGCTCGATCGGATCATCAACATCCAGGCCGAGACGGGCACGTGGTTCGCGTTCGCCCAGCCGCTCGGCTTCATCGTCTTCCTCGTGGCCAGCTTCGCCGAGGCGGCCCGCCTGCCGTTCGACCTCCCCGAGGCCGAGCAGGAGCTCGTGGGCGGATACCACACCGAATACTCGGGCATCAAGCTCCTGCTCTTCCTCGTGGCCGAGTTCCTGCACATGGTCACGGCGGCCTTCCTGATCGTGATCATGTTCTTGGGCGGCTGGCACCTCTGGGGCGTGACGGGATCGTCGCAGGAGGTGACCTGGATCGGGGCGCTGGTGCGCTTCGGGGTGCTCTCCGCCAAGATCCTGGGCGTCATCCTGTTCTTCATGCTCGTGCGCTGGAGCTGGCCGCGATTCCGCTTCGATCAGCTGATGAATCTCGCGTGGAAGGTGATGCTGCCGCTGGGTCTCGTGAACCTCGTCACGGTGGCGGCCGTCGAGGAGTTCCGGCCGCAGCTCGTCGCGGCCCTCGGCGGTTCCACCGCCGGCTGGGTGGCGGTGCTGATCCCGTGGGGCGTGTTCTTCCTGGGATGGATCGCTGCCGGCCTGCTCACGCCGTCGGGCACCGACAACACGCCGATCCTGACCCGCGGGCCGCTCGACTCGGAGCACGAGTTGCGGGACCTTGTCGTGGCCGACCCCATCGGCGACCGCGGCGGCCGAACCCTCGTGGAGGCCTGACGACATGAAGCCCACCGACCCGTCCATCACCTGGCTCGAGGAGAAGCCCCTGGGCCTCGCGGAGCGGCTCTATCTGCCGCTCTTCATCCAAGGCCTCACGGTCACCGCCCGGCACCTTGTCAGCCCGAAGGTCACGGTGAGTTTTCCCGAGCAGCGACCGACCGTCGGCAATCCGCTCATCTACCGCGGCGTGCACCGTCTCAACCGCGACCCGGAGGGCCGCGTCAAGTGCGTCGCCTGCTTCCTCTGCGCGACCGCCTGCCCGGCCCATTGCATCGACATCGTGGCCACGGAGAGCCCGTGGCCCGACCGCGAGAAGTATCCGGAGAGCTTCCAGATCGACGAGCTGCGGTGCATCTTCTGCGGAATGTGCGAGGAGGCCTGCCCGGTCGATGCGATCGAGCTGACGAGCCTCCTTGACCTGACCGGCAAAAGCCGTGAGGAGATGATCTTCGACAAGGAGAAACTTCTCAGCGTCTACGACATGACGAAGGACGCGGAGCCGATGAAGTCGGCCTCGCTGGGAGGCACGCTGTGAGCCTCGCCGCCGCGTTCCCTCCTCCCGGTCTTCTGCTCGCGGGTGCCGTGGCCGCGGCCGCGGCGAGCCTCTGGCTCATGCTGCCGGGCAACGCGCTCGGCGGCGACCGTCGCGTCCGCTGGATCGGGGCCGCGCTCGGGATCGCGGCGCTCGCCGGGCTGGCCCTGTCCGGCAGGAGGCTCGGCGGGCTCGGGGAGGAGGGCGTGTTCCTCGTCGTGTCGGGCGTGGCGGTCGTGTCGGCGGCGGCGACGATCGTCTCCCGATCGCCCGTCTACGCGGCGATCTGGTTCGCGCTCGCGCTCGCCGGCGTCGCCGGCGTGCTCCTGGTCCTGGGGGCCCAGTTTCTCGGCGTGGCGACGATCGTCGTCTACGCCGGTGCGATCCTCGTCATGTTCCTCTTCGTGCTGATGCTCGCGCAGCCGGCCGGCCTCGCACCCTACGACCGCGTGTCGAACGAACCGCTCCTGTCGACGCTCGCCGGCGCCGTGCTCTTGGGACTCCTCACGGTCTCGATCGGGAGGCTCTCCGGCGAACCGCCCGCGTGCTGCCAGGTGCCATCACGCACCGCCGCGGTTGCCGGCGGCACGACCGACGCGGCCCCCGCGGCAGCCGATCCGGGTGATCCATTCGCGACCGACCACGTCGCCCGGCTGGGTGCGGAGCTCTTCGGCCGCCACCTGCTCGCCGTCGAGGCGGCAGGCGTGCTGCTCTTGGTGGCGCTCGTCGGCTCGATCGCGATGGTGTCGCGCGGCGCGTCGGTCGAGGATGCCTCGGCCGACGGGAGGGCCCCGGCATGACGCTGCTCCCGCTCGTGCACGACGGCCTGCTCGTGGGGGCGATCCTCTTCGCCATCGGCCTGGTGGGCATCCTCGCCCGGCGCAACCTCATCGTCATGTTCCTCTGCGCCGAGCTGATGCTGCAGGGAATCGCCGTGAGCCTCGTGGCGTGGAGCCGCCAGTACGGCGACTGGGGTGGGCAGATGCTCGTCATCTTCGTGCTCACCGTCGCGGCCTGCGAGGCCGCGATCGCCCTGGTCATCGTGCTGCAGGCATTCGCCCGGACGGGTCGGCTGGACGCGGCCGCCTGGCAGTCGCTGCGTGAATCCAACCTGCCTCGCGTCATCGACCACGGGCTGCCCGCTCCCGACACCGTCGCGCCCCGCTTCCCCCGGCTCACGCCCGCCGGAGTGCTTCCGGAGCAGGACGAGGACGAGGTCCTCCACCGCGAGCACGTCTGACCGACCCGTCACGCCCCGCCTTCAGCCACCACCATGCCCTCGTCCGTCGCCACCCTCCTCGTGCTCGTGCCGCTCCTGCCTCTGGCCGGAGCGATCGCCACGGTCGTGCTCGGCAGCCGGCTCGGCCCGCGGGCCCACCTGCCCGCGGTCGCGGGGATCGCGGGCGCGGCGGCCGTGGCGCTTCTCCTGCTCCTCGGTCTCGGCCGCGAGACGGGTGACGGCCACGGCCCTCCGCGGCCCGTGGAAATGACCACCACGCTCTGGGAGTGGGCCGGCATCGACGCCGCCTCGGCGGGCGGAACCCCGCAGGTGACCGCCGCGGTGACGCCCGACGGCGCGACATCTCCGCAGCGCAGGTTCTCGATCCCGGTGACGCTGCGGCTCGACCCGCTCACCGCGACCCTGCTCGTCGTCATCACGTCGATCGGCCTCCTCGTGGCCGTCTATTCGATCGGCTACATGCACGACGACCCCGGCTATCCGCGGTTCTTCGCGCTCGTCGCGGCATTCGTCTTCTCGATGTCGATGCTCGTCGCCGCGAGCAACTTCCTCCTCGTCTACGTCTTTTGGGAGGCGGTGGGGGCCTGCTCCTACCTGCTCATCGGGTTCTGGTTCGCGAAGCCCGAGGCGGCGCGAGCCGCGAAGAAGGCCTTCCTCGTCAACCGCATCGGCGACTTCGGACTGGCCGTCGCCGTCTTCATGCTCTGGCTGACCTACGGCACGCTCGACTTCCACGACACGTTCGCCCCCGACGGCACGCTCGTGACCGCGGGGATTCTCGGCCAGGAGCGGCTCGGCGATGCGGCCGGAATCGTCGGCGGGGCCGTCGGCACGGCGATCTGCCTGCTGCTTCTCCTGGCCGCGTGCGGCAAGAGCGCCCAGCTTCCGCTCCACGTCTGGCTGCCCGACGCGATGGAGGGCCCCACGCCCGCCAGCGCCTTGATCCACGCCGCCACGATGGTGACGGCCGGCATCTATCTCGTGGCCCGGTGCGCGCCGCTCTTCGTCGCCTCTCCCGGAGCCCTCGCCCTCGTGTCCGTCGTCGGTACGACGACGGCGCTCTTCGCCGCGCTCATCGGCACGATGCAGAACGATCTCAAGCGGGTGCTCGCGTATTCGACGATCAGCCAGCTCGGCTACATGTTCGCGAGCCTCGGCACCGGCACGCTGCTCGGCTTCACCGCGGCCATCTTCCACCTCGTCACCCACGCCTGCTTCAAGGCGCTGCTCTTCCTCGGAGCCGGATCGGTCATGCACGCGATGGGGGGCGTGATCGACATGCGTCGCTTCGGCGGCCTGCGGCGCGTCATGCCGATCACCGCCGCCACGTTCCTCGTCGGCTCGCTCGCCCTCGCCGGGGTGGCGCCCTTCGCCGGCTTCTTCAGCAAGGACGAGATCCTCGCCTCGCTGCACGCGCGCGGCTGGCCGGACGCGCATCACGGCCCGCACCACGAGCAGGGGCACGGCGCGGGCGCCGGACACGCATTCGGGCCTGCCGCCCCGAACGGCGCGACGGCGGCGACCGCCGCCCCGGTCTTCCGCCTCGTCGCGGCGAGCCCCGGGCGACAGGCCGCCCCCTCGGGGCTCGATACGCTCGACTCGCCCGGCACGTTCCGACTGCTCTTTTGGATGGCCCTCGTCACCGCCGGGCTCACCGCGTTCTACACCTTCCGCGCGGTGTTCATGACCTTCACGGGCCCCACGCGGATCCCCGAGGAGGCTGCGGGGCACGCCCACGAGTCGCCGCGGGTGATGACCGTCCCGCTCGTGATCCTCGCCGTGGCCTCCGGGCTCGTGGGGTGGTGGCTCTTCGGCACGCACACGCTGGCGAGCTTCCTTGCGGCCACGCCGTCGCTCGCCGCGCCGTCG
>CAIWZS010000347.1 GCA_903917235.1 uncultured Planctomycetaceae bacterium | reverse complement strand
GCGACCGGCGAGGTGCGGACCACCTGCGGCAGCGAGGAGGAGGGAATCTGGACCTGGATCAATCTCAACGACGTGCTCGTCCGGGCGTTCGACGAAGGCCATGAGCCGGTCGGCATCGTGGAGGTCGGTGGCTCGTCGCTGCAGTTGACGTTTCCCACCGACGAGGATCCAGACCGGGTCCCGCACGTGCATCGTGTCGACCTCGGCGGGAGGCGGTTCGCCGTGTCGTGCCGGAGCTTCCTCGGGCTCGGCCAGGACGACGCCCGCAAGGAGATGCGGAGGTGTCTCGGCCCCGAGGGTTCGGCCGTCTGCTTCCCCGGAGGATTTCCGGCGGCCGCCGACCATGGCGACGTGATCGACGGTGTCGGTGCCTACCGCCTCGGTGTCGACGGTCGGTACGACTTCGAGGCCTGCTCCTCGTCCTACGGGCGGATCGTCGAGGAGCGGTTCGCCGAGGCGGGCATGCCCGACCTCACGCATGCCCGAGGCGATTTCGTGGGCATCGACGGCGTGTACTACGCGACCGAGGAGTGGGGCCTGGCCGACACCCCCGACCGGCTGCCCGCGATGATCGTCGATCGCTGCGGCACCGTCGCGAACTTTCCGGAGATCGAGCGGTGTGAACGCACGCAGGCGCGGGCGGCCAACGCCACCTACGTGCACGTGCTCCTCTCGCGGCTGTTCGCGCGGACCGGCCGTCGGCTCGTGAAGGCGGTGCCCACACGGCGCGATGGTGACACGATCCTGACGTGGACGCGGGGCTACCTCATCGCGCGGTTCAGCCGCCCGTGAGACACCCGCGTTGCACGACGGGCCGAACCGCGACGATCAGCCGATGACCGTGCGGCCGATCATCCCGGCCTGCTTGCCCTTCTTGATGGCCTTCGCGACCTTCGCGGCGGGCTTCGCCTTCGCCTTCGAGACGGCAACTTTCTTCGCCATGATGACACTCCTTGGGGTTTGGGCACGCGGCGTCCGCGATGCCTGGACTCGGAAACGGGGGAAGCACAGGTGAACCAGCCACGTCGAGGTGCGTGGCGAACGAACAGGGGACTCCGGATCGGCGTCGGGACGCCGGCTGCGCACTCTTGAGAACACGAAGGTCAACGCCGCTTGGTCTTCGGCCTGGCCGACTTCTTGGCTGCCTTTTTCTTGGCCGTCTTCTTCGCACCCGACTTGGCGGCCTTCTTCTTGGCAGGCTCGGAGCGATCGACGGCCTTGAGCGACAACGGCCCCTTCCGCAGCGAGATGGTGCGATGCACCTTCCGATTCTTCTCGTCCTGCGCATCGGTGTCGCGCGCGGCCTTGCCGCGTCCACGGCCAGCCGCCCTGCCGCCGGCCTCGTTGTTGGTCTCCCGCATGCCCCACTCCTCGGCGTCGACGGCCTCGTCGAAGCCCATCATCACCACGTCCCCGACGTGGACGTGCACGTCCATGTCGTCGGCGCCGCGCCCCTTCTTCGCCTTGCCGATCGCGTCGGTGACCGCCCGAGCCGCGCGGGCGGCGAGTGCCTGCTTGCCGTCGCGGGGGGGAGACTTCTTCGCTGACTTCTTTTTTGCCTTGGCCATGCGTGCCTCGCGGAGTGAAGGGGTGGCACCGCCTCGTGCGGATGCCTGGGACAGGCTAGCGATCCTGCCGGTCGGAGGGCAAATGCAACCTGCGGCCTCGTGCGACGACCCGGGGAGCGGTGCGTGTCGCTCCGCCCGAGTCCGCTACGCGATGATGTCCCGGATGACCGCGCCGCCCACGTCGGTGAGGCGAAAATCACGGCCGTTGTGGCGGTACGTCAGCCGTTCGTGCTCGATGCCGAGGAGGTGCAGGAGCGTGGCGTGCAGGTCGTTGACGTGCACCTTGTTCTCGACCGCCTTGTAGCCGAAGGGGTCGGTGGCCCCGTAATGGAACCCTCCCTTCACGCCCCCGCCGGCGAGCCAGATCGTGAAGCCCTGCGGGTTGTGGTCGCGGCCCATGCCCCCCTGCGAGTCGCTGGTCCGGCCGAATTCGCCCCCCCAGATCACGAGCGTGTCGTCGAGCATGCCTCGCGACTTGAGGTCGGCGAGCAACGCGGCCGCGGGTCGGTCGGTGGCGAGGCCGCACTCGCGATGGTTGGTCTGGATGTTGCTGTGACCGTCCCAGGGCACGTCGTCGACGGCGCCGTCACCCGCGGCGTTCCTGCCGGCGAAGATCTGCACGAACCGCACGCCCCGTTCGAGCAGCCGCCGCGCGGTCAGGCACTGCTTCGCGAACACGCCGCACTTCGCGTCGGCGGTGCCGTAGAGGTCGTGCGTCGGCTGCGACTCCCGCGACAGGTCGAGCGCCTCGGGCGCCGCGGTCTGCATGCGGTAGGCGAGCTCGAAGCTGGAGATCCGTGCCGCGAGGTCGGCCTGCGTGGGCCTCGCCCGGGCGTGGAGGTCATTCATCCTCGCGAGCAGGTCGAGCTCCGCCCGCTGCGAGTCGAGCGACTGTCCCCGCCGCAGCGCGAGGTTGTCGATCGCGATCGGCCGCCGGGCATCGATCGCGAGCGCCTGGTGGCTCTTGGGCAGGAAGCCCGCCGACCAGATCTGATCGTCGCCCCGTGGCTTCCGCTCGTGCATGACGACGAAGCTCGGCAGGTCCGCGTTCATCGTGCCGAGTCCGTAGTCGAGCCACGCCCCCATGCTCGGCATGCCCGGCCGATTGAGGCCGCACATGAGCTCCATCGCGGCCGGCGCGTGGTTGTTGGCCCGCAGATGCATCGAGTGGATGAAGCACATCTCGTCCACGTGTCGGGCGAGCAGCGGAAAGATCTCCTCGTTCACCCACGTGCCCGATTCGCCGTGCCGTGCCCAGCGGAACGGACTCGCGAGGCACTTGCCGCTCGTCTGGAAGAAACCGACCTGGCTGTCGGCCCCGGGCAACGGCTGCCCATTCCTGGCCTGGAGCTCCGGCTTGTAGTCCCAGGTGTCGACCTGCGACGGCGCCCCCGGCATGAAGAGCCAGATCACGCGTCTGGCCCTGGGGGCGTGGTGCGGCGGCGCACCGGTCGCCCGATGCCCCGCGGTCGTCGCGGCGCGTGACTCCGCGCCGAGGAGCGTGGCCAGCGCGAGGGTGCCGAATCCGAGGCCCGCTTCGCGGAGGAATCGCCGTCGCATCGGCAGGAGCAGGTCGCCGATCATCGCGGGCATGCCGTCCATCGGTCGCGGTCTCCGGTCGTGGCGATCAGTCCACGTAGACGAATTCGTTGAGACACAGGATGAGGTGGCACGTGTCGGCGAGCGCCGCCTGCCGGAGCGTCTGGTCGTCGCCGGCCGCCCGTTCGCGCGTCTCCAGCAGGTCGGTGAAGGTGTCCCGCTCGGCCGGGCTCGGGGCCCGCGACAGGGCGGTCCTGAAGCAGAACTCGACCGCGGCGGCGCCCGCCGGGGCCCTCGGCGGGATCGACAGGGCCGCGCGGGCCCGATTCGCGAGCTGCTCCGCGGCCGTGCGCACCAGCTGGGAGTTCATCAGAGCGAGTGCCTGCGTGGGCACCGTCGCCGCGCCACGGGCGCCGACGGGCTGGAGCGGCTCGGGCTGGTCGAACACCTGCAGGAAGCCGACCGGCTGGCTCCGCTTGACGTTCAGGTAGACGCTTCGCCGCCGGCTGTTGGCATCGAGTCCGGCGCGACCGTACATCGAGAGGTCGAGGATGCCGGCGACGGCGAGCACCGCATCGCGGATCGCCTCCCCCTCCAGTCGCGACGGCCGCCGGTGCCACAGGAGGGTGTTGTCGGGATCCTTGGCGAGGCGCACCGCGTCGACCGTGCCGGCCTGGCGGTAGGCGGCGCTCGTCACGATCAGCCGATGGATGCTCTTGAGTCGCCAGCCGTCCTCCACGAGGCGGTTGGCGAGCCATTCGAGCAGTTCGGGATGGGTCGGCGCGTCACCCTGGGTGCCCAGATCGTTGGGTGTGCCGACGATCCCGCGTCCGAAATGGTGGTGCCAGAGCCGGTTGACGATCACGCGGGCCGCGAGCGGCCCGGC
>CAIWZS010000346.1 GCA_903917235.1 uncultured Planctomycetaceae bacterium | reverse complement strand
GTTGAGTTTGCAGGGATATTCGGCCGTCGACTGGCCCGTGATAGCGCCGTCGCGCACCGACCAGTACTTCATGTCGAGTGCATGCCAGCCCTCGAGCGTCATCCCGTCGAAGATCGCCCTCGGTGACTCGCCTCGCACCTGAGGCGCGACGATCGCGAGCACGAGACACAGGATCGCACCAACCCGAAGCCCAGCGAACTGCCCCATGGCGTGAACCACCCTCTCTGACTCACGGGATTCAGGACACGTACCAATTCTTACGTGGTAGCGCCACGGTCAGGACGCTGCCAACGGGGCGAGCGCACGACACCTGCGGGAGGATAGGCTGATCGCACACGGCCGTGCAAGGCAGCACGGCCGCAATGCACCACCATCGGGACACGCACGCGACGACGCGTGACGACCTCAGGGGGCCACCACCGTACGGACAGCCTGCCCGTCATGAAGCAGTTCGGGCTGCTTGATCACGATCGGCGCGTCCTCGTCGAGTCCGCTCAGCACCTCGACACTGCCGCCGCTGCGCATGCCCACCTCGACCGGGCGCCGCTCGACCGCCCCGTCCCGAACGACGCAGCAGAACGTCGCCTTCCCGTCCCGTACGACGGCGCTCGCCGGAATGACGAGTGCTTCCGCATGCTCTTCCAGCCGGATGACGACCGTCGCATACATCCCCGATCGCAATCGTCTGTCCGTATTCGGCACGTCGATCTCGACCCGCAGCGAATGATTCGACGCCAGGAGCGCACCGCTCGTGCGCGTCACGGCGGCGTGAACGACCTCCGTTCCCGCAGCCTGGACTCGCACCTCCGCGGGATCCCCCACGTCCACCCTGGCGGCCTCGAGCTCCGGGACGTCCACGAAGATGCGGACCGTGTCGGTTCTCGCCACCTCGAGCAGCGGCGTGCTGGCGGCGCCGCTCGCCGGCTGCACGAAATGCCCCGTGTCGACCGACCGCCGCGTGATCGTCCCGGCGAACGGAGCCCGGATCTCCGTGTAGCCGAGCATGGTCTCGACCCGGTCGAGGACCGCCCGCGCGACCTTGTGCCTCGCTTCCGCGGCCACCTTGTCGGCCTCGGCGGTGCCGATCCTCGCGCGTGCCTCCTGGAAGGCGGTGCGGGTGGAGCGACTGCGCGCGGCTGCCTCGTCGACGGCCGCTCCAGCCGCGCGCAGCGCATTGAGTGTCTCCTCCTCGAGCTTCCGGGTGATCGCGCCCTTGTCGGCGAGTTCCTTGATCCTGTCGTGCTCCGACTTCCAACGCTCCACGTCGGCCTTCGCCCGCATGAGGCCGGCGTCGGCCTCCGCAATGCGCGCCTCGACGGTCTCGGCTGCCGCCCGACTGGCGGCCACCGCCGAGTCGGCCTGCCTGACCTCGGCGTCCGCCTGGACCACGAGCGCCTCCTTCTCGTGACGCTCGTCGAGGAGTTCGGGCACCGCGAGCCGGACGAGGACGTCGTCCTTCTTGACGACGTCACCGATGTCGACGCGCACCGCGTCGACGTATCCCGCGATCTTCGCGAAGAGGGGCGCGTGCTCGAAGGCCTCGATCCTGCCGGGCTGCGCGGTCGAGAGCTCGAGCGTCCGCCGCTCCGGGAGCGCGACGGTCACCTCGGGGATCGACGGCGCGGCGGACCGGGGCGGGGCGTCCTCGCGGCACCCTGCGAAGAGCGTCGCGACGCTCACTGCAACGAACATCCACGGCACACGGCGAGTGACGCGCGGCATGGTCAGATTCCCTGGTTGGCGAGCGCGGCAGATGCCGTCGGTGTGAAGACGGCACTCTCCGGATCGGCTGGATCGAGCGACGCCGAGGCCACGCCCGCCCGTTGCTGCAGGATCGCGAAGACGGCCGGCAGGATGAAGAGCGTGGCGATCGTCGCTGCCGAGAGGCCCCCGATGACGGCCCGGCCGAGCGGAGCGTTCTGCTGCCCCGCCTCCCCGACGCCGAGGGCCATCGGCAGCATGCCCGCGATCATGGCGGCGCTCGTCATGAGCACGGCCCGCAGGCGGCTCGCCGCGCCGGTCACGGCGGCCTCCCGCGGCGGCCGACCCGCGCGGCGCACCTGCTCGGCGAACGTCACGAGCATGATCGCGTTCGCCATCGCCACGCCGATCGCCATGATCGAGCCGACGAACGACTGGATGTTGAGCGTCGAGCCCGTGACGAACAGCATGGCGACGACGCCGGCGATCACGGCCGGCACGGTCGACACGCTCACAAGCGACAGACGGACCGACTGGAAGTTGGCCGTCAGCACGAGACACACGACGAGGACCGCGATGGCCAGCCCCACGGAGAGGCCGGCGAGCATGTCGGCGAGCGGCACGATCTGGCCGCGCATCTCGGTCGTGACGCCCTGCGGCGGCTGGCCGGCCCGGTCGATGGCCTCCTGCACCTGACGGGCGACGCTGCCGAGGTCTTCGCCGTGGATGTTGGCGGTGATCGTGACCTGCCGCCGCATGTTGTAGCGGTCGAACTGCCCCGGCATCGTGCCGGGCTCGAGGGTCGCGACGTCGCGCACGAGCACCTGCCCGCCGCCCGAGTGATTGACCGGAAGACGCGCGAGGTCGTCGGCCGACGTGAGCGTCTGCACGCGCTCGTCGGGGGGCCGCAGCACCTGCCGCGGCACCTCCACCTGCACCTGGTACACGATGCCCGACTTGGGGTCGGCCCAGTAGTTGGGCATCACGAAACGGCTCGACGACGTGGCCATCGTCAGGGCCCGCGAGACGTCGCCCTGGGTGAGCCCCGAGAGCCCGGCCTTCTCGCGGTCGATCTCCACGCGGATCGTGGGGTAGTCGAGCGATTGGCCGAACTGGAGATCGCGGAGCGCGGGGATCGAGGCCAGTTCCGCTCGGATCGCCTCGGCATGCTTGCGGCTGTCGGCCAGGTTTGGCCCACTGACCGCGATCTCGATCGGCGTCGGCGACCCGAAGCTCATCACCTCGTTGACAATGTCGGAGGGCTCGAACG
>CAIWZS010000345.1 GCA_903917235.1 uncultured Planctomycetaceae bacterium | reverse complement strand
GGTCGGCGAACGCTTCCCGAGCGAGCGGCCGCCGCGGCCCGAGCGAGGAGACTTTTGCCGCCCCCCGAAGCCGGTGCGTCACCACAGATCGAGTGCCACCTCAGGGCGTCGCCGAGGCCATCGACGAACCGACGAGGCGAAGGGGGTCGGCGAACGCTTCCCGAGCGAGTGGCCGCCGCGGCCCGAGCGAGGAGACTTTCGCCGCCCCCCGAAGCCGGTGCGTCACCACAGATCGAGTGCCACCTCAGGGCGTCGCCGAGGCCATCAACGAACCGACGAGGCGAGGGGGGTCGGCGAACGCTTCCCGAGCGAGCGGCCGCCGCGGCCTGAGCGAGGAGACTTGTGCCGCCCCCCGAAGCCGGCGCGTCACCACAGGTCGAGTGCACTCGCGCAGACAGGCGAAAAAGTCCGCAGCCGCCCGATGCACTCAGAAGATCACGAGGAGCTGCGTCTGGATCGCCGTCCCGGTGTAGCCGGCGCGGTAGGGATAGAGCAGGTTTTGGGCGGGATTGCGATTCATGTAGAGACCCTCGAGCGTGAGCCGTGCCTGGCGGCTCCGTCGCAGGTACCAGTTGAGGCCGCCACCGTACTCCTGGCCGGTTCCGTAGGGGCCGGTGACGACGCTGGAGCGGGCGTAGGCCTCGTAGGTGCGCGGCACGAAGCACCACGAGAGGTATCCCATGCCGCCCTGGTCGAACGTGCTCGCTCGCTCGAACACGCCGGTGCCGCGGAACCCGTCGAGCAGCCGCCAGTAGTACTCGCAGAAGATGCCGACACCCCGCCATTTCCACGCGGCATCGACCGTCGCGAGCTGGTAGACGAAGCGATTGATCTGCGAGTCGGGCCCGAGCGCGTTCGGCTCCGCGATCGGCGTGCCGTCGGAGAGCCGCACGATCGTGTCCTCCGGGTTGCTGCCGGGGAAGATGAAGGGTGGATACGTCGGGGCATACACGCCCGTCGTGCCCAGCCGCACGACGGGGTCGTCGTGCACCTCCATGTCGCCCGGGCCGAGCCCGAACGCCCCCAACGGCTCCCACCAGGTGTTGCCGGCCCAGGCCATCGAGGTGCCGCGGCGGAGCACGCCGGTGGTGCCACCGTCGATGGCGTTCCACACGCCGGTGCGGTAATGCAGCGTGTCGTCGGCGAGCATGCCGGAAAACTGCGCGCCGGGGCTGAAGCCCGGACGGAAGAACGTGTTGGCCATGCTCCGATCGACGCCGATGGTCCACTGCTGGGCATCGGACCACTCGCGCGAGCCGGGCACGATCGTCATGCCCACGCCGAAGGTCGCGGCGTCGTTGAACCGCCATCCCGCCTGGCCGATCGGCACGACACCGGCGCGGATGCCGGCATTCGTCGTGCCGAAGAGCGCGAAGTTGTAGAGCAGCCGCTCGTCCACCACGTGGCCGGTGAACGCGAGCAGGAAGCGGTTGATGTTGAACGTGTTGATGTTCTCGACCGTGCGCTCCCGCCCCGAGTTGTAGGTCCACTCGGTGGCGTCGCGCGCGAACTGGAACCAGCGCGGCTGCAGGTAGCCGGTCATCGCGAGGCTGATGGGAAATTCGCCCCGGCGCGGGTCGGTCTGGATGAGCACGATTCCGCGAGGTGGCACGAGGTCGGTCGCCGGCACGTAGCGAGGATGCGGAATCCCGGCGAGCCGCGCGTCGACGGCGGCGTCGATCCGCGACTGGAGTCGCGCCTCGTCCGACCAGTCCTCGGGAGCCGTGCTTCCCCCGACTCCCTCGACGAGCGGCGCGGCAGGTTCGGCGATCTCCTGCGCGAGGGGCTGCGTGAGCGCCCTGACCGACGGCAGGACGAGTCCGATGGCCAGCGCCAGGACGATGCCACGCGCACGAGAGTCCCGCTGTGGGTACCGCATCCGAGCCGCGCGGTGGCGCGATCTCCCCGATCCGTCGACACGATGGGACCGTCCCCTTCATCGGTTCGGGTCGCGGCGATTCTGCAGGTCGTAGCGACCTCACAGGCTGGGCGAGACGCGGGACGCACGGGAGATGGAGGTCGGGCGTGAATCAGTGGCCGGTCGCGACGCCGCCGCTCGGTTCCAAGACGATTTTTGCGGATTCGAGCCTCTTGACCCCGCGCATGAGCCCGCTAGTCTGTATTCGATTTGCAAATGATGCCCGGAGGCATCATTTGTTTTCCTCATCCGACCTGAATCTTCCTTTTTCCGTCGGTTTTCCCCGGGGCCGCTCCGCGTCGGCCGCGGACCCGGGGGGTGTGGCCTGGCATGAATCTCAAGTCGCTCAAGGTGTTCTGCGACATCGTGGCTCGGCGGAGCTTTTCGCGGGCCGCCGAGGACAACGGGATCTCCCAGTCGGCGGCGAGCCAGCTCGTCGGCCAGCTCGAAAACCGCCTCGGCGTGCAGCTCATCGAGCGCTCGAAACGGCCGCTCGTGCCCACCCGCGAGGGCAAGGTGTTCGTCGACGGATGCCGCAAGCTCGTCGCCCAGTACGAGGCCCTCGAGGACGAGGTGCGTTCGCTGCACGAGGAGGTGGCGGGGCGGGTGCGGGTCGCGGCGATCTACTCGGTCGGCCTCCATCACATGAGCCGCTACGTGCGGGAGTTCGCCACGCTGCACCCGAAGGCCAACGTGCGGCTCGAGTATCTCCACCCGGAGCGGGTGCTCGAGTCGGTCGAGGACGGCACCGCGGACCTCGGCATCGTCAGCTATCCGCGGGGCACGCGGTCGATTCAGGCGGAGCCGTGGCGCGAGGAGCCGCTCGTGCTGGTCTGCGCCCCCGGCCACCCGCTCGCCGCGTGCAGCGAGATCGCCGTGGGGGCACTCGATGGCGCGAACATGGTGGCGTTCGACCCCGACCTCGTCATCCGGCACGAGATCGACCGGGTGCTCGCGGCGGAAGGCATCGAGCCACGCGTCGTCCTGGCGTTCGACAACGTCGAGACGATCAAGCGTGCCGTCGAGATCGATGCCGGCGTCGCCATTCTCCCGGAGCCGACGGTGCAGCGTGAGGTCGCCGCCGGCACGCTCTGCTCCCTGCCGATAACGACGACGGGCACCGAGGATCTCGTCCGGCCGCTGGGCATCATCCGCGCACGTGGCAAGCCGCTCTCGCCGACCGTGAAACGATTCATCGACCTGCTGCATGGCCACGCCCGGGATCTTGACGCCTCGACCACGGTCGCGGCGACGGCCTCGTGAGGAGCCGCGCCGCAGCGGACGACCGCCCCCACTCCCCGCAGCATCCTGTCTCTCCGGACTCGATTCCCACAACGCATCCTTCGAACCGCCACGGGCCATCACCATGAGTCGCAGCACGCGTCTCCCGACCCTGCCATCCGCGCAAGGGCTCTACGACCCGGCTCACGAGCACGACGCCTGCGGCGTCGGCTTCGTGGTCAACATGCACGGCCGCAAGAGCCACCGCATCGTGCGGCAGGGGCTCGAGGTCCTCGAGAATCTCACCCACCGGGGCGCCTGTGGCTGCGACCCGCTGACGGGCGACGGCGCCGGCATCCTCATGCAGATGCCGCACGACTTCTTCGCGGCCGTGACGCCACGGGCGGGGATCCGCCTGCCCGCCCCCGGCGACTGGGCCGTGGGCACCATGTTCCTGCCCCCCTCGGAGGGAGACAGGGAGGCCGCCGAGCAGTTCTTCGAGCAGGTCTGCCGCGAGGAGGGGCTCGACTTCCTCGGCTGGCGCACCGTGCCCACCGACAACCGCTCGATCGGCGGCACGGCCCGCGAGGTGGAACCCGTGGTGCGGCAGGCGTTCGTGGGCCGTGGAAAGAAGGTGTCGCGCGACCACTTCGAGTGGAAGCTGTTCGTGGCCCGCAAGCGGTTCGGCATCGAGATCGGAAGGCTCGGCCTCACCGAGCAGGGATTCATCTACGTCTGCTCGCTCTCCTCGAAGACGATCGTCTACAAGGGCCTCCTGCTCGCCGACCAGGTCGCGAAGTACTACCCCGACCTGTCCGACGAGAAGATGACGTCGGCGCTCGCGCTCGTGCACCAGCGCTACAGCACCAACACGTTCCCGACGTGGGACCTCGCCCATCCCTTCCGCTACATCGCGCACAACGGCGAGATCAACACCGTCCGGGGCAACATCAATTGGATGCACGCCCGCGAGAGCATGCTCGCGCATCCCGTGTTCGGCCCCGACCTCGAGAAGATCAAGCCCGTGATCCGCGAGGGAGGCAGCGACTCGGCCACGTTCGACAACGTGCTCGAGATGCTCGTGCTGGCCGGCCGTCCGATCGAGGAGGCCGTGAGCATGTGCATCCCCGAGCCGTGGAGCGGCCACGAGAGCATGGCCGACGACCTCAAGGCCTATTACGAATACCAGGCCTGCCTCATGGAGCCGTGGGACGGCCCGGCGGCGATCGCCTTCACCGATGGCGGCCGTATTGGCGCCACGCTCGACCGCAACGGCCTGCGGCCGGGCCGCTGGTGGCAGATGAAGGATGGCCTCGTCGTGATGGCGAGCGAGGCGGGTGTGCTGCAATTGCCCCCGGGGGAGGTCGTTCGCAAGGGTCGGCTGCGGCCGGGCCGGATGTTTCTCGTCGACACGAAGGAAGGCCGGATCGTCGAGGATGACGAGATCAAGCGGAAGCTCGCCACGGCCAAGCCGTGGCGGAAATGGCTCGATGCCAACCAGGTGCGGCTCGACGCGTTGAAAGATCCGGCGAACGTGGCCGAGGTGACGGCGTCGCGGGCCGTGGAGCCCGCGGCGGCGCTGCTGCCCGGCACGAACGGCAACGGCCACCCGCACGCCGTCGATCCCTGGCGGGCCGCCGGCGTGGCGGGCGAGCAGGCGAGCCTGCTCGAACTCCAGCGGGCCTTCGGCTACACGCTCGAAGACCTGAAGGTGATCCTCGCCCCGATGGCCACCGACGGAGCCGAACCGATCGGCTCGATGGGCAACGACACGCCGCTGGCCGTGCTCTCCGACCGGCCGCAGCTCCTGGCCAACTACTTCAAGCAGCTCTTCGCCCAGGTGACCAACCCGCCGCTGGACGCGATCCGCGAGGAGATCATCACGTCGATGATCACCACGATCGGCTGCGAGGGGAACCTGCTCGACTCGCAGCCCGAGCAGGCCCGGCTCCTGCGGCTGGAGACGCCCGTGATCACGAACGCCGAGTGCGCCCGGATCAAGGCCCTCGGCTCGGCCGACTCCCCGGCCCGGCCCGGCCTCGTCGCGAAGACGATCTCGATGCTCTTTCCAGCGGCCGACGGGGCTGCGGGCATGCGGAAGCGTCTCGACGGAATCCGGGCCGAGGCGTCGCAGGCCGTGAAGGACGGCGCGACGATCCTCGTGCTCTCCGACCGCGGCATGAGCCGAGACCAGGCCGCCGTGCCTTCACTCCTGGCCACGGCCGGTGTGCACCACCATCTTGTCCGCGAGGGCACCCGCACCCGCTGCGGGCTCGTCGTCGAGACGGGTGAAGCCCGCGAGGTGCAGCACTTCGCGCTGCTCACCGGTTACGGCGCCGGCGCGGTGAACCCCTACGTCGCCTTCGCCACGATCGACCAGATGCAGGCCGAGAAGATCATCGGCGGCGACTATCCGCGGGAGAAGCTCCACAAGAACTTCGTCAAGGCGGCGACGAAGGGCCTGCTGAAGGTCATGAGCAAGATGGGGATCTCGACCCAGCAGAGCTACCGCGGCGCGCAGATCTTCGAGGCGGTGGGCCTGGAGCAGCCCCTCGTGGACGAATTCTTCACGCGGACGCCCAGCCGCATCGGCGGCATCGGCCTGGAAGGCCTCGCCGACGAGACCCTCGCCCGGCACGAGCACGCCTGGCCCCGCACGAACGTGCCGCAGACGCTCGAGCTCGACGTGGGCGGCCGCTATGCCTGGCGGCGGAAGGGCGAGGCCCACATCATGTCCCCCGAGGTGGTCGCCAGCCTGCAGCGATCCACGCAGATCAACAGCCGCGAGGAGTTCAGGAAGTATCAGAAACTGATCGACGAGCAGCAGACAAAGCTTCTCACCTTGCGCGGCCTGCTCGACTTCACGTTCGCCGAGACGCCTCTTCCTCTCGACGAGGTGGAGCCGGCCAGGGAGATCGTGAAGCGGTTTGCGACCGGCGCCATGTCGTATGGCTCGATCTCGAAGGAGGCCCACGAAACGCTCGCCGTGGCGATGAACCGGCTCGGCGGCTGGAGCAACACGGGCGAAGGGGGCGAAGACCCCGTCCGTTACCAGCTCGAGCCAAATGGCGACAGCAAGAACTCGAAAATCAAGCAGGTGGCCAGCGGCCGCTTCGGCGTGACGAGCACCTATCTCGTGCATGCCAAGGAACTGCAGATCAAGATGGCCCAGGGCGCGAAGCCCGGCGAGGGAGGCCAGCTCCCCGGCCACAAGGTGGACCGCGAGATCGCGCGGATTCGCCATTCGACGCCGGGCGTGGGGCTGATCTCGCCGCCACCGCACCACGACATCTACTCGATCGAGGATCTCGCGCAGCTGATCCACGACCTCAAGAACGCAAACCATCACGCCCGGGTGAGCGTGAAGCTCGTGGCGGAGGTGGGCGTGGGCACGGTGGCCGCGGGCGTGTCCAAGGGCAAGGCCGACGTCGTGCTCATCTCGGGCCACGACGGAGGCACGGGCGCAAGCCCCCAGACCTCGATCATGCACTGCGGCCTGCCCTGGGAGCTCGGCCTCGCCGAGGCGCACCAGGTGCTCGTGATGAACGATCTCCGTGGCCGGATCGTGGTGCAGACCGACGGCATGATCCGCACGGCCAAGGACGTGGCCATCGCCACGCTCCTCGGAGCCGAGGAATACGGCATCGCCACGGCGTCGCTCGTGGTGATCGGCTGCATCATGATGCGGAAGTGCCACCTGAACACCTGCCCGGTGGGAGTCGCGACGCAGGATCCGGAGCTCCGCAAGAAGTTCACCGGCCAGCCGGAGCACGTCGTCAACTTCTTCTTCATGCTCGCCGAGGAGCTTCGCGAGCTGATGGCGAAGCTCGGCTTCCGCACGATCGACGAGATGGTGGGCCGGGTGGACCGGCTCGACACCCGGGCCGCCATCGCCCACTGGAAGGCGAAGGGGCTCGACTTCTCGACGATCCTCCACAAGCCCGAGGTGCCGAAGCACGTGAAGACGCACCACGAGGAGTCGCAGGATCACGGCATCGAGCGGTCGCTCGACATGACCACGCTCCTCGGCCTCTGCAAGCCGGCGCTCGAGGAGAAGAAGCCGGTGAAGCTCGACCTGCCGATCCGCAACATCAACCGCACTGTGGCCACTGTCCTCTCGAGCGAGGTGACCAGGCGGCACGGCGCCGGCGGCCTGCCCGACGGCACGATCAGGATCACGTTCACCGGCACGGCCGGCCAGAGCCTGATGGCCTTCGGCGTGCCGGGCGTGGAGGTCACCGTCGTCGGCGACGTGAACGACTACTGCGGCAAGGGCCTCTCCGGCGGCCGCGTGATCGTGCGGCCGGTGGCCGACGCCCTCTTCAAGGCGGAAGACAACGTGATCGCCGGCAACGTCGTGGGCTACGGGGCCACGAGCGGCGAGATCTTCATCCGCGGCATCTGCGGCGAGCGGTTCTGCGTGAGGAACTCGGGTGCCGAGGCGGTCGTGGAGGGCACGGGCGACCACGGCTGCGAATACATGACCGGCGGCCGGGCCGTGGTGCTCGGCGAAACGGGCCGCAACTTCGCGGCCGGCATGAGCGGCGGCATCGCCTACGTGTGGGATGCCACGGGCTCATTCCGTCCGAAGGTCAACATGGAGATGGTGGCGCTCGAGGAGCTCGACCAGGGCGATCTCGACTACGTGAAGGGCCGGATCGAGAAGCACGTCGAATACACCGGCAGCACGCGCGGCAAGGAGATCCTCGCCGCCTGGCCGAGCGAGCAGAAGAAGTTCGTGAAGGTGATGCCCACCGACTACAAGCGGGCCCTTGCCGAGTTGCGCAAGCTCGCGGAACAGGATCAAAACGACGCCAAGAGGGTGGAGGCCAAGGTCAATGGGTGAGCCGCGCGGATTCATGAAGTACAAGCGTCAGGTCTCGGGTTATGCCCCGGTGGCCGACCGCCTCAAGAACTACAACGAGTTCCTCACGATCCTGTCCCCGGAGGAGGTGAAGACGCAGGGCGCCCGCTGCATGGACTGCGGCGTGCCCTTCTGCCACACCGGCTGCCCGCTGGGCAACATCATTCCCGACTTCAACGACCTCGTATACCGCGAGCAGTGGCACGAGGCGAGCCAGCGGCTCCACGCCACCAACAACTTCCCGGAGTTCACCGGCCGCGTCTGCCCGGCTCCCTGCGAGGC
>CAIWZS010000344.1 GCA_903917235.1 uncultured Planctomycetaceae bacterium | reverse complement strand
GCCTACAAGGCGCTCGAGGACGACACGGTGCGATTCGCGCTCAACGTGTGGGCGGGCTGGAGCCCGATCATCTACGCCAACGAAGGCTTCAAGGCAGGCAAGGTCTGGCAGACCCCCGACGGCAGGCCGTTCAAACTGGAACTGGTGCTCATCGACAATCCGGTGACGATGCGGGACGCCTACGCGGCCGGCGAGGTGCATATCGGCTGGGCCACCCTCGACATGGTGCCACTCTTCCTCGAGGGGCTCGTGGATGCCACGGGCAAGCCGAAGGATTCGCGGGTCATGCCGCGGATCTACCAGCAGGTGGACTTCTCCAACGGCGGCGACGGCATCGTCGTCCGCGACTCGATCAAGACGGTGCGGGATCTGGTCGGGAAGAAGCTCGTGCTCGCCCAGAACTCGCCGAGCCAGTTCTTCGCCCTCAACATGCTCGTCGCCGGAGGGGTGCAGCCCGGCGAGGTCGACATGGTCTACACGGAAGACGCATTCCAGGCTGCGGCGGCGTTCAATGCCAACAAGGAACTCGCCGGGTGCGTGTCGTGGGCCCCCGACATCTACAACCTGGAGAAGGCGAAGGGCAATCGCATGCTCGTCACGACCCAGACCGCCAACCGGCTCATCGCCGACGTCTGGTTCGCCCGGGCCGACTTCGCCAAGGATCATCCCGACAAGGTCGAGGCGATCGTCCGTGGCATCTTCGACGCGATGGAGGCGCTCAAGACGGAGACGGCCCGTGCGAAGGTCGCGGAGCTCATGGCGGCGGGCTACAACATTCCCGCCACCGACACGCTCGCCATGCTCGGCGACGCCCACTCGACGAACTGGGCCGAGAACTACCAGTTCTTCGTCAATCGCAACAACCCGGCCAACTTCGAGCGGATCTGGAAGCAGGCCTACTACCTCTACCGGCGCGTGGGGGCGATCTCGAATCCGCCGGTGCCATTCGATCAGGTGATGGACTTCTCGGTGATCCAGAAACTCGGCAAGGAGCCCCGCTATGCCGAGACGCGTGACGAGTACGCCCGCGCCCTCGCACCCAAGTCGCTCTCGCAGATCCGCGCCGAGAACGAGGAGATCCTCACCAACACCGTCGTCATCCACTTTTTCCCGAACAGCGCGGACCTGAGGAAAAAGATCGTGCGACGCGTCGACGGCAAGGAGGTGGAGGAGCCGTACGATCCCGCCGTGGATCTCGTGCTCGACGAGGTCGGCGCGCTCGCGCAGCAGTTCGGCAATTCGCGCATCGTCGTCGAGGGGCACACGGACGGCTCGATGAAGGGGCAGGTGCCCGCGAGCATGGTGAAGGACCTCTCCCGACAGCGGGCCGGCGCGGTGCAGGAGGCGCTCGTGGATCGATTCTCGTTCGATCCCAACCGGTTCGCCGCCGACGGGCTCGGCTGGGACCGGCCGGCCGACCCGGACCAGCCGGACAACCACGCGCTCAACCGCCGCGTCGAGATCAAGGTCTACTCCGCGGAAAAGGAGTGACGGGCCGTGGGCACCGATCGGGCCACACGGCGGCCGACCGCGCTGCGGGGTGACGTCCCGGCGATCGAGTCCGCTCTCTGGGGCTGCACGACCGTGGCTGCGATCGTGGCCCTGTGGTTCATCGTCACGGCCGGCGCCGGCGGCGAGGATCGGCTGGTCAGTCCGCTCGTGCTGCCCAGCCCGGGCGAGACGCTCGCGGCGCTGCCCGGCCTCTTCGAGAAGGGCCTGGTGGCCGACATGCTCGTCACCCTCCGAAGGGTCTGCCTCGGCTTCGGGCTCGCCGCGGTCGTCGGCGTGCCGCTGGGCATCCTGGCCGCCTGCTTTCCCGCGGTGCGCGCCGCGCTCGCCCCCGTCACCATCTTCGGACGCAATATCCCGATGGCCGCGCTGATTCCGCTCTTCTTTCTCATGTTCGGGATCAACGAATGGGGCAAGGTGATGTTTCTCTTCGTGGCGAGCGCCGCCTTCGTGATCAGCGACGCCACCGCCGCCGTGCTCGAGGTCCCGCAGCGGTTCGTGGACACCGCGCTGACGCTCGGTGCCAACCGTCGCCAGATCATCATGAAGGTGCTCGGCCCGCTGGCCGCTCCCGCGATCTTCAACTCGCTGCGACTGCTCTTCGGACTCGCCTTCGGGTACGTGATGCTCGCGGAACTCGTCAACGCCAAGTCGGGCGTCGGCGCCATCATCAACGTCTCGCAGCGGCTGGGGAGACGCGAACCAATCCTCATCGTGCTCGTGCTCATCGCGCTGGTGGCCTACGGGATCGATCGCCTCCTGTGGTGGCTGCAGTGCGACCTCTTTCCGTACCGCTACGGGGGGCGGGGCTTCCTGCCCCGGTCGCTGCGTCGACTCTCCGCGGGCGCCGATGCTGCCGGGGATGTGGCATGAGCGCACCGGTTCCCGAGGACACCCGGCCCCCCGCCGTCGCGTTTCAGAACGTGACGAAGATCTACGGAGCGGGCACGCCGCGGGAGTACGTGGCGATCGAGGGCATCACCTTCACGATCCCCGACCTGGTCGATCGCGGCGAGATCTCGTCCTTCCTCGGGCCGAGCGGGTGCGGCAAGAGCACCGTCCTGCGGCTCGTGGCGGGACTCGAGCCGCAGCATCCGCCCACGAGCGGCACCGTCGCCGTCCTCGGCCGGGAGATCGTCGGGCCCGGCGCCGACCGCGGGATGGTGTTCCAGGACTACACGAGCTTCGACAACCGCACCGTGCTCGACAATGTGGTGTTCGGCCTCGAATGCCGCGGCGTTCCCCGACGCGAGCGGGAGGCCGCCGGCCGGGAGTGGATCGCTCGCGTCGGCCTCGACGCCGTGCGGGACGCCCGGAAGTATCCTCACGAGCTCTCCGGCGGGATGCGTCAGCGCGTCGCGATCGCCCGGACCCTCATCCTGCAACCCCGCGTGATCCTGATGGACGAGCCGTTCGGCGCCCTCGACCCCGCCACGCGGCTCGACATGCAGGACCTGCTCGTGCGGCTGTGGCGCGAGGTGGAGTCGACGGTCCTCTTCGTCACGCATTCGGTCGAGGAGGCGGTGTACCTCGGCGATCGGGTCTACCTCATGGCGACCACGCCCGGCCGGATCGCGGAGGAGATCCACCTCCCGCATGCGTCGGCGCCGGCGCGCGAGGCCCAGTCGGAGCCGTGGTTCAATGAACAGGTGGGCCGCATCCACGCCCGCATCGAAGAGATCGAGGCGGCAGCCAAGCCCCTGCCCGGACACGCGTCCCGTTCGCCATCCGTCACGCGGGCGTGACACGCACGGCGATCCCATCGATTTGGCACCATGTTCCAGCGTGTCGGCACCTACCTGAAGGCCGCGTTCACCACGAGGTGGAACCTGCTCCTTTTCGGTGGCGGCGTGGCCGCGGCCCTCATCGCCGGCGCGCCGGTCACGGGCGTCGTGCTGCCGCTCGTGGCAGCCGGTGAGCTCTACTACCTCGCCAGCATGGTGACCAACGGCCGGTTCCGGGCGGCGATCGACGCCCGGGACGCGAAGGCGCGACGGGCCGCCGACGCGGCGGGGACCCGCGAGGCGTACGCCCGCATCCGCAAGCAGCTGCCACCGCCGCTCCTCGCCCGGTTCGATCGGCTGCGGGACCACTGCGAGCGTCTCGTCGCGCTCGCGGGAAGCCTCGGGGGGCATGACGAACGCGCCGATGGTGGCACGCTCGAGTCACTCGATCGGCTCCTCTGGGGCTATCTCCGCATGGTCTGGAACGCCTCGCAGCTGTCGGCATTCCTCGACCACACGGACCACGACGCGATCCGCACGCGGATCAGGGAGCTCGAGCAGCGCCTCGCCTCCCTGCCCGCGGACGGCACGGGCTCCGATCGCCTTCGGGAGACCGTCGAGGATCACCTGCGCACGAGCCGCGAACGGCTCGCGAACATCGACGAGGCACGCACGAATCTCGACGTCGTCGCCGCCGAGATCGAGCGGCTCGAGGCCAAGATCGCGGCCCTCGCGGAAGGCGCCGTGGCCAAGCGCGACGTCGGCGACCTGGCCCGCCGCGTGGACGAGGTGGCCGAAGGGATGCGGCGCACGGACGAGACGATGCGGCAGCTCTCGCTGCCCCCTGAGCTCGAGGAACTCGACGATCCGCCCCCGATGCTCCGCGAAGAAGCATGAGGTGGAGTGAAGTCGCCCCCGAGCCGGCGACGTCCCTATCGTGAACGCGGTCGAGTTGAACGAACCCGCACCGGCAAGCGAGACGCT
>CAIWZS010000343.1 GCA_903917235.1 uncultured Planctomycetaceae bacterium | reverse complement strand
TTCGCCTGCACCTGCTCGTTCGAGGCGATCCCCGCCGCCGTGGATTACCGGCCGCCGCGGACCGCCCGGATTCCGCGCATCGACGGCGTGCAGACGGCGGTGGTCGTCGGCCCCATGGGTCAGGATCCGCGGGTGCCCTATACCGACCCCTATGCGAGCGTCCGCGTGCAGTTTCACTGGGACCGCAACGGCCAGAACAACGAGAAGAGTTCCTGCTGGCTCAGGCACACGCAGATCTTCGCGGGAAATGGCTGGGGGGCGACGTTCCTGCCGCTGGTGGGCTGCGAGGTCGTCGTGGCCTTCATCGGCGGTGATCCGGACCGGCCGCTCGTGCTGGGCGGCGTCTACAACGGCGACCACAAGCCGCCGCGGCCGCTGCCCGATCAGGCAGTGAAGACGGTGATCCAGGACGTCGCCGGCAATCTCATCGCTCTCGACGGTGAGGCGGGGAAAGAGTCGCTTTCCATGCGATCGCCGTTCGGAGACATGTGGTCGGTTTTGGGTGAGTATTCAGTCGGCGATTGAGTCGGCGGCGACGCGCTTGGTCCTTTTCGTTTCACACGGTTTGGAGGGATTGACATGTCGAGCGGAGATGGTTTCTGGGATAAATTCACGGATGGCGGCGCGTGGGCCCCGGGCTTCGGTGTTTACAGCACGTCGACATCGAATCAAAACAAGCGCAACAAAGGCTACAACAACAGCCTCAACACGGGGGGCAACTATTCGACGACACTGGGGGTGAATTTCTCGACGGTGGTCGGGTGCAATTTTTCGACAACTGGTTTGATATCCATGTCAACGGTCGTCGGGGCTAATCTGCCGAATACCGAAGGTGGCAAGGTTGAACTGATCATCCCATGGTCGGTCAAGTGGACCCGGGGGTTGTACGACTACGACTTCAAGAGCTGCAGTACTCAGCTCAAGAAAAACGCCGGCGGTAATGTCATTACAGCCAACGCACCGGCCGTGGTCGAGATGAAGCTCACGCCGCAAGGCGAACGAAGAGTCGTCAATAAGCAAGAGGACTTCAACACGCAGGCGAATCTCTGGGTGGCAACGAAAACTTACGTCGTCAGGGAGGACGTGCAGAAGGTTTTGGATGGGGATTTGCAGTATGTCAGATTGAGCACCAAAGTCGCTGGTAACGACACAAAGGAGATTGGGGGAGGCCATTCGGTGACTGCGAGCGTCCTTAAGTTGACATCTACTCAAAAGGGGACGGTTATGGTTGCTGCAAATGTTTCTATTCACGGTGGCACCCTGAGATTTAACGGCTCAAAGGTCTTAATTGGTTGACACAATTGGTCACGTATGAAGGTTACCCCCAAGCAACCGCCCGGATTCTGCATCGGTTGGTGTATTCATCGGGGATTGCCGAACACCGATACATCCGGACTACACGTAGGCTTCTTGGTGCGGGCGGTCTTCTCGATCATTCCCGGCGTGCGGCCTGTGTTGTCCTCACCCAAGGATGTGCTGCCATCCGGCGACACGCCGTTCGACGACGCGTCTCACGGCCTGCGGTATCCGTCCGACTTCGTGCCGCGGAAGCCCTTTGGCGAGGTGATCATCGTCGGCACGGCCTGTCCGCCGGCGGGTCGTGGCCTGACCCGGTATCCCGTGCGGGTGGCCGTCGGGTCGTGGTGGAAAGAGATCGTCGTCCACGGCGAGCGGTCGTGGGACACGAGCGGCCTGTTCGACAAGCCGGGCCCCCCGGGCGTCGCCGGCGCGGTGCCGCTCACGTTCGCCCGAGCGTTTGGCGGTGCGGGCGTCACCACCAATCCGCTCGGATTCGGCGCCACCGGCGAGGCCGTGCCGAATCTCGAACTCGCTGGCCGGCCGATCGCGGGCCGGCGAGCGGCGGGCGACCCGGCCGGGTTCGGCCCGATCCCGCCCGACTGGCCGCAGCGGCGGCAATATGCGGGTATGCCGGGCAAGGCCGGCGCGGCGTCGTGGTGGCCGTGGTCGCCGCCGCGATTCGACGAGCGGTTTTGGATGGCGACGCTGCCTGACCAGTGGGTGGAAGGGTATTTCCGCGGCGATGAATTCGTCGAACTCGTCCACCTGCATCCGGAGCACCCGGAGTGGCGGACCGAGCTGCCGGGGCAGCGGGCCCGGGTGTTCGTGCTCCGCGTGCCCGCCGACGCGCCGCTCTCGTCGGCCCGGCGCGGCCGGCTCATCGATGCCGGGGCCACGTTCGAGGAAGTGCCGCTCGTGCTCGACACCGTGTTCATCGACGCCGATGCGGCCGAGATGACGCTCGTGTGGCGCGGCAGCACGCCGGTGCGGAGCCCAAAACTCCTCGACATCCTCGGCGTGTCGTTCGGCCTCGAGCCGCTCGAGGAACACCGCGATCCGCAGCACTATCTGGCCATGCTCTTCGCCGACGAGAACGAGGCGGCGACAGAACCCGTGCCCGACGGTGCTGCGATCAGGGCCGAGATCGAGGCGGCGATCGCCGCTGGCGAAGCCGAGCGGGACCGGATCGTGGCACACATCGAGGCGGAGGTGGCCAAGGCACAGGAGACGGCGCTCGCGGTGGTGCGGGATGCCGAGGCCACCGCGGATGCCGCCCGCGCGGAGGCGATCGCCGAACTCGCCGCCGGCGGCATCGCCGACTCGGTGTCGCTGCCGGAGTTTCGCCTCTCCGACAAGCTGCGGTTCGACGTGCCCGACCCGGCGACGATCCCGTCGCAGGGCGCCGTCGCCGACGTGAAGAACATCGCGGCCGATCTGCGGGCGAGCCTCCAAACGACGGAGGTGGAGCTGCCGGCGGCGATGAAAGACGCGATCACGGGGCAGGCGGCGAAACTCGACGAACTCGCCGGCGTCGTCGCGGAGGCCGAGGAGATTCCCGCCCAGATCGAGGCGCGGATGAAGGCCATACAGGCCGAGGTCGAATCGGCGTTTCCACCGGGCTTTCTCGTGAACCGCGTCATCAAGCCCGGCGATCCGCTCGATCTCGAGGCGATCCGGCGCGACGGCCTCGCCGAATACGATCTGCGCGGCGTCGACTTCTCCGGCCTCGACCTTGCCGGCGTGTCGTTTCGGGGGGCGATCGCCTCAGCCGCCCTGTTTCGCGGGGCGAGGCTCGCCGCGGCCGATTTCACGGGAGCCGATCTCACCGGTACCGACCTCTCGGCGGCCGACCTCTCCGATGCCGTGCTCGAGCGGGCGGATCTCACCGACGCGATCGTGGCGGGCACGCGGTTTGCGGGCAGCAGTATCGGCGGCGCGAGTCTCCGCGGCCTGGCGCTCGCCGGCGCCGACTTCACCGGCGCACGCGGTCAGTACGCCGAGTTTTCCGGCGCCGACCTGTCGGCCGCCTGCTTCCGCGAGGCGCGGCTCGACCAGCCCGACTTCACCGGCACGCGGGCGGCCGGCGCGGATTTCTCCGGGGCCGTGATGCCGAAGGCCGATTTCGGCGGCGCGGTCTGCCACGATGCGATCTTCGACGGAGCGACGCTTGTCAACCTGCGGGCCCGCGAGGCGGCCGACTTCACCGGGGCTCGGCTCCACCGGCTGCAGGCCGACGACGCGTCGTGGACGACCTCGATCCTCGACCGGGCCGACTTCCAGGATGCCGACCTGCGGCGGGCCGACTTCTCCGAGTGCACGCTCGACGGCACGAACTTCGACCGCTGCGACCTCGCGAGCGCCGTCTTCGCCGACAGCCACATCCATGCCGCGCGGCTCACCGACGCGAATCTTTTCCGGGCGTCGTTCGACCGGGCGACGATTGTCGACGTGCGGTTCGACGGGTCGAGCCTGTTCGAGGCCGGGTTCTGGGATGCGTCGGTCGTCGAGGCGACGTTCAAGGGGGCGACGCTCGATCGGGCCACGCTCGCCACCGCCCGGTCGGGCTCGGGTTGAGGCCACCGATGGAACTGCTTTCAGCCGAGGATGCCCGGGCCCGGATCGACGCGGGCGGGAACCTCGACGCCGTCGGCGTGCATGCGGCCGATTTCACCGGGCTGGATCTCGCGGGGCGGAGTTTTCGCGACAGCCGGCTCCTGCAGGTCGGGCTCGCGCGGACGCGGCTCGACCGCGCGTGCTTCGCGGTGGCGAGCGTGACGGAATGCGATCTCACCAGGGCATCGCTGGCCCGGGGCGATCTGGCCGAGGCGCTCCTCACGCGGTGCAACCTGAGCGGCACCGTCGCCGACGGCTGCCAAGGCCGGCAGCTCAAGCTCGTGGATTGCCGCCTCGAAGGGGCGTCGTGGCGCGACTGCGACCTCGAGCAGGCCGTATGCGGCAATTCCCAGGCCGCGGGGATCGTGCTCGCCGGATCCCGGATCGTGCAGGGCCTCGTCGTGGACGGGGCGATGCCGCAGGCGGTGTGCGACCGGGTGGACTTCTCGGGGAGCCTCGTCGCGAACATGGATTTCACGGAGGCGTCGTTCACCGGCGCGCTCCTCAAGGGTTCGCACTGGTTCGACAGCAACCTCGCCGGGGCCGACCTGTCGCAGGCCGTCTTCGACGACGTCGTGTTTTCGAAATGCGACCTCCGCGGCGCGAAGCTCCCGGCCGTCTGCGACGGCTTCAAACTACCCGGCTGTGATCTGCGCGGGCTCGCGCTCGCCGGCACCTCGTTCAAGGGCACGTACCTCCAGGAGGCGAACCTCGAGGGGGCCGACCTCTCGGGCTGCGACCTCTCCGGCGCCACGCTCGACCGCTGCCGGCTCGCCGGCGCGACCCTCCGCGGCGCGAATCTGGAGGGGGCGTCGTTCCTGAGCGCCGATCTCACCGGTGCGGAGATGGTCTCGGTGAGGGCCGGCCGCGCCACCCTCCGCAAGGCGACGCTCACCGGCGCCGCGCTGCGGCAGGCTGATCTCACCCGGGCCGACCTCTCGCTCGCGATCTTCAGCGGCGCGCAGCTGGCCACGGCCACGCTCGACGGAGCCCGGTTCGAGGAGGCCGACTTCCGGTCGTTCCCCGGCCGCGGGCATTCGATCGAGAGCACGGAGTTCGTCGGCTGCGATCTTTCCGGCGCGGACTTCGGCGACGCGGTGCTCGAGGGGGTGTCGCTGGAGGGCTGCCGGCTCGCCGGGGCCGACTTCCGCGGCAGCCGGCAGAATCGCACGGTGTTTCGCGGGGCCGACCTCACCGGAGCCGACTTTACCGACGCCGAGGTTGCCTGGGCCGAGTTCGAGGGTGCCGCGCTCGCCGGCATGATCCTCTCGCGCACCCGGTTTCACCGCGTCTCGTTCGACGACATGCCACTGCGGGAGGCGCGGATCGATCGCACGGTGTTTCTCATGTGCGAATTGCGGCGGGTCGATCTCTCGGGGCTCGACCTCACCGACGTGGACCTCACCGACTCGATGCTGGACGGCGCGAACCTCGCCGGGGCGGTATTGGGTGGCGTGCGGCTCGATCGGGCCGGGCTCGTGGGAGCGAACCTCGCGAGCGTGAAGGCCGGCGGGATCACCGCGCAGGCGGCACGGTTCGGCGGGGCCGTGCTCACCGACGCCGACCTCTCGGGCGCCGACTGCACGATGGCGGTCTTCGCGGGGGCCGACTGCACGGGCGCGGTGTTTTCAGCGGCGAGGCTCGATCGCTCGAACTGGGCCCGCGCCCGCTGCCCGCGGTCGGTGTTCGACCGCGCGAGCCTCGCGTGGGCCGATTTTTCGCATGCCGACCTGGCAGGTGCGCGGTTCGTCGGTGCCGACCTCGAGGGAGCGAACCTGCACGCGATCACGGAATCGGGCACGAACTGGTCGGGCGCGTCGCTCAAGAAGGTGCGTCGCACCGACAAGGCTCTCTTGAAGGCCGAGTCGTGGACCCGTCCGCCACGGCGGCCAGGCTG
>CAIWZS010000342.1 GCA_903917235.1 uncultured Planctomycetaceae bacterium | reverse complement strand
GTGAGCCACGCTGTCCCCGCCGTTTCTCGTTCGCACCGCCCCCTCTTCACCGTCGACCACTGCGGCGGCTCGCGCGACGGTCGCCTGCCGGATGCACGCCTGACGGGGGCCTCGTCCGTGGCCCTCGCATTCATCGTGGCGTTCGCGGGGTGTGCCCCAGCCACGAAGCCGGGAGCGACGCCGGCGGGCAACGTGGTCGAGACGGTGGAGGTGATCGAAACGGAGGCGGTGAAGCCGACGGCGGTCGAGGAACCGCGCAAGGCGATGGACGAGTCGAAGGCAGCCGCCGATCAGTCGAAGGCGGCCGCGGACAAGGCGATCGACGACGCTGCCAAATCGATCGACCCCAAGCCAGAGCCGAAGGCGGAACCGAAGCCCGAAGCGAAGCCTGAGCCCGCGCCAGAGCCGAAGCCTGAGCCAAAAACCGAAGCAAAGCCAGAGCCAAAGCCTGAGCCCGCCCCCGAGCCGAAACCCGATCCCAAGCCTGAGGCGAAGCCGGCCGATTCGTCGAAGTCGCTGAAGCCGACCCCGCTCGGACCGGTGGAGCAGGTCGCGCTCGGTGATCCTTCTCTGACCTCAGGCGTGCCGGGGACGGGTCCGATCACGCTCGAGCAGATCGAGGGGTGGCTCGCCGACGCGAAGAACTTCCGACAGATCGACCCGATCCTCCCGCTCGGGCTGTCGCAGGGAGCGGGCCAGATCACCGGGCTCGATGCGAATCCGCTGACGCGGGCGAAGATCGAGCTCGGTCGTCAGCTCTATTTCGATCCACGGCTGTCGGCCGACAACACGATCTCGTGCGCGTCGTGTCACGATCCTTCGATGGGCTACTCCGCGCACACGCCCACCGGTGTCGGCATCCGAGGTCAGGCGGGTGGCAGGAACTCGCCGGTGTCGTTCAACAGAATCCTGTCCGGCGCGCAGTTCTGGGACGGCCGTGCCGATTCGCTCGAGGCGCAGGCCGTGGGCCCGATCGCCAACCCGATCGAGATGGGGTTCACGCACGAGGGGGTCGTCAAGCGTCTCGGCGGCATGCCGGTCTACCGCCGGCAGTTCGAGGCGGTGTTCGGCGAACTGACGATCGATCGAGTCGGCCAGGCGATCGCCGCCTTCGAGCGCGTGCTCGTCACCGCGCCGGCGCCCTTCGACTTCGGTGAGCAGCTGCGCCCGTTCGCGGCGATGGATCCGGAGGACATCGCGGAAGATGAGGAGCTCGCCGCGAAGTTCGCCGCCGCGAAGAAGGCCGCCGCGGACCATCCGATGAGTGAGGCGGCCAACCGTGGACGCGACCTCTTCTTCGGGAAGGCCAACTGCACCGCATGCCACGTGGGTGCGAACCTGGCCGACGAGAAGTACCACAACCTCGGGATCGGCATGCAGAAGGAAAATCCCGACCTCGGCCGCTTCGTCGTCACCAAGGACCCGAAGGACACCGGGGCGTTCAAGACGCCGACCGTGCGCAACGTGGCGCTCACCGCGCCGTACATGCACGACGGGTCCGTGGCCACGCTCGAGGAGGTGGTGGAGTGGTATGACAGGGGAGGCCATCCGAACCCGCACCTCAGCGACAAGATGAAGCCGCTCAACCTCACGCCGCAGGACAAGGCCGACCTCGTCGATTTTCTGAAGGCCTGCACCGGGCCGACACCGACGGTCGAGGTCAGTCGCCTGCCGGCCGACGCCTGACGGCCCGGACGCATGGCGCACCGTCAGGATCTCGTGCCGATCGCCGCGGCGAAGCCGCCCTTCTGGGCCGGCGTCGATCTCGGCGGCACCAACATCAAGGTGGCGCTGGTCGACGACGAGGGCCGGCTCGTCGCGTTCCACACGGAAGAGACGCATGCCGGGCGCGGCGCGGAGGACGCGGCGCAGCGGATGGGCCGTGCGGTCGTGGACCTCGTCGCGCGGGCGGGGGTGAGGCCAGCCGACGTGGCCGGTGCGGGACTCGGCTCGCCGGGGCCGCTCGACATCCCGCTCGGCACGATCGTCCGCGCCGGGAACCTGCCCGGCTGGGACGACTTCCCGCTCCGCGATCGGGTGGCGGCGCACTGCGGATATCCCGTGACGTTCGCCAACGATGCCAACGCCGCGGGCTATGGCGAATTCTGGGTCGGCGCCGGTCGTGCGTACGACTCGCTCGTGCTCCTCACGCTCGGCACGGGCGTGGGCGGCGGCATCATCATCGGCGACCTGAACGTCGAGGGCGCGCACAGCCACGGGTCGGAATGCGGGCACATGATCGTCGATCCCTCGGATGAGGCGCGGATGTGTCCGTGCGGGCAGCCTGGACACCTCGAGGCCTACTCGAGCGCGAAGTCGCTCGTGGCGCGGGCCGCCGAGGCGATCGCGGCGGGCGCGACGGGATCGCTCGCCGCCGCTGTCGCCGCCGGCGAGTCGCTCTCGCCGATCCTCGTCGGTCGGGAGGCGGAGGCGGGCGATCCGCTCGCGCTGCACCTGCTCCGCGACACGGCCCGCTGGCTGGGGATCGGGATCGTGTCGCTCATGCATGCCATCGACCCGGAGGCCGTCCTGATCGGCGGGGCGATGACGTTCGGACGCGAGCAGGCTCCGGCGGGACGCACGTTCCTCGAGAGGATTCGCGAGGAGGTGCGGCGCCGGACGTTCCCGAAGCTCGCCGCGCTGACGGTGATCGGCTTCGCGAGCCTCGGGGGCGATGCCGGCTCGATCGGCGCCGCGGGACTCGCACGGCTGGCCGCGAAGCGAACTGCGGCGACGGGTGCCGCGCCCAAGCCCGCATCGCGCTAGTGCGCATCCCGATTTGGTGGAGCGACGGCTTCGGGGCGGCAACGGGATCTCTTCCGCCGCTCCAACGGCGGATTGGCTCGTCGCGTGGGCCGAGGCGGCCCAAAGCTCCTCGGGCGTTCGCCGACCCCTCGCCTCCGTCTCCAGGTTTGCCAAGTCGTCGCTCCAGCTAAACCAGATGCGCTCTAGCTCGTCAGTTCGCCGAGCGTGCCCGTCGCGTCGGCGAAGGCGTCGGTCTCGATG
>CAIWZS010000341.1 GCA_903917235.1 uncultured Planctomycetaceae bacterium | reverse complement strand
CTCCTGGAGGAACCTTCGATGTCCGCCACCCTCCGTCGGCTTGCCGTCGTCTCCCTGCTGGTGGCCGTGCACACCCATCCCATCCGGGCCGCCGAGGCCGACGAGGGCGCGCTGCCCGTCGATCGCCTCGTGGGCACCCGGGTCGGCGACTTCCGGCTTCCGGACGTCGTCAGCGGAGACGAGGTGTGGTTCTACGGGCTGGCGCGGGCCAACGGTTTCCTCGGCAGGGTCATGGGCCTCAAGGCCGTGCGAGCGGCGGTGCTCGTCTTCGTCTCGCCCGGCTGTCCCCTCGGTGAGAAGTACCTTCCTCGACTCGGCGAACTCGCGACGCGCTACGACGACGACGGCATCCGGTTCTTCGCCGTCGCCTCCGGGGCGGGAGAGACGCCCGAGAAGCTCGCCGGCTGGGCTCGGGAGCGCGGGCTGTCGTTCCCGCTGCTGCATGACGCGGGCAATGTCGTCGCCGACGCGGTCATGGTGGAACGATCGAATGAATGCATCGTGGTCGACGCCCGAGGCATCATGCGCTACCGCGGGGCGATCGACGACCAGCACGGGTACGACTCGTCACTGCCCGAGCCCCGACACACGTGGCTCACCGATGCGATCGATGCCGTCCTCGCCGCCGCGCCGCAGCGCATCGACCCGCGCGGCACCCCCGTCGCGGGCTGCCGGCTCACCAGGCAGCAGCCCCGTCGCTCGCCGCTCGCCGATCTGGAGCGCGTGAGACCGGCCAACGCCGACATCGCCGCGTGGCTCGACGAGCACGAGCCCGCCCCCCCGATCGACGGCGCCGTGACGTGGAATGACGATATCGCCGCGATCATGCAGGCGAAGTGCCAGTCCTGCCATCGGCCCGGCCAGGTGGGAGGCTTCTCGCTGCTGACCTACGAGGACGCCTACCGGCAGTCCGCGATGATCGCCGAGGTGGTGGAGAACCGGCGCATGCCACCGTGGCATGCCGACCCGAGACACGGGCGGTTCGTGAATGACCGCCGACTGTCGGCGACGGACCGGGCGAAGGTGCTGGCGTGGGTCGCGGCCGACGCGCCGCGAGGAGAGGGCGCCGCCCCTGCACCCCGCGCCTTCACCGACGGATGGACGATCGGTCGACCGGACATCGTCTTCGAGATTCCCGCCGCCAACCTCGTGCCGGCGCAGGGCACGATGCCCTACGTCAACGTCTCGGTGCCGACCGCCTTCACGGAGGACGTGTGGGTTCAGGCCGCCGAGGCGCGTCCCGGCGACCCCGGCGTGGTGCACCACATCATCGTGTTCGTGGAAGCACCGGGGCAGCGTCGCGGCCGGGGCGCCGAGGGACTCGGGCACCTCTGCGGGTACGCCCCCGGAGACATGCCGAGCGTGTACCCACCCGGCACGGCCAAACGGATCGCGGCGGGAAGCACGCTCCGCTTCCAACTGCATTACACGCCCAACGGAGTCGCCACCACCGACCGTTCCAAGGTGGGCCTCATCCTCGCCACGACACCGCCGGAGCGCGAGGCGGTCACGCTGGGCATCGCCAATTCGCAATTCGTCATCCCACCCGGGGCCGCCGCCCATCCGGTGCGGTCGCAGGTGCCGGTTCTGCGGCCCACCAGGCTGCTCTCGTTCATGCCTCACATGCACCTGCGCGGCGCGTCGTTTCGCTACACGCTCGAGCGGGTCGGATCGAAGCCCGAGGTCCTGCTCGACGTGCCCGCGTTCGACTTCGGATGGCAGAGTCACTACGTGCTCGCCGAGCCGCGCGACGTGAATCTCGGCGCGCGGATCGTCTGCGACGCCCTGTTCGACAACTCGCCGGCGAATCGTGCCAACCCGGATCCGACGAAGGCGGTGACCTGGGGGGAGCAGACGTGGGAGGAGATGATGATCGGCTACATCGACATCGACTTTCCCCGGTCCGACCTCGCTGCCTCCAAGCCGCAGGACGACGGTGAGTGATGAAGCCGCAGGCGACCGAGCCCCCCGCCACGGAGGGCGCGACGGAGCGGGCGGGGGACGTCGCGGCGATTTTTCCGAAAAGGCATAGGCGCCGCCCGGGCCCGCGATAGAACGAGAGATTCGACCGGGGGTGGCCGACCGTGCGGCCGCGTCGCGGGTCCTGCTCCAGCCGATGAGAGTCTGCCATGCGATCGGTCGTTGCCGCTTCCGCCCCCGGCCCCCTGCAGGCCGCGGTGATCGTCATCCCGTTTGTGACCCTCGCGCTCGGGGGCGTCGTGAGGGCCGAGGAGCAGGCGGCCTTGTCCCCGCTCGAGACGGCGGTCCTCCGCGAGTCCGAGGCCACGATCACGGCGTTCAACGCGGGCGACGCGACGGCTCTGGGCGGCCTCTTCCTCGAGACGGGCGAACTCGTCGACGAGGCGGGCACCGTGCACGCGGGCCGGAAGGCCATCACCGAGCTCTTCACCGGATTTTTCGGAAAGTTTCCCAAGGCGACGGTGGAG
>CAIWZS010000340.1 GCA_903917235.1 uncultured Planctomycetaceae bacterium | reverse complement strand
GGGCCACGTCGTCTTCGGCACGCTCCACACGACCGGCGCGCAGGGCACGGTCAACCGCATCATCGACGCGTTCCCGACCAACCAGCAGGAGCAGGTGCGCACGCAGCTCTCCACGGCGATCATCGGCGTGCTCTCGCAGACGCTCCTGCCGAAGATCGGCGGCGGCCGCTGCGCCGCCTACGAGGTGCTCGTGGTGACGCCCGCCATCGGCAACCTCATCCGCGAAAACAAGACCTTCCGCATCAATTCCGCGATCCAGACCGGTGCGAAGCTCGGGATGCAGCTCCTTGACGACCACCTCTTCAAGCACTGGCTCGAGAAGCGGGTGACGGAGGAGAACGTGCTCGCGAAGGCGCAAAACGTGGACGACCTCGCCTCCCGCATCGCGAAGGCGAAGGCGGGCGAGATCGAGGACGACGAGGTGCGGGCCAAGAAGGCGGCCCGCGAACTGGCCCACTGAGACAACACACCCCCGGCGACGCGATCGGCGCGTCCCGAAGGCGACGGGCGGAAAGACGACGATGGCAATCAAGCGGCTCGGACAGATCCTCCTCGACCTCGGCCTGATCGACGAGCAGCAGCTCGAGACGATCCTGGAGGAGCAGCGCAACCAGGGAGGCGAGCCGCTCGGCAAGGTCGGCGTGGCCCTCGGGTTTTACACCGAGGAGCAGCTCGGCGAGGCGCTCGCCGAGCAGTGGGGCACGACCTTCGTCTCGCTCTACGACCGCCAGATCCCCTCCGACGTGCTCGCGCTCGTCAGCGAGCCGATGGCGCAGCTCTACCGCATCGTGCCGCTCGCCCTCACGGGCGACCGCCTCACGATCGCGACGGCCGAGCCGCAGAAGATGCAGGTCGCCGACGAGCTGCGCACGCTCCTGGGCTACGACATCCACACCTGCGTCGCGACGACCGCCGAGCTCGAAAAGACGATCCAGAAGCACTATTCCGGCGAGAGCGAGAGCGTCGAGTCGATCGTGGAGACGCTCGAGGCCGACAAGGCCCTGGCCGAGGCGGCGGCGGCCTTCGCCGGCACCGGCCCGATCGACCTCACGAGCGCCGAGGCCCTCGCCGAGAGCGCGCCGGTGCGCAAGCTCCTCAACATGGTGCTCCTGCTGGCGATCCGCGACAGCGCGAGCGACATCCACTTCGAGCCCTTCGAGACGGAGTTTCGGATCCGCATCAAGAGCGACGGCGTGCTCCAGGAGATGGTGCCGCCGCCCAAGCACCTCGCCTTCGCGATCACGACGCGGATCAAGGTGATGGCAAACCTCGACATCGCCGAGCGCCGGCTCCCGCAGGACGGCCGCATCGAGCTGACGGTCGGCGGCCACCCGGTCGACCTGCGGGTGAGCGTGCTGCCCACGCTCTTCGGCGAGAGCGTCGTCATGCGGGTGCTCGACCGCGGCGTCGTCTCGCTCGACCTCACGAAGGTCGGCATGAACGAGGAGACGCTGCGGCGGTTCCGCGAGGTGATCAAGCGGCCCAACGGCATCGTGCTCGTCACCGGGCCAACGGGCTCGGGCAAGACGACCACGCTCTATTCGGCGCTCTCCGAACTCAACGACATCGAGGACAAGCTCATCACCACCGAGGACCCGGTGGAATACGACATCGACGGCATCGTGCAGGTGCCGATCGACGCGGAGCTCGGCAACACGTTCGCCGCCTGCCTGCGCGCGATCCTCCGGCAGGACCCCGACCGCATCCTCGTCGGTGAGATCCGCGACGTCGAGACGGCCGAGATCGCCGTGCAGGCCTCGCTCACCGGCCACATGGTCTTCTCCACGCTCCACACGAACGACGCGCCCGCCACGGTCACGCGGCTCCGCGACATGGGCGTGCCCCCGTTCCTCATCACGGCCACAGTCGAGGCGATCCTCGCGCAGCGGCTCGTGCGCAAAATCTGCGCCAACTGCCGCGAGGAGGTCACGCCCACCGCCGACGTGCTCTCCGACCTCGAGCTCACGGCCGACCAGATCGCGGGCAAGAAGTTCTACCGCGGGGCGGGCTGCGACAAGTGCAACCGCTCCGGCTACAAGGGCCGGTTCGGCCTCTTCGAACTCCTCATCATGAACGACGACCTGCGCGATCTCGTGATGCGCAACGCCTCCACCGCGGAGATGCGTGACCTCGCCCGCAAGGGCGGCATGGTCACGCTCCGCGACGCCGGCATGGACGGCATCTTCGCCGGCATCACGACCGCGGAGGAAGTGATCCGCGAGACGATCCTCGAAGCCTGACGCCCTGACAGAGAGCCGACAGCACCATGCCCACTTTCCTCTTCGAAGCCATCGACGCCGCGACGGGCCAGGAAATCCGCGACACCGTCGACGCGCCCAACGAAGCCGAAGCCCAGGCCACGATCCGGTCGATGGGCTACATGATCACGAAGATCAAGGCCAAGAAGACGAAGGCGGCGTCGGCGCCCGGCGCCCGCAAGCCCGGCCGCACGTTCGCCATGGGCGGCGTGAGCGGCAAGGATCTCGCCCTCTTCACGCGGCAGCTCTCGATCCTCCAGGACGCGGGCCTGCCGATCCTGCGGGCGCTCAAGATCCTGTCCAACATGCAGAAGCCGGGCCGGCTCAAGAACTCGCTGCTCGACGTCTGCGACGAGATCGAGGGAGGTGCCAACCTCTCCGAGGCGATGAGCAAGAGCCCGAAGGCCTTCGACCGCCTCTACTGCAACATGATCCGCGCCGGCGAGGCGGGCGGTGCGCTCGAAGTGATCCTGCGGCGCCTCGCGGAGTTCATGGAGCGGGCCCAGTCGCTCAAGCGGAAGGTGAAGGGCGCGCTCGTCTACCCGGTCGTGGTCGTGAGCGTGGCCGTCGGCATCCTCACGTTCATCATGCTGAAGATCGTGCCGCAGTTCAAAAAGATCTTCGACGACTTCGGCACCGAACTGCCGCAGATGACGCAGGTGCTCATCAACATCTCCAACTTCGTGGCCACCTACTGGTATCTGCTGCCGGCGATCCCGTTCGGCGTCAACCTCATCATCAAGGGGATCAAGATGATCCCCTACGGCCGGTTCGGCTGGGACCTCTTCACGCTCAAGATGGTGATCTTCGGCCAGCTGATCGAGAAAAACATCCTCTCCCGGAGCACGCGCACGCTCGGCACGCTCATCGCGAGCGGCGTGCCCATCCTCGAGGCGCTCAACATCACGCGCGAGACCTCGGGCAACATGATGTTCGAGAACCTCTTCGGGAAGGTGTCCGACGCGATCCGCGATGGCGAGACGATCGCGAAGCCGCTGAAGATCTACTCCGTGCCGCCGTTCAACTTCGTGGCGCTCCTCTTCTGGACGTTCTTCTTCCCGATCGTCGGCGCGCTCATCTACATCACGCGATACAAGAAGCCCGTGCTCGACGACCTCGTCGTCAACATGGTGGACGTCGGCGAGGAGTCGGGCGAACTCGATACGATGCTCTACAAGGTGGCCGACACCTACGACGAGGAGGTGGCCGTGCTCACGGAGAGCCTCACGAGCCTCATGGAACCGCTGCTCATCATCTTCCTCGGCGGTGCCGTGGGCTTCATCGTGATCGCCCTCTTCCTGCCGCTCATCAAACTCATCCAGGACCTGTCGTGAGAAACGAGGACCTGTCGTGAAAGGGGATTCCGCCATGGAAAACGCGAGCAAAACGGCCGGCGATGAACCTTTCCGGCCGACGCGGCGTATTCACGGGGAGGCGCGCACCGCCTTCACGCTCGTCGAGTTGATGGTCGTCATTGTCATCATCGGCCTGATCACGGCCGTCGCCGTGCCGGTGGTGATGCAGGCGCTGACCAAAGCCCGGAACGCCGCGATCAAAGCCGAGATCGACATGCTCCACATGGCGATCATGAACTACCGCAACGAATACGGAAGCTTTCCGCCGAGCTTCGACAGTACGACGAGCCCCTACGTCTCGGGCGGACCAGCCTCCAAGCACCTTGCGAGACTCTTCCCCCGCTGCGCCAATCCCACGGCAACGGGTGCCAACGCGGAATTCGCCGCCGCAACGCAACCCATCACGCCCCTCACAGCCATCGTGTCGTGGCTCGGCGGATACACCTCCGACCCCACGCGTCCATTGACCGGCGGCACGCGGAATCGCCTGTTCGATTTCGACCAGGCCCGCATCGGCTCGAACCTTTTGTATGCCCCGGCCGGCAAGCCTAACTCCCCGTACATCTACATCGACTCGTCCCGGTACTTCGACACCGTGACGTCGACCATTCCAACGTTTCCTTTCGGTGGAAACACCTACTTCGCCCATCGCGTGCCTGCTTCGGCTACGGGACCGTTCAACACGCTGACTCAGCCTGCCTTCAACCCCGACACGTTCCAGATCCTCTGTGCCGGCCGTGACGAGGAGTTTGGCACGGACGACGACCTGTCGAATTTCTGGCCCGGCACGCGTCGGGAATACCTCGAAAGCCTGTGATGACCGGTGATGTCGTGGTCACGCCCCCGTCCGCCCGATCTTCCGCCCGACGCCGCGGCTTCACGCTGCTCGAGTTGATGGTGGCGATCACGATCGTCGCCATACTGACCGGCCTCTCGCTGGCCGGACTCGCCGCCGTGAGGCTGCGCGCCAAGATCGACAAGACGAGGATGACGATCCGGAAAATCCACGAGATCGTCATGCCGCAGTACGAGGAGTATCTCCGCCGGCGCGTGCCGCTCACGGCCACGGCCACCACACGGACTCAATTCGCCCTCGACAATCTCGATTGGATTCGCCGCATGATCATTCGGGAACTGCCCGACACGTGGGCCGACGTCCGGGCGAATCCCGCGGCGGTGAACGCGTTGCCGGCCGCGTTTCGCACCGCACCGGTCTATGCGTACGCCTCGGCCCGCGCGCTCGGTCCGAGCCAGACGCATGCCGAGGCGGAATGCCTCTACCTCATCGTCACGCGGGGCCGCGGAGATCCCGAGGCGATGCAGCAGTTCCACGCCACCGAGGTGGGCGACACCGACGGCGACGGGGCACCGGAGTTTCTCGATGCGTGGGGACGCCCGATCGCGTTCATCCGCTGGGCCACTGGCAGTCCTGCTACACCGCTGCAGAAGCCCGATCCTGCCGCATTCCATGATCCCTTCGACTCTCTCGGGGTCGATTCAGCGGGGTTCGCGTTGATTCCGCTCATCGTCTCGCCGGGCCCGGATGGAACTCTTGGGCTCGCCTTGCCGCCGGCTACGGGCTGGGATGCCCAGCCCAGCCTGGTCACGATCGCCGGCCTGATCACGCCGGCGCCGGGATTCGTGACGTCCGCAGCCGATGCGGCCGACAACCTCACCAACCACGATCTGGTGTCGCCATGAGCGCGCGGATAGGGCACCGCACCGTGGCGAGGGCCGGCATGACGCTCGTCGAGTTGCTCGTCGTCGTGGCGATCCTCGGCCTGCTCGCCGCGACCGTGCTGCCGAACGTCGCCAACACGGCGGAGTCCCGCCGCAGCCGCGAGGCCGCGCGGACGGTGTCGAGTTTCATCGCGAAGTCGCAGTCGCGGGCGATCGGTCGCCGGGAATGGAGCGGCTGCACGCTCGTGCCGGTCGGCGCAACGGGTACGCAGGGGCTCACGGTCCTCGACCTGTTCCTCGCCGACGTGCCAGTGGCCTACCGCGGCGAGACGACCAACGCAACGCTTACCGTGTCCGGCACCAGCGCGAATCGTCGTACCCTTTCACCCAGCACGGGTGCACTTGCGAACGTGTCGTCGAGGGGCGTCACCGCTTTCGACCTGATCCGTTTCGACGGACGCGGCCCATGGTATGAACTCGCGGCCGCGCCGACGTCCACGTCGCTCGAGATTCGCCTGCGTGGCTACGAGGACGCGAACCAGGCCGAGGATCTCGGCTACGTCGCCCGAAACACACCGTGGCCGGCGGACAGTGCGTCTCACACGTTCGAGATCATGCGCCGGCCCGTGCCGGCCGGGTCGCCGCTGTCCCTCACCGGCGGCCGGGCGATCGACCTCTACTGGTCCGGCTTCGGGCCGCCGTTCGTCGGCGTGATCACCGGCACCTACGTCCAGTTCACCGCGTCGGGACAGCAGATCACGCTCGCGTTCGACGGCTCGGGTCGGCTGCGGCAGGTGATCGGTGCCGCCAGCTCGACCGGTTCTCCGCGCTGGGTGCCCACCGGACCGGTCTTCATCCTCGTGGGCCGGGCGGACAGGTGCGGGCAGGCGATGGCCACGCTCAGCCCCACCGACGATTCCCTGGGTGCCAACTGGCAGTACCCCGACTCGTTCTGGATCGGGATCGACATCCTCTCCGGGGTGTGCAAAACCGCGGAATGCCGACCGAACGCCACGGACGTGATCGATTCGCAGCTTTTCATCCGGCAGGCCCTCCTGAAGGGCGGCTCATGAACACCATGCATCCTGGCGCCCGACGCGGGATCACGCTGCTCGAGGTGCTCATCTCGATCGGCATTCTGGCCATCGGACTGAGCAGCATCGTGGCCGTGATGCCGGCGGCCCATTCCCAGGCCAATCGGGCCGTCATCCTCGACCGCGGGGCCATCCTCGCGGCGAATGCTCTGGCGGACGCCGCGACGTTCGGCTTGCTGCGTCCGTCCGCGGCGGTCCTGAGTCCTGCCCCGACGGCCTCCAACCCCGTGCTCGTCGACCCCTCGGCGGCGACCGGTTATCTCGCGAGCACGTCGTTGGGTTCCCTGCGCGCCGGCGGCGTCTGTGCACCCACGCCACTCGCCGCCGCACCGCCCGGTGTCATCCGGCTCGTGACCGATCTTCGCGACGACGTGCTTTTTCCCGAGTCGACGGTGCCGGATGATCCGCCATTCCACGGTTTTTCGGACGGTGCACGATCGTTTCAGGGACGCATGGCCTGCGTGCTCTGCCTGAAGCCGGGAACGACGTCCGGAACTCCCGGCACGCTCTCCGCCGTCGTGTTCCACGCACGCGACACCGGCAGTCCGCTCGCCGTGAGCGGAACGGTTTCGAACCTCGCGGTCGCCCAGGTGTCGCTGGATACGACCCAGCTCGCGGGCCGCCGGATGCGGGACGTCATCAGGCCCGGCGTCATCCTCTGGGACCCCACGAATCTGCGATTCCACCAGGCAGTGGCGACCTCCTACGACATGTCCGGCACGACCAGCTACCTCACGCTCTCCTCGGGCACCGCGCTCGCGGCCGGCACGTTCCCGGTGCAGTTTCTTCCCGACTCGGTAGGCCTCGCCGAGAGGCCGTTTTTTCCTGAGACCGTCAGCGAGTTCGCGCAATGAACGCGACACCTCACATCCGGGCGACGCCCGATCGAGCCGTCTCGGCATCGCGCCGCGGTGTGCTCCTGCTCGTCGTCCTGAGCATGCTGACGCTGTTCCTCATGCTCGGGGCGACCTACCTCGTGGTCGCCATCCGGGCCCGTGAAACGGCCCGTGCGTACGCCCGGCTCACGTTCGGCGGCGACGACGCGAGGATTCCCCACGCCCGATTCCTCGATGCGGTCGCACTCGACGTGATCCGGGGCGGATTGACGCCGACCGCGTCCGGCTCGTTGGCGCCGACCGTCTCGTTCGAGTCGCTCCTGGCAGACCGCTACGGTCCCATCACGCTCACGGGCACGGCCACGACGCTTTCGTTCTCCGGTACGGCTCCCGTCATCACCGGAACCTTCAGCCTGTCCTCGTCCGTACGGCCCGCCGATCTGAATGGCCGCGTGCTCACGTTCACGTCCCCTGGTCGTCGTCCCTCCAGTCACCGCATCGTCCGCGCCCGGCCCACGACGGGCACGGCGAATCCCCTCACGACGAACCTCACGATCGCGCTCGACGTACCCTCGCGCGGAACCCCGTTCACCCTGCCGACCGCCGGCAGCCCCGTCATCGTCAACGGCCGCGAGTTTTCCGGCGTCCCGGCGGCGAGTGCGTCCGCCAGCCCGTCGAACGAAAACTGGGACGGCTTCGATTTTCACAATCCGTATCTCGCGCAGGTGGCCCCAGGCGCGACGATGACCACATCGACGTGCTCGAAATTGACCTACATCGGCACGCCTCCCTCCGGGTTCAACTCGACCTGGGAATACGGAACGACCGACCAGGTGCCCGAGGCCGCCGACAACGACGGCGACGGCGTGCCCGACGGCGTCTTTCTCGACTTTGGCCTGCCGACGCTCTCCGACGCCACCGGCAACCCGTACGAACTCCGCGCGAGCGTCCTCGTCGTCGACCTCGACGGCCGGTTCAACGTGAATGCCCACGGCTCACTCCCGCCGGTGATCTACACCGGCACGCATCCCGGCTGGACGACGAACCCCGCGATCGTGACGACAGGTTCGCTGGCGACCGTGCCGCTCGGCTCGGGCTACGGTCCGGCGGAGATCCAGGCGAATCTCGGGACGTGGAACGCCGCGAAGACGCCCTCGACGATCACGTCGGGCACGCCACGAATGTTCGACACCGTGACGCTCGTCACCACGGGCACCGAGACGCCAAAACTCGGCTTGCTTGCGGGGCTTCGCAATTTCGACAGCGGCACCACGGTGCCACGCATGCGGGGTCGCCGCCAGGGTCAGAGTCGCTATACCACCACGGGAACGGTGCAAACGCCCTACCTGCGACCGACCGAAGGCAAATACGGCGAACGGTCTCCGACCGGCTGGCTCGGTGGAAACACCTACCTCTCCGCCTCGTCACTCGCATACGCCCGTCCGGGACGACCGAACGTTCTCGACAATGCCGGCCGGCTGGTGGCGCGACAGGCTTTTCCCACGACGTCCTCGACGATCAGTAACGGCATCCCACCACTGTGGTGGAATGCGACCGGCACGTTCGACTCCGTTGCGTCCGGCACGAACTACCCCTCGCCACGGGGCATCTACAACTCCCCGCCGGACGTCCACGGCCGGATGAAGACGCTCACGCTCTCCGCGACGACCTCGGGATCGGGAGCGCTGGCGCCGCAAGTGGTGTTCGCACAACCCGAGTGGTCCAGTTCGACGGACTTCCGGGAGATCAGGGACAACCCCTACGAACTCCGGCTCGACACCCGGGTCGGTTTCGGAGGCCTTCTGAAGGATCCTTCCAGCGACGGGATGACGGCCGCATCGGGCACGCTTCCCGACAACCCGTTCACGCCTGCCGAATTGGAGGCGGTGCTCCGTCCCTACGACCTCGATACGAATCGTCATCCCCCGCGGCTCGCGGCGCTGTTGGGCTCGGCCGGCGAGGACTCTCGACTCAAGGTGACGACCGACTCGTGGGACACCACGGCCATCACCGGTGGCACCGCCTCGACGGGCGCCGCCGCCCGGATTTCCAGCTGGCTCGGGGCCGTGACCACCGGCACGCTCTATGGCACGAACTCGGTCACGGGCATCATCGGCGGCGAGGTCTCGCGCGGCGAGCGCTTCAATCTCAGACGCCCCCTGTCGGCCTTCAACTCCAACAACGCGGGCTACTCGGCCACGAACGCGTATTACCGGCAGCGGCAGGCCTACTTCAAGGATCTCTACACGCTCGTCGTCGCGCTCGATCAGGCCGGTGGAGCGACGCCGAGTGCGGCCCGTGCCGCCGAACTCGCCCAGTGGGCGGCGAACGTCGTCGAGTTCAGTGACGCCGATTCGCGCATGACGCCGTTCGAGTATGACAAGAATCCCCGTAATGGCTGGTCGGTGGACGGTGACGTGACGACCAACGGCTCCGGCGAGGGGGGCGCAGCCGAGCGTGGCGTTGTGTGGGGAGCCGAGCGGCCCGAGGTCCTGATCCGCGAGGCCTACGCGTGGCGGGTCGGGTCCGCGCCGACCGAAGGCGGGCTCGGCATCTCGCTCCATCGCCCGTGGAATGCGATCGCGGTCACCTCCGGCAGCACGACGACCATCGCCGGCGAGCCATGCGACGTGGCGCTCGACACGCTCTGCAGTGGCACGAACGTCGCGGTCGTCACCGGCACGGGGGGCATTCCTGGGAACATCGTCGATCTCGGCAAAAAAGCCGGCCCGGCCGTGCTCACCGTCGGCACGAATGCCACCTATGACGACGTGACGCAACCGGCGTATCCGATCTGGCGGCTCCGGCTGGTCGCGAGCGGCAGCACCTCGTACGTGCGGTTCGACACCGATTCCCCCGCGGCCAACGAGTTCGCCATTGCCAATGTCATGACCGGCGACGACAAGCCCAAGTTGGCGGTCGATTCGACGCTCTCGCTCTACTCCGACACCTCGGTCCAGTTCAAGAACGCGATGGGGGCCACGGTCACCGGCGCGCTCACCCTCACTGGCTCGTCACGACAACTCTCGAACAATCCACGATTCGCGGACGGCGGCATGGCCACGACCTCGGGCACCGTCTACCTCGAGCGGCTGTCCGATCCGAGCGTCGTGCCGACAGCCACCCAGTGGACGGCGGATCCGCTCGCAAGCCCCGACACGGGCACGGCGAGCGTTCGGTACGTGATCGTGGATTCGGCCGCCGTGCCGATCGCCAACACCGAAAACCCGGGCACACCCGTCGTCAGCACCCGGCGTGCGGCACCTGCCGGAGGGTTTTGGAGAAACACGTTTCAAAACGGATTCTCCCTTTCGGCTAGTGCCACGGCGACCTACCCCACCGCTTTTTCGACGACTGAGCAGAACAACAACACCTGGTTCCACTGGCCCAATCGACCCCTCGTGAGCCCCGCCGAACTGGTGCTCGTGCCCCGGTTCGGCTGCGTGCCATCCCCCGCCGCGGGCCTGCCCGCCGACTACCGGCATCCCGAAATGCTCGAGAAGTATCAGGCGATCAACGACGGCACCATCGCGGCCGTCACGCTCCCGATCTCCGCCAGCCTCTCGTCAGCCGCGCTCTTCGACGCCGTCCACGTGCCGACCTGGTTCGCGGGCATCCACGGCACGACGAGCATCAATACGTTCACGGCTACGGGTATCGACGGCACGGTGACGCCGATCAACCAGTTGTCCAGCTTCCGGCAGCCCGGACGGGTGAACCTGAACACCGTGACCTCGGACGACGTCTGGAACACGGTCGTGGGTGGTCCGCTGTCGAGCCTGGCATCCACCCGGACAGCCGCCGCCTTCGCGACCACCCCCGGCACGAGCATGGCCGACATGCTGCGGCTGTCGGCTTCCGGGTCGGGGCTGATCGTGTCGGATACCGCAGCGGCGTCGTCAGGACTCAATGCGTCGGCCAATCCCCTGCATCGCTTCTATTCGGCCACGCGGCTGGCCAACACCGTGACGCCGCGGTCGAACGTGTTCGCGATCTGGGTGACGCTGCGGGCCATGGTGCCGAACGACCCAGACTCGGTGCGCTACCATCGGGCCTTCTACATCGTCGACCGGTCGATCCCCGTCGGCTTCGAGGCCGGCAACGACCACAACGTCCGCGACTGCATCCGGCTGCGGAGGATCATCGAATGACCCTCCGAACCCCTCGCGGCATGACGCTCGTCGAGATGCTCGTCGCCACCGCGGCCACGCTCCTGCTCATGGCGGCCGTGGTCCAGGTCTTCGGAGCCTTCGGCACCGCGATCACCAACAGCCGCGCCGTCCTCGAGACCGACGCCCGGATGCGGACGGTCGCGTGGCGCCTGCGGACCGATCTGGGGGGAGTCACGTCGCGACTCGTGACGCCGACGCTCAACGACGCGGGGGATGGCTACTTCGAGGTCATCGAAGGACCGCAGACCGACGTCACCGACGCGATCAGCGGAGCGTCGGTGACGACCGGCGTCGCGCCGGTGGGGCCGACCGACTGCGACGATGTTTTGCTCTTCACCACCCGCAGCGCCGATCCGCTCTTCATCGGCCGGGCCCCGACCGGCGGAAGCAGCGCGGCGTTTCAGATCGATACGCTCGAGAGTTCCGTCGCCGAGGTCGCGTGGTTCGCCCGGATCACGCCCGGCACGTCGAACCCGCCCACCTACACGCTCTACCGGCGGCAGCTCCTCGTGATGGGATATGTCGGCACCGATCCGTTTTGGACCAACTACGGCAGTACGTCCTTCAATTCCATTTCCCTCGCGGCCGCCCCATTCGCGACGGCCACAAAGATGTTCGACACGTTCTTCAACCTCCCGTGCGACGTGTCAGTGCGCCGCGAGGCGAACGGCTTGGAAGACAGGCTGTTCCCCAACGCACTCGGCGACCTCGCCCGCCGCGAGGCCCGGTTCATGCACAACATCAGCGGGACCGTGAGCGGGGGAGATTTCCCATACCGCTTCGTCGCGCATCAGACGGCGTCGCTGTCGGGCACGACGGAGGTGCTGCCACCGTCCCTCGACGGCCTCATCTTCGACTCGACGAGCCAGCGCTACGGCGAGGACGTCGTGCTCACCAACGTGATCGCGTTCGACGTCCGCATCTTCGACCCCGCGGCGGCGGTCGTGATACCGGGAGCGACGCCGCTCGTGCCGGGTGATCCGGGGTTCACGGGTTCGCCGACCGCCAGCGGGGCCTACGTAGACCTCGGCCATGGCACGGCGAACGCATTGCTCGCTCCGAGCGTGTTTCCGCACTTCAGCGGCAACGGTGATCCACGGAGCAAACTTGATTCCGCGAACGACGGCGGCAGGCGGACGTTCGACACGTGGACCACGCACTACGAGGCCAACGGCAAGGATGATGACGTCGATACGACCACGGACGAGGGTACGGACGGCCTCGACAACGACTCCGACGGAAAAATCGACGAACCGCCGTACGATGCCGACGGCAACGGCGTCTACACGGATGCCGGCGACGATCCCGGCGAATTCGAGACGCTCCCTCCGTATTCCCACCCCCTCCGCGGGATCGAAATCCGCATCCGCTGCTACGAGCCGTCGAGCCGACAGGTTCGCCAGGTGACGGTCCGTCACACGTTCGTGCCGCATTGATCCCGGTGACCGGCACAGCTGACGTGGCTGCCGCGGCCGATCGGCGAGGCGCGCCCCTCACGCGGACGCGGCTGGACGTACGACGATCGTGTGTGGAAAGGCAAGATACCCACCCGCTGCGGCGACGGCCGCACGAGCCTCGGAGCTGGCGCGGTACGCGAAATACAGGACCCGCACGTCGTCGCAGGCGACCTGTCCTCGCACACGGTCCACCGTCGGCAAGAAGTCGCGCACCTCCTGGGGCGTGATGTTCGTCTTGGCCTCGCAGAGAAACACCACCGGACGGCCGGCGAGGGTCCCACGCACGACGACGTCCACGTCGTCCTCCACGCCCGAAGCCGAAACGAACTGCTCCGGCCCCGACGCCTCCTCCACGAACGGCATCTGCCTGGAGAGGATCCGCGGAATCCGCTCCATCGCGTAGGCCTCGAGCCCATAGCCCACCGACTGGGCAAGCCCCCCGAGCTGCTTGCGCGTGTCTCTCATCGCCCAGGTGAATTCCCTCTGCGCCTCCGCGAGCTCTTCCATCCGCGCCTCGGTGCGCTCCTGCGCTGCGGCAAGGCTTTCCATGCGCATCTCCGTGCGCTGTTGGGCGGCGGCAAGATCCTTCACGACCGACGTGAGCGCCTGGAAATCGCCCCGTGTCACGTAGTCGGCATGGGCCTCGACCACGACGTGGGCGAGCACGTCGGCCTGCTGCTCGGTGAAACTGTCCTTGAGCCGCTCGCGGATTCCCTC
>CAIWZS010000339.1 GCA_903917235.1 uncultured Planctomycetaceae bacterium | reverse complement strand
GATCGAGAGCACCTTGGGGGTGACGACGCCGGTGGCGGTGCCGGCGGCGAGCGAGTAGTTGGCGGCGAGGCCACCGTTCGTGCCATTGGCGAGCGTGTAGGTGATCGCGACGCCGGTGTAGGTGGCGGCGTTGGCACTCGAGTAGTTGGCGGCGGTGCCGGAGACCGTGACGGTCTCGGAGCCGATGAAGCCGGAGAGTGTGCCGACGGTGACAGCGCCTGCGGTGGCCGTGCCGTCGTACTCGCGAGAGGCGATCGAGGGAGCACCAATCGTGAGCGCTCGTGCGGTGATCGTGCCGGTCAACCCGGGTTGAGTGAGGTCGTAGTTTCCGGCAGCGGTGCCGGCGAGCACGAGCGTCACCGCGATGCCGTTCGCCGCATTGGCGGTCGCGAACTCGCCAGTGGTCGCGAGCGAAACGTCGTCGCTGCCGATGATGCCCGAGAGCGTTGCCCCGTTGAGCGCGACAGTCGCGGTCCTGGAGCCGTCGTACTCACGCGTGGTGACCGTCGGGCTGCCGCCGCTGACGGTGAGCACGGCCCGATTCACGGTGCTCGTGGCGATCGCGAGCGTCTCGGTGGCGACCCCGCCGCCGGAGATCGAGATGGAGCCCGAGAACGTGCCCGCCGCTTGGCCGGTGAGCCGCACGTAGAGCGTGGTGCTCACCACGCCGGCCGACGGCACGAGCGTGATGCCGGAGGTGGTGTAGGTGCCGCCGAGGCTCGTCGCGAGCGCGAAGCCCGTCGGTGCCGTGACCGTCAGGCTGCCCGTCAGGCTCGTGGCCGAGACGTCGAACGCGGTCGCTGCGGACGGTGCACCGTAGGTCGTGGACATCGCAGCGATCGTCGCCGTGGTCGGCACGGTGTAATCGGCGACGACGGGGAGATGATCGGAGACGGTGCCGAGCAGGCCGAGGACCGTGGTGCGGTTCGCCAGGCCGGCGAGTGCGGTGTTCGAGACAGAGTCGATATCACCGTTGATACCGACGGAGCCGTTGTTGCCGAAGGCCCTGTAACTGCCTGGCACGTACCGCAGGCCGAGTCCGCTGGCGTTGACCGGTCCCGACACGAGTTGGAAGTCGAAGCGGTCGTCGAGGCCGCCGCCCACGAGGCCCGAAGGCGCCGTATTCTTCGGCGCCTGCGTGTGGATGCCGGTGAAACTCGCGTTGTTACTCCAGTTGCCCGCCTGGTTGATGGGGTCGAACGCCTGGCCGTTGCCCGCGCCCACAAGCGTCTGCCACGCGGCCTCACTGCTCGAGTAGAGGTTGAAGTCACCGAGATAGATGATGCTCGCGCCCGGTCCGAGGGCGTCGGCGCTTTCGCGGATCGCCGCGGCCTCGGCGGCCCGGGTCGCCTCCGACGATGCGTCCGGTTCCGACTTGAGGTGGGCGACATAGACGTAGAACGTCTCGGCACCCGTGGCTGCGACCGGTCGGAACAGATACCGCATCGCCTGCCGCGGCCCGCCGGTCGTGATCGCCGTCTCGTCGAGGAGCGTGAGTTTGCCCGTGTTGTAGACGACGCCGACGGTGCCGCTGCCGGTGGACGCGCCGTTGATGCTGCCGCGGGCGTAGGTGATCGTGCCGTAGGCCGTGTTGAGCGCCGACACGACGGCCGCCGTCGTGACCGTTTGGCTCTGCACCTCCTGGAGTGCGAGAAGGTCGATCCGGCCCGTGTGGGCGCCGACCGTCTCCGAGCCGATCGCCTGGAGGACGGTGTCGAGGCCGGTGCGCGGCAGGCCGTCGCCACCGGAGGAGGCGATGTTGTAGGTGACGATCCGTAGCGTTTCTGTTGCGGCCGAGGCGTTGACGACAGGGCCCCCGGGCATGCCGCGGAACGTGACGTTGTCGAACCGCCAGGTGCCGGCCGAGCCGTAGTCGCCGGTAGCCGTGCTCGTGCTGGGAGAGTAGACAGCACCGGCATTCGCACGCATGTAGGCCGTGTCGGCCGCGAACGGGGACAGTGTGCTGCTTTGGTCGAACGCCTGCGGCGAGAAGATCGACACGATCCGCACGCCGAACGCTGGGTTGTTGCTTGCCCCGGTAACGCTGCTGAAATCGACGGTGTAGGTCGCGAAGGTGTCGTGCGGGGACAGGCCGCCGTTGTTCCGCCAGTGGTTCGTGACCCAGGTCTGGCCGCCGTCAAGCGTGTAGTCAACCTGCGCCCAGCGGGAAGCAGTGCCCGAGGACCGGTGGTCGAACGAGAACGAGACGTCGGTGCGTCCCACCGTGGAGGCCATGAATTGAACGCCGCGTTGGCCGCTTTGCGCCGACTGTGCGGCGTAGTTGGTGGTGTTCCAGGCCGTTCCGGGGTTCCCGCTGGTGCTGAACGTCGCGGTCACGCCGCCGACGAGGCTGGCCGTGCCGACGCCGGACGGTGTGAGCGAATCACCGGTGAAAGCCCAGGTGGTGAACACCGGTGAGAGCACGTTCCCGGTGACTCCCGTCGGCTGCACGAGGTCGTAGTTGCCCGCGGCAGCGCCACTGATCGTGTAGCCGGAGATCGTGACGGATTTCCCGAATCCCACCGCGGCGGTCGTGAACGTCGCCGTGGCACCGGACGCATCGACCGTGACCACGTCTCCGTTCACGAGGTTGCCGAGCGTCGGGGTCCCGGTGATCGTGGCGGTCGTCGAGCCGTCGAAGACCTTCGGGGCGATGGCGATGCCCGTGATCGTGACCGGCCGCCTGGTGATCGCTCCGGTCACGCCCGTGGGGAGCGTGAACGCGTAGTTTCCGGCATCGGCACCCATCAACGCGGGCGTCACGGCGACTGCGGGGCCGAAGCCCGCCGAGGCGAACGCGCCGGTCGTCGCGAGCGCGACATCGTCACCCGACACCACGCCGGTGAGCGTGCCGCCCGAGATCGCGGCGGAAGTCGTGCCGTCGTATTCCTTGGACGTCACGGTGACACCCGAGACGGTGAGCGGAGCGGGATCGATCGTGGCGGAAAGGGTCGGCAGCGTGAGCTCGTAGTTCCCGGCGGCGGCCCCGGAGAGCGAGTAGCCGCCCACCGTGATCGAGCGATTGGGACCAGCGGCGGCCGTCGTGAACGCGAACGTCGCCGTTCCCGCGAGCGACACGGAGTCGGAGCCCACGATCCCTCCGAGGGCAGGCGTGCCGTTGGCCGTCGCGGAGGTGGTGCGGTCGTAGGTCTTCGGTTCGCCGGTGAGCCCCGTGATCGTGAGCGACTTGCGGGCGACCGTGCTTGTCGGAATGACCACCGTCACGGAGCCCGGCGTGCCGCCACCGCTGACCGTGATCGAGCCCGACAGCGAGGCGTTCGCGGGCGTCGCAGCCGCGATCCGCGCGTGTACCGTCGCGGCGGCGATCGTGCCGGTCGTCGGCGTGAGCGTGACGGAGCCCTGGAACGTCGTCCCGTCGCTCGACACCTCGAAACCCGTCGGCGCGGCCACCGACAGATCACCGGTGAGGTTGTAGGCCGTCAGGGAGAAGGTCTGGGCCGTGGACGCGGTGCCGTAGGTCGTGGAGAACGGCGAGAGCGTTCCCGTGACGAGCGCGATCGGGTCGGCCGTGACCGTAATGGTGCCGGCGACATAGTTGATCGAATAGTTCGCGGGAGTGAATGTGCCGCCGGTCAGCCCGGAGGCCGTGACCTGACCCGCGTAGGTGCCGGCAGCGTCGAGCATCCCCGACCCGTTTCCGTAGGCGATCGTGACGGTG
>CAIWZS010000338.1 GCA_903917235.1 uncultured Planctomycetaceae bacterium | reverse complement strand
AAGCTCCAGCGATCGACGACGCGATTGGCGTTGGTGTCGGCGAAGGCCCGCAGGATTTCACCGGCCGCACCGCGGACCACGAGCGCCGTCACTCCGTCGACCTTTTCCTGCTTGATCGTCGCCTGGGCGGCTTCGTCGGCGGTCGGCCGGTCGCAGTCCACGTCCGGCTGCCGCGGCTGGACGGCGAGCGCGTCGGCGACCGTCGCCTGTGCGGCACACGCGACGGAGTGACACGCGGTCGCGATCCACGCGACGGATGCCGTGACCCACACGCCCCCCGCGAGTGCCGTCGCGAGACCGCCCCTCGCCCTGCCTGCATGCATCCGGCTCGTCATCGTTGCCCTCCTTGCCACTGACGGTCTGCCACGCGCTCGCCTTCGCGCGTGCCCTCTCCCGGCGACCGATCGACGCCGCGAAAGGCAACCCGGCCGACGATCCACGCCGCCCGACCGGATCACGTCAAGGTATCCGCGTGGGCCGAACGCGCCAGCGCCGCTTTTTGGGCCGCCCCCGTGTCGGTCTGCGGCCCCCACGTGGGCCGTTTGAACGGACCGCCACAGGTGCCTAGACTCGCGTGCTGCGGATGGCGATCGCGCGGTGTCGTGCGTCGCGGGCCGCAGTATCGCGCGCGTAGCTCAGTTGGTTAGAGCGCCACCCTGATAAGGTGGAGGTCCCACGTTCGAATCGTGGCGCGCGCAGTCCAGCCCGTTGACGATCACTTCGTGCCGCGCGTCGCGGGCCGTGTCACGTCGATCGTGCCGGCGTCGTACGACCCCCCGACGAGGCTCTCGGCCAGCACGATTTCGACCGGGGTTTTCTCCGGTGAAAATGCCCCCTCGAGGGCGTCGCTGTCGAACCCCTTGTCACGCGCCCGTACCGCGAGCCGGTACGTCCCCGGCGGAACACCGCGACCCGGCCCCTTGACCTGAAACCGTCCCTCACCGTCGGCGATAGCAGTTTCGATCTGGAGCCCGGTCTCGGAACCATTCGCTGCTCCCACGAGCGCCAGCGGCACGAGCTGGATTTCGACGTCACCGAGCCCGACCTCGCGGCCCGGGAGGACGAAGGGAACGCCGTCCTTCACGACCACACCGACCACCGTGACCCCGGGCTTGGGGGCGTTTGGATCGCCGCACCCTCCGGCGAGGACGGCCGCAAGGAGAAGCAGGGCACGACGGGCCCGTGTGCCCCACGCCTTCGAAGCACGTGCCGAGCCGACGGCCCGTCCGCCGCTCGCCGGCACGTGCGATGGGGTCTTCATGCGTTGACTCCAGAGGGATGTGGTCGCCTCACGAGCGCGGGCTCGTCGGTCGCCTGGGGGCCGGCCGATCGGGAACGGCTCACTCGACGTCCGCGGGATTTCCATCGGCCCGCTGTCCGAGTCGGTGGAACATCGTGACGTCGATATTCCAGGTGATCGCCCGCACGGACCCGTCCGCGAAGACCGCGTTGAAGCCCGTCGGATGCGAGGATCCGAAGCGGTTTTCCCCGATCCCCGAGGTCGGATCGGGCCGCGGCTCCACTTTCGTGGCACGCACGACGTCGTGATCCCAGCCGCTCGAATAGCCCTCGTTGTCGTCGCTCTGCGCGCTCCCGACGGCCGCGCGGTTCAGACGCTTCTCGGCGACCAGCAGCGTCTTCGATCCGCCGTCGGTGATCGACGTGAGCGTGATCGGCCCGCCGTTGGCCCAGGTCTGGTTGCTCGCAACCGAGACGATCGCGCCGTTGTTGTTCGTATTGCTGGCGGCATAGTCCATCATCCCGTGCGCATACGTGCCGGGCGGTCCGTACCACGAGCCGAGCACGATTTTCTGGGGAGCCCGGCGGGATGGACAGAAGTATCCGGGAATCACGGCGCCGATCGCGTTGATCTGCAGCTGATCGACGGTCTGCCCGCCGCCACCGGTCCAGATCATTTCCTGCTCGAGGAACGGCAGGATCTGAAATGCCCACCCCGCCCGTTGCCTCGGCGCGACGAGCGTGCCGCCGCCCGAGTCGAAATCGGGCGGGAACGTCCAGCCCGCGCCACCGGATGGAAACCACCGCTGCGTGTCGTGGTGGTTCACCACCGCGAGGCCGATCTGCTTGAGATGATTCGTGCACTGCGACCGCCGGGCGGCCTCACGCGCCGACTGCACGGCGGGCAGAAGGAGGCCGATGAGCACCGCGATGATCGCAATGACGACGAGCAGTTCGACCAGCGTGAAGCCATGCCGTCGCCGCCTCGCGCACCACCGTTTCCAAAGCATGTTGCCACCCCGTGCGACGCGGGAACGCCCGTCCAAAGGACGCCTGCCGCCCTCGGCTCCAGAAACTCGGTCCACCCCAAGTGCCGAAGGTACATCCGGAGATGGGGGTGGGTCAAGGTTTCGCGGTGCGCGGCAGCACGCCACCACGCGGCCGCAGATTGCGTTGGGCTGCGGGCGATCGCTATGTTCCCAACCGCGAGAACGGTAGGATCGATCGAGTTCGTGGCTGGATGCGATGGTTGGATGGAAAGGCCGCAACCCAGGGAGGCGGTCGGGTGAGAGGGAAGCCGCCCTCACCGGGAGGCGAGCCCACGACGGGGACGTAGCTCAATTGGGAGAGCACCGCCTTTGCAAGGCGGGGGTTGTGGGTTCGATCCCCATCGTCTCCATACATGCATGACGACCTGGGCTGCCGTCACAGGTCGCCGTTGGCGGCGACGAAGGGGTGGCGATCGACGATCGGCTCTAGGCAATGCCGCGGGCTTCCTGAATACTGCGCGTCCCGCCTCGCGTTCCTCCCACCGGTGCCGGCTCCGCCGGCGAACCCCGCATGTCCTCCGCGCCCGCAGTCCAGCCGGCCGCCACCGCGTCCCGCCGCACCGACATCCGCAACATCGCGATCATCGCGCACGTCGACCACGGCAAGACCACGCTTGTGGACTGCCTGCTGCGGCAAAGCGGCCAGTT
>CAIWZS010000337.1 GCA_903917235.1 uncultured Planctomycetaceae bacterium | reverse complement strand
GGTGATCGCAGTGGACCCCAGATCGATCGAGCCGGTGTTCGTGTTGAGGAACGTCTTGCCGGCGTAGGTGCCCGACGTCACGGTCGTGTACGCACCGAGCAACTCGGCACCCGTGTCCGCGTCCTTCGCGAGGGTCCAAGAACCTGCTTGGGCGACGTACACACCGTTTTGAGCGGGGTTTGCCTGGTTCTGCAGGAGCACGCGATCGCCGGCGACAAGGGTGACGCCGTCGACCGTTTGCAAGCCGGTTGCCGAAATGCTCGAAGTCGCAGCGACGATCACCGGCAGCAACGCGTGGCTTGGCGAGGTCGTCGCATCCGACTGCGGCGGGCCGACGCTGGCCCAGTCGTGGAACGACTGGACCCACGTCTCCGTGGTTCCGTCGGTGAACTTGAGCGTGATCTTCTGCGACACCTGGTTGCCGTTGGAGGCCGCGCCGGCCAGGTAGAGATAGTCGGACTTGTCGGCATCGACGCTGACATTGATCGTCTGGCCCAGTGCCTGGACGAAGTTCGGCGGGTTGCGGTCTGAGTGAGTCCCGCTGCCGCCCACCTGGCCGTCCTCCGTGGGGATCGGTCCGATCGGGAAGGTGATGCCGTTGTAGACGATGGGCGTGCCGGCGATGGGCGCGCTCGTGCCCGAGCCGGTGTAGTCGGAGTTGTAGTAGTTGCCGTTTCGGTCGAAGCCCTGGTTGTTGGGCGCCTGCCACGGCGCCGTCGTGATGCCGAACGCGTTGAAGCTGCCCGACAGGTCGATCGCCGTCGAGACGACCCCGGTGGACGAGGTCGCTCCCACGGAGGACGCGCGAACGGCGGTCTGCTGCGTACGATACTCGAGCCGCACACGCACGCTCTTCAGGCCGTAGGGCACGACATAATCGTGGGAATAGCCGCCGTCCGGAGCGACCGGGAGCCGGGCCTCTTCGAACCACGGCGCCAGGGAACCATCCCCGAGATTGTGGGCTGACTCCACCACGATCGTGGCGCCATTGCGGACGCTCGCATCGACTTTCCCGGCAAGCCGGAGCCTCTCGCCGGCCTGGAAGTGCGCCCGGACCTGATCGGGCTGCACCTCGCCATTCACGGCGCCGGGGAACAGATGTCTCGCGTAGATCGCGTTGTCCCGCAGGTACGCGCGTTGCTTGGGCGTCAGGTTGTTCGACTCCGACGAGATGATCATCGGCGTCCCGGCCGGCAGGCCGTTTGCCGCTTCGGTGGCGTCCGGGAGCGCGTTCACTTCCAGATACGCGAGCTGCGCGTGGGTGGCGCCAAGCGGAAGGCTCGTCGTGAACCGTGTGCCCGTGGGGCTGGCCGCGAGCTGCGATCGGGCTCTTGTCCCGAGATCAAGGAACGAGACGCCATTGGTAGCGGAATAGGCGAGCCGCGTCGCGGACTCCGCCTGGTCGATGGCGTCGTAGCTGCGAGCCTCGCCGGCACCATTCTTGGTGGCACCCCACACTCTCACTTGCTGAAGGGTGCCCCCCTCCACAATCGGGATGTCGTGCACGGTGCGCGGCACGCTGTAAATCAGTGTCTGTCCATCCTGCCGGGTCACCTCGATCGAGTACCGGGTGCTCCCGCAGCCGCAGCCGTCGGTCGGGTCACTCCACGTGATCGTCGATCCAACGCCCTGCAGGGGGGAGATTCGACCGTCGACGACCTTGCCCGGCACCGTGCCCGCCTCCGGGGTGGGGGCGGTGAGGCCGCCCGCCGTGTCCGACGGGCAGATCGCGAAGGCCGGAGTCGTGCCAACGTCACCGCTTGACGGCGTCCAGCGGACAACCTCGTCGAACGCGATCCGGCGAATCGCGGGGGCGTTTTGCAGGCTGGCGGGGTCCGTGGCGAGGGGGGCCGTCGGCATCGTGACCCACGCACGCCGGGCCGCCGACCAGCGCTGCAGCGTGCCCCGGTGCACCTGCGTGACGACGAAGCCCTGCGAGTTGCGGCCCAGCAGATGCGACGCCATGAGTTCGACCGTGTTCCCGTCGGTTCCGTCGAGCATCACCGTCCGCTCGCCGTTGACCGTGACCTGAAAGCTCGTCGGGGCGCTCTGGAGCCCGGCACGGTTCTCCGCCACCGCCGTGACGTCGTGAACGCCGCTCGCCAGCCGCGGCGCCTTGAGCGACCACGCGCCGGTCCTCGCGTCACTCCGCACCCGACCGGCGAACTCGCCATCGATCGACACGCTGACCCACTGGCCACGCTGTGCCACGCCACGCAACGTGGGCTCGTTGAAGATCGTCCGGCCATCACCCTTCACGCCGCTGTCCGACGACCGCTCGACGCCGAGCGTCGCAGCGCTGGGCGCGGACGTCACGATCGTGACGTCCAGTGGCTTGGAGAGCCGTCCAACTCGGCCCGAGGCGTGGACGGGCCGGACGGCGAACGTGTGCCTGCCGGCGGCAAGGGCCGCTTCGGCAGGAACTGTGTGGGTCCACGTGCCATTGGTGACCGGCAGCAGGTCGCCACGGCGGCCGTCGATGAAGAGCCGCACCTGGGTGGCCGGGCCGCGCACGCTGCCGGTGAGGGTGGGAGTGCGGTCGTAGGTCAGGTTGTCGACGATGGAAGCACCGGTGTCGCTCGGCGCCACGAGGTCCGGTGTCGCTCCGACCAGGACCGTCTTCGATGCGCCGTCGAGCATCAGCCGCGGCTCGAGCTGCTCCCCCCGAAACCGCAGCCGGGCTGCGTTCCGCCTGACGCTGCGCCCGGACCGCTGCGTCTGCCTTGCCGGCGAGCCGGCCAGCCAGTAACGCACCGCGATCAGGGCCGGAGAATCGAGCGAGATCCGCATCATGGCAACAGGTCCTTCAGGAGGGGACTCAGGAAAAGAGCCGGGTATCCAAGGAAATAGCGGTCGAAAAGGTCGCCAAGGCAGGTGAAGGTCGGCGGCCGAACGGTGTTGTTCAAGACGCCGTCAGATGATGCTCAAGTGGTACCGGCCACCCCCGGTGAGTTCCCGGAACGTAAATCCGTAGTCTCGTCTCGTGACGATGGTATTCCCATATTGGTCCACGGTTTCCGTGAAGTAACCGTCGCCCGTCCAAACGCCCGTGGAATCGACCGCGACGTTCTCCACAGTATTGGTGACCGTGTTCGTAACCGCGATTTCCGACCCTTCCTCACCGTCTGTCAAGGCTTGCAAGGCGAAGTCTGCGGCAAAATACTCGTCCGCTGCCCCAAAGGTGAGGACGCTCGCGATCGCGATTCCCGCGATCTCGCCGACGATCTTCTCGGTGGCCACGGCCCATGGCGGCTGATCGTTGATTTCATTCTGTGTCATCAGTTTGAACTGAGCGCCTGGCGGGGTGCCGGTCGTGCCGAGAGGAAGCCCCTGCCCGCTCGGGGAGTCGAGATAACCGTTGTAGCCCAGGCCTGCATTCTGGATCGTCATCGTCCAGTGCTGGCCGGACTTGATCTGCGAGTTGAGCGACGGGCTGATGTTCTTAGCCCATTGACTGCTGCTGCCAGAGCCATCGGCCCAGTCGGTGAGGTAGGTGCTGCAGTTCGCTCCGACGCATGCGTTCTCCGGCTTTTGGACATAGAACGTCATCTGGCTCGCGCTGTTCGGCGCGACGTAAGCGATCGTCGTCTGCTGCCCCATCGGCACCGTCACCTGCCTTGTCGTGTACGTGGGAGGCGTCGTGGTCGAGCCCTTCTCCGGCTGGTCGGCGAAGAAGAACGTGAGCGGGCCGCCGCCGGCACCGATGTTCGACTCGTTCTTGATGGTCAGGGCCATCAGGTCGACGCCCGTCAGGTTGGTGGTGCCGAGCACGACCGAGGCAATGCCCTCGTCCAGGGCGATCACCGGCGCCTTAGCCACGACGGCGCTCAAGATGCCGATGTTGTCGTTGTTCGGCAGCGTGATGCTCGCCAGCTGCTTGCCGTGCAGGTTACGGCAGTACGCGAAGATGTGGGCGGGCGTCGTGACCAGGTTACCCAGCTGATTGATCCGTTCGGGCTCGGTCTTGAGAAGCAACTCCCCGGCGAAGGGACGGGGCGCCGGAACCGGCGGCGTGCCCTCGGCAAACGTGATGGCGGTCACGCCCAGGTCGATCGAGCCGGTGTTCGTGTTGACGAACGTCTTGCCGGCGTAGGTTCCGGATGTCACGGTCGTGTACGCACCGAGCAACTCGGTACCCGTGGCCGCGTCCCTCGCACGGGCCCACGCACCATCTGGATAGGTGCCGTCCGGCGATTGCCGGAGGGTGTAGATGCCGTTGAGCGTCGGGTTCTGCAGGTTCTGGAACAGGACTCGATCGCCGGCGGAGATCGCCACGCCGTCGATCGTGATCGGACCGGTGGGCGTCGGAAAATCCGAGGTGGTCACCGCCACCTTCACGCCCAGTTTCGGGTTGGCCGGCGTCGTCGTCGCATCCGACTGCGGGGGGCCGACGCTGGCCCAGTCGTGGAACGACTGCATCCACTCCTCGGTGGTGCCGTCGGTGAAGTTCAGCGTGATCTTCTGCGACGTCTGATTGCCGTTGGAAGCCGCGCCGGCAAGGTAGAGATAGTCGGATTTGTCGGCATCGACACTGACATTGATCGTCTGGCCCAGTGCCTGGACGAAGTTCGGCGGGTTGCGGTCTGTGTGAGTCCCGCTGCCTCCCACCTGGCCGTCCTCCGTGGGGATGGGGCCGATCGGGAATGTGATGCCGTTGTAGACGATGGGCGTGCCGGCGATGGGCGCGCTCGTGCCCGAGCCGGTGTAGTCGGAGTTGTAGTAGTTGCCGTTTCGGTCGAAGC
>CAIWZS010000336.1 GCA_903917235.1 uncultured Planctomycetaceae bacterium | reverse complement strand
CGGCCACTCGCTCGGGAAGCGTTCGCCGACCCCCTCGCCTCGTCGGTTCGTTGATGGCCGCGGCGCCGCCCTGAGGTGGCACTCGATCTGTGGTGACGCGCCGGCGTCAGGGGGCGGCAAAAGTCTCCTCGCTCGGGCCGCGGCGGCCGCTCGCTCGGGAAGCGTTCGCCGACCCCCCTCGCCTCGTCGGTTCGTCGATGGCCCCGGCGATGAAACGCGGAAGCCGGGTCCGCTTCAGATGATGGCCAGCGGGTCGCGGCGGGCCTCGAGCGTGCCGCGGGTCACGCCGACGCGGTTGGACGCCCGCAGCCCGGCCCAGACGGCGCGGCCGGTGGTGCGACCCGCCAGCAGGTCGCGGTATGCCGTGACGATGGCCCGGATGTCGGCGGGTGGCTCGTCGAGCAGCTCGAGCCGCAGGTGGCGGACGCCGCCGGCCAGCAGCGACGCCACCGCCTCGGCGCCGCTCTGCGGGACGGCGTTGAAGAGCGTGTTGCGGCAGCCGACGTCGGCCGTGAGCAGGTGCTCGACGCCGACGCGGTCGCGCAGTCGTACGACGTGGTCGTCACAGGGCCGACCGCAGTTGGTCTTGTTCGTGCCCGGCGAGAGCACCGCGCAGAAGACGCAGTGCTCCATGTGGAACATCGGCATGTGCTGGTGGATCACCACCTCGAGCGTCGTGGCATCGCAGGCGTGGACGAGTTCGAGGAGCTGCTCGCGATTGCAGTCGTACGACGCCGTGATCCGCTCGCAGCCGTGATCGAGAAAATACGCCGCCGAGACCGGATTGGTCACGTTGAGCGAGAAGTCGCCGATCGCCGTGACGCCCCGCTCGCGGAAGAATCGCAGGCCGGCGACGTTCCGCACGAGGACGGCGTCGGGATCGTGGCGGGCGAGCGCGGCGAAGATGCCCGTCTCGTCGGGCTTCTGGATGCGCGGCGTGGCGATCGCGAGGACGGCTCCCGCGGCGCGCGCCATGGCGACCGCCTCGCGGTAGAGGCGGATGTCGGCGAAGTCCGCCTGGAGTCGGCGTTCGCCGAGGTCGAGCACCGCCCGCAGCTGGTCGAGCGATCGGACGAGCACGTGCAGCGTCGGCAGCGTGTCCTTCCCGGCGGGACGCCGGCCGACGGCGGCGAGCAGATCGCGGGCGACCGCCTCCGGCGGCCGGGGGACGGGGCGCCTCGGCGCCTCGGTCACCATGGCCTCGAGCGCCGCGACGAGGTCCCTGCGCAGCTTCCCGAGGACGCTGAAGGGCACGAGCGGCCGCCCCTCGATCGTCGCCGTGAGGTGGCCGAGTTCGAAGGGCGTCCCGCCGAGCCGGCCGAGCTGGGCGCGGAGCGTCTCGACGTCGAGCGGATGCTTCGTCGCGGTGACCGACGGCTCGTCCGTCGTCACCTCGCATGACCGACCGTCGGCATGGCGCGCCGCGACGCGGACCGGATCCCCGACCCTGGCGACGACGTGCAGATCGATCGGCCGGCGTCGCCGCGGCGCGTCGCCCGCGTAGGTCCGCCGCAGGCGGCTCGTCAGCTCCGGGTCGTCGGTCTTCCAGACACGTCGGCCGACCGTGATGCCGGATGGGTCGAACGCGTCGGCGGCGAAGGCCAGCTCGACGACGCCCGCGTCCACCCGTTCGGTGAGCGAGCGGCGTTCGGCGAACACCTCGTAGACGCGGCCGCCCACGAGGGCGTCGCCCGGACCGCCGGCCTCGAAGGCCACGCCGTCGCCACGCTTCACCCCCGCGACGAGTCGCACCGCGATGCGCCCGCCGCGCACGCCCGTCACGTGTCCGAGCAGGACGCCGCGCTTCGCGCTCGACGTCGCGGGCACGAGCATCTTGTGGTCGCAGCCCTCGAGCCAGCCGGGGGAAAAGCCCCGCGAGAACGAGAGCTCCATCTCCTCCACCTGACGGGGCGTGAAGGCGACCGGCCTCCCGGCGAGCGCCGTGTCGATCGCCTCCCGGTAATGCCGCGTGATGTTGGCGACGTAGTCGGGCGTCTTGAGCCGGCCCTCGATCTTGAGCGCCGCCGCGCCGGCCGCCACGAGCTGCGGCACGAGCGCGAAGCCGGCGAGGTCCTGGGGCGAGAGCAGGTAGGTCCGCTCGCCCAGATCGACGTCCGCACCATCGCACACGAGCGTGTAGGGCAGGCGGCAGGCCTGCGCGCACTGGCCGCGATTCGCACTGCGACCGCCGAGCGACTCGCTCGTGAGGCACTGGCCCGAGTAGGCCACGCAGAGCGCGCCGTGCACGAACACCTCCAGCGGCATCGTCGTTTCGCGTGCGATGGCCGCGATCTCGGCAATCGAGAGCTCGCGCGCCACCACGACCCGCTCGCAGCCGAGATCCTCGGCCAGCCGGATCGTCTCGGCACTCGTCAGCGTCATCTGGGTCGAGGCGTGCAGTGGCAGGTCGGGGCAGATCTCCCGGGCGAGCCGGGCGGCGCCGACGTCCTGCACGAGCGCGGCATCGACGCCCGCATCCGCCACGGCGGCGACCGTCCGGGCGAACGCCGCGAGTTCGCCGGTGAAGACCAGCGTATTGAGCGTCGCGTAGCCCTTCACGCCGCGCCGGTGCAGCAGCCGCATGACGTCGGGCAGCTCGTCGAGCGCGATGTTTTCGGCGCGGGCACGGGCGTTGAAGCCCGTGTCGAGCCCGAAGTAGACGGCGTCGGCGCCGTTTTCGATCGCCGCGGTGATGCACGCGCGGTCCCCGGCCGGCGCGAGGAGTTCGGGGACGCGGTTCATGCCGCGAGTATAGACGGCCGCGTGCGGCGAACGCCGCTCTGAGGTCGTGTCGGGCGCCGCCGTCCGCGACGGGGAGCGCCGCCTGTCGGCTACCCGTTTCGTCCGCCATTTTCCGCTGGCGTCGCCGTGCATAGAATCGTGGGTTTCCCGAGACGCCCTCCCCGCGCAAGGATCGTGCCGCCCGTGTCCGCCAAGTCCGAGAAGCCCGGCAAGGCCGCCGGCGCCGCAGTGCCGGCGCTGACGACCGCCCAGAAGAAGGCGATCCAGAAGGCCGACACGCTCATCGAGGCGCTCGGCTGGATCCGCCGATTCCGTGACACCACCACGGTCGTGAAGCTCGGCGGCAGCGTGGCCGAGCATCCCGACTCGTTGCGGCACCTGCTCCTCGACATCGTCTTCATGTCGACGCTCGGGATGCGGGTGGTGGTCGTGCACGGCGGCGGCAAGGCGATCAGTCGGGCGATGGACGCGGCCGGCATCGAGCCACGCTGGGTGCAGGGTCGGCGGTACACCGACGACGCGACGCTCGCGATCGTCGAACGGGTGCTCGCCACCGAGGTGAATCACGACCTGGCGGCGCGGATCGAGGAATACGGGGGGCGGGCGATGCCGCTCAACTTCAGCACCACCAACGTGCTCTTCGGCGAGCGCCTCGCGCTCACCGGGCCGGCCGGCGAGTCGCTCGATCTCGGGCACGTCGGTGAGGTGACGCGGGTCGACCGCCTCACGATCGACAACCTCACCTACGCCGGGCAGGTGCCGGTGATCCCCTCCATGGCCATCACGGCGGACGGCCAGAAGCTCAACGTCAACGCCGACACGGCCGCCACCGCGGTCGCGGCCGCGATCGGTGCGGAGAAGCTCGTGGTGCTCTCCGACATTCCCGGCGTGCTGCGGGACGTCGCCGACCCGGAGAGCCTCATCCACTCGCTGTCGGCGGAGGAGGCGAGGCGGCTGATCGCCGACGGCACCATCGCCTCGGGCATGATTCCGAAGATCGAGGGATGCCTCGAGACGCTCGCCCAGGGCGTGAAGAAGATCCACATCATCGATGGCAGGATGCGTCACGCCCTCCTCCTCGAGATCTACACGACCAGCGGCGTCGGCACCGAACTGGTGCGGGACGGCGCGACGAGCCCGGCGGTCGCGGCGGGTGTCGCCGCGGCGGTCGGCTGATCCGCACACCGCCCTCCCGGACACGACCGGCGCCGCCAGTCCCCCGATCCCGGCATCCCAGCCCGCCGCAGCACGAGCCACCGCCCGGAGACTTTCGTCATGGCCACCATCGATCAGTCGGCCCACGTCGTCGGCCCGAAGACCCAGGCCGTCGTCGACACGTTCGCCCGCTACGTCGTGCCGAACTACCGCCGCTTTCCGGTCTGCCTCGAGCGCGGCTCGGGATCACGGGTCTGGGATGCCGAGGGCACGGAGTACCTCGACCTGTTCCCGGGCTGGGGCTGCAACCTGCTGGGCCACTGCCCGGAACCGGTGGTGCGTGCGGTTCAGGAGCAGGTGGCGAAGCTCGTCCACGTTCCCAACACGTGGTACATCGAGCAGCAGGGGGAATGGGCGAGGCTCCTCTCCGAGCGGTCCTTCGGCGGGCAGGCGTTCTTCTGCAACTCGGGCACCGAGGCCAACGAGGCCGCGATCAAGCTCGTGCGGCTGCGGACGAACGGGCAGCGGTACAAGATCATCACCTTCACCGGCGGCTTCCACGGTCGCACGATGGGGAGCGTGTCGGCCACGGCCCAGCCGAAGTACCACGAGGGTCTCGGGCCGATGCTGCCCGGCTTCCAGTACGCGCCGCACGGTGATCTCGAGGCCGTGGCGCGGCTGATTGACGATCGCACGGGGGGCATCCTCGTCGAGCCCATCCTCGGCGAAGGGGGCGTCGTGCCCGCACCCGCCGGCTTTCTCCAGGGCCTCCGCCGACTCGCCGACGAGCACGATCTCGTGCTCGTCTTCGACGAGGTGCAGTGCGGCTGCGGTCGCACGGGTCGCTGGTTCGGCTACCAGCACTTCGACGTCGTGCCCGACGCGATCACGCTGGCGAAGAGCCTCTGCGCCGGCGTCGCGGGCGGCGCCATCCTCGCGACCACGGATCTCGCGAGGCACCTCCGTCCCGGGATGCACGCGGCCACCTTCGGCGGGAACCCCGTCGCCGCGGCCGCGGGCATCGCCGCGATCCGGATGATCGAGGAACAGGGGCTGCTCGACCACGTCGAGCGGGTGGCGGGGGTGTTCCGCGACCGGCTGACCGCGCTGCAGGCCTCGTGTGACGCCGTGCGCGACGTCCGCGTGCTCGGCATGATGGTCGGCGTCGACCTCGACTTCGAAGGGGCGGCGGTCGTGCAGGCCTGCCTCGATCGCAGGCTGCTCGTCAATTGCACGCAGGGCCACGTCATCCGCCTCCTGCCGGCCATGACGCTCTCCGAGGCCGAGGCGCACGAGGGGTGCGACCGACTCGCCGCGGCGATCCTGGAATGTGCCGAGGCCTCGCGGCAGTCGGTGCCGGCGTGAAGGGACCGGGTTGCATGCGCCACGTCGTCGTCCCAGAGGATCTCAGCGCGGCCGAGATCGAGGCGGTGTTCGCGGTCGCCCGCGACCTCCAGGAGAAGGACGACGCCGGCCGGCGCGACGCCCTGCTTCCCGGGCGCGTCCTCGGGCTGCTCTTCGAGAAGCCGAGCCTGCGCACCCGGGTCAGCTTCCAGGCGGCGATGGCCCATCTCGGCGGGTCGAGCCTCTTCCTCGGCAAGGACACGGGCTTCGCGAGCACCCGCGAGAGCATCGCCGACTTCGGCCGGGTGCTCAGCCAGTACGTCGATGCGATCGTCTGCCGCACGACCGCCCACGAGACGCTCGTCCAGCTCGCCGCCGTCGCGACGGTGCCCGTCGTCAACGGCCTGTCCGACTACTGCCATCCCTGCCAGGCGCTCGCCGACATCTACACGCTCAGGCGCCACGTCGGGCGCGTCGCCGGGCTGACGCTCGCCTTCGTGGGCGACGGCAACAACATGGCCCGTTCGCTCGCCGTGGTCTGCGGGCAGCTCGGCATGCGATTCGTGCTCGCCGCCCCGCCGGCCTATCAGTTCAGCGACGCCTTCCGGGCCCACCTGCGGACGATCCTGCCCGAGGCCGACATCGCCGAGACGACCGACCCGCGGGCCGCGGTGAGGGATGCGGCGGTGGTCTACACCGACGTCTGGACGAGCATGGGCCAGGAGGGCGAGCGGGCCGCACGGCGGCAGGCGCTCACGCCATTCCAGGTCAACGAGGCGCTCATGGCCTGCTGCCCCGACGCGCTCTTCATGCACTGCCTGCCCGCCAACCGTGGCGAGGAGGTGACCGACGCGGTGATCGACGGCCCGCAGAGCGTGGTGGTCGAGGAGGCCGCCAACCGCATGCATCTGCAGAAGGGGCTGCTCGCCTGGCTCCTCGGCCACGCGTAGCGTGCATGCGGATGGTGCGGAGCGGTGACGGAAGAGGCGGAGCAGACGAGGCGAAGGGGGGTCGGCGAACGCTTCCCGAGCGATCGGCCGCTGCGGCCGGAGCGAGGAGCCTTTTGCCGCCCCACGAGCCGGTGCTTCACCGAACGCACAGACGCTCGAGCGAGTGACCGGACGCCGACACGCACCCGCCTGCGGGATGCGGTCCGCGCGGTGCTCAGCCCCGGCTGTGCAGACCGCACTCGGTCTTCGCCGTGCCGCTCCAGCGTCCCGCGCGCTCGTCCTCGTCGGCGCCGACGGCCCGGGTGCAGGGCTGGCAGCCGATGCTCACGTAGCCCTTGTCGTGAAGCGGGTTGTAGGGCACGTCCTCCCGCACGATCGCGTCCCACACCATCGCCTTCGTCCAGTTGGCCAGCGGCGAGACCTTCACGACCCCGAACTTGTGGTCCCAGCCGACGATCGGGGCGGCGGCCCGGTCGGGGCTCTGGTCGCGGCGGATGCCGCTCATCCAGGCATCGAACCGATCGAGGACGCGGCGGATGACGGCGAGCTTGCGATCCCCGCAGCAGCGGTCGGGGTCGGTGCGGTAGATCGGGCCGCCATGGAGCTGCTCGTAGTCGGGCACCGCCAGCTCCGGACGCTCGAGCACGACGTCGATCCCGTACCGCTGCCGGATCCGCTCCCGCAGGTCGAGCGTCTCCGGAAACTGGTATCCCGTGTCGAGATTGAAGACGTGCGTCTGCGGCGCGACGGATGCGATCCAGTGCAGGATCAGGCACCCCTCCGGCCCGAAGGCCGTCGCCATCGTGAGCTTCGGGCCGTAGCGGTCCGCGGCCCAGCGGACGATCTCGGGCGGTGTCGCCGTTTCGAGCTCGCGGCTCGCCCGGGCGAGACTCTCACGGACTGCGGGCGACACGGCCGGCGCCTCGGCGGGCATCGTGGCGGGGTCACCGTCGGCCATGGGGATCCCGGAGCAGGTGGGGTGGGATTCCAAGAGAATAAGCCACCCTCCGTGTTCCATCGACCCGGGGCGTGCGGGCGGCGCAGTCGGAGGGGCGGGCATGGCGCCGTTTCGCTGCCTTGCGCCGCCGCCGCCGGCGACCCTCCCCAGCCGCTCGAAATCGGGAACAATGGCGGCCGGCAACCGCGTGGCGCGGAGGCCTTCCGCGGAGCATCTCGGCATGGCGCGCAGCGTGGCGTTGGCGGTCGATCTCGGTGCCTCGGGGGGCCGGGTGGTGGCGGGCACGTTCGACGGCCGGCTGCTCGAACTCGAGGAGATCCACCGGTTCGAGAACGGTCCGGTTCCGCTCGGCGGCCGGCTCGTCTGGGATCTGCCGAGGCTCTGGCAGGAGGTGGTCGAAGGACTGCGACGCGCGGGTGACCGCCACGGAGGGGCGGTGACGAGCGTGGGCGTCGACACCTGGGGGGTCGATTTCGGCTTCCTCGGCGCCGACGACGACCTGCTCGCGAACCCGGTCTGCTACCGCGACCAGCGCACCCGCGGCGTGCTCGCCGCGGCCGAGCGGGTCGTGCCTCGCAGCGAGATCTTCGAAGCCACCGGGCTCCAGTTCATGGAGATCAACTCCCTGTATCAGCTCATCGCGATGCGCGAGGCGCGGTCGAGCGTCCTCGCCGCGGCGGACCGCTTCCTCATGATCCCCGACATCTTCCACTGGCTGCTCTGTGGGCAACGGTCGAACGAGCGCACCAACGCGACGACGACGCAGTGCTTCGATCCTCGCGCCGGCGGGTGGGCCTTCGGCCTGCTCGACCGCTTCGATCTGCCGCGACACCTCTTCGCTCCCGTCGTCGAGCCGGGCACGTCGCTCGGGCCGCTCCGCGGCGACGTGGCGGCCGACACACGCCTCACGTCGGCCCGCGTCATCCTGCCCGGCTCGCACGACACCGCCAGCGCCGTGGCCGCCGTGCCCGCGGCCGATCCGCCCAGCGCGCGGCCGGACTGGAGCTACGTCAGCCTCGGCACCTGGGCGCTCGTGGGTGCCGAGCTGGACCGGCCGCTGGTCACCCCCGAATGCCTCGCGCGGAACTTCACGAACGAGGGGGGCGTCGGCGGCACGACGCGCCTCCTCAAGAACGTCAGCGGGCTGTGGCTCGTGCAGCAGTGCCGTGCCGCCTGGCAGCGTTCCGGACAGGGCTGGACCTGGGACCAGCTGACCGCGCTGGCAGCCGAGGCGCCGCCGCTGGTCACGCTCGTCGACCCGAACGATCCCGCGCTCGTCGCCCCGCCCGACATGCCCGAGGCGATCCGCGCGCTGGCGCGGGCGTCGGGACAGCCGGTGCCGGAGAGCACCGCGGCCGTCGTGCGCACCGCGCTCGAGAGCGTGGCCGTGGCGATTCGTCGCACGCTCGGCGAACTCGACGGCCTGCTCGGTCGTCGCGTCTCGCGGGTGCACGTCGTCGGGGGCGGCGTCCAGAACCGCCTGCTCTGCCAGATGATCGCCGATGCGACGGGCCGCACGGTGATCGCCGGTCCCGTCGAGGCGACCGCGATCGGCAACCTGCTCGTGCAGCTGCTCGGGCGGGATGGCTCGGTCGATCTGCGTCAGGTGCGGGCCATCGTCCGCGACAGCTTCGAACCGGCCCGCTACGAGCCCCGTGACGCCGCGCGCTGGAACGACCGCCTCGGGAGGCCGTGAGCGGGCGCTCGCACGTTCGCGCCGGCCCGATGGCGGCTCACGCCGCCTGCTGCCGGGCCGGTCGCTTCGTGACACGGCCGTGGTCCACCTCGATGATCGCGTCGGCGAGTGAGAGGGTGCTCGCGCGATGCGTGATCATGATCACCGTGCGGTTCTCGACGTAGCGGGCGAGCGCCTCGTGGATGAGCCGCTCGCTCTCCACGTCGATCTGGCTCGTCGCCTCGTCGAGCACGAGAATCTCGGCGTCACGGAGGAATGCGCGGGCCAGCGCGATGCGCTGCCGCTGGCCGCCCGAGAGGCGGAAGCCGTTGGGCCCCACCATCGTGCGGTAGCCGTCGGGGAAGTCGGCGATGAAGTCGTGGGCGTGGGCCTTGCGGGCCGCCGCCTCGATCTCCTCCTCGGAGGCGTCCCAGCGTCCATACCGGATGTTGTAGAGGATCGATTCGTTGAAGAGCTCGGTCTGCTGGGTGACGATCGCGAGGCGGCCGCGCAGGTCGGCCAGGGCGATCTCGGTCAGCGGCACGTCGTCCAGGAGCACCCGGCCCTCGGTCGGGTCGTAGAAGCGGCAGATGACGTTGACGAGCGTGCTCTTACCGCCGCCGTTGGGCCCCACGATCGCCACCCGCTCGCCGAAGGGAATCGAGAGGCTCACCTCGCGGAGCACGGTGTCGGCGCCGTCGTACCCGAACGACACGTTCTCCAGCCGGATCTCCCGATGGGGCGACGCGACAGGCCGCGGGTGGGCGGCGTCGACGAGCTTCGACGGCGTGTCGAGGAGCGGGTAGAGCGCCTGGGCGCCGACGGTGCCCACGTTGAATCCGGTGATCACGCCCGAGAGCTTCCGCACCGGGTCGCTCGCCCCGATGAGGAAGCCGAAGAAGATCATGATGCCCGGCACCGTCATCGGCTGCTCCGTGATGGTGATGCCGAAGATCTGCGTCTCGCGGTTGATGACCAGCCAGGCGCCGATGGCGATCGACGTGGCCACCATGCCGATGCCGAGAATCTCCGTGATCGGGTTGGCGAGTGCGTGGTAGAAGGCGTGCCGCATGCCGTGCCGCAGCATGTCCTTCGTGCAGGCGCGAAACCGCCGGCGCTCGAAGTCCTCCATCGTGTAGGCCTGCACGGTGAGCACGTTGTTGAGCGCCTCGAGGAGGACGTGGTGGAAGGCCCGCGACCGCGCGAGGATGCTCTTCGAGATCGCGCGCACGCGGCGGTTGAGCCAGACCATCAGAAACCCGACGACGGGGGCGAGCAGCAGGCAGGCGAGCGTGAGCCGCCACGACACCGCCAGGGCGCAGCCCAGGCAGGCCATGATCTTCAGCGGCTCGGTGACCGCCCCGCCGTAGACGCTCGTGATGCCGCTGGCGAGCATCTCGGAGGTGCTCGTCACCTGCGCCATGAAGCCCGCCGAGCCGTGCCGCATGAACTGGGCGCGGTCGAGCGACAGCGCCTTGTCGAAGATCTTGATGCGGATGGTGCGCGAGATGTTCATCGCCACCCAGGAGACGAGCATCGTGCTCGTGAGCAAGAGCGCGTGCTTGAGGAACGTGCTCACGACCACGAGCGCCACCATGAGAAGCACCGTGCGGAAGGCGTCGCGCGGCACGAACCGCTCCAGCCACGGCGCGAGACGGCGGCCGCCCGCGATGACGGCCCGGTCGGCCTCCGCGCCGGCGGCGAGCGCCTGCACCCGCCGGCGCGCCCGTGCGGCGGTGTCGGGATCGAGGCCCGAGTCGGTCAGGCGGGCCTCGAGGACCGCGGATTCGGCCCGGCCGGTTTCCAGCCTCCGCTCCGCGGCCTCGACCCGGGAGTCGTTCCACGACTGGAGTGAGTCGCCGCGCAGGGTCACCTCGATGATCGGAAAGAGGGCGGCGATGTTCGCCCCCCAGAGCACGGCGACGCCGGCCGAGCAGGCCATGGCCGCGACGAGCAGGGGCCAGCTCTTCGCGGCCTCACGCAGCGCCCTCAGGAAGTAGTGCATGGGCCGCCCGTCCCTCGTCACCGCTCGTGCCGCCGGTGCAACGGCCCGGCGCGCACGCCGGCAGGGGCGGGAAGATAGGGAGGACGGGGCCGTCGCTCAAGGCCGCGTTGCGGCCGAAAAGGACCGCCTACCGAGCCGCAGTTCGGCGGCCAGGAGCGTGTTCGAGAGGAGCATCGCCACCGTCAGCGGCCCCACGCCACCCGGGACCGGGGAGATCCAGCCGGCCACCCGCCGAACCGCCTCGAAGGCGACGTCCCCGACGAGCCGGCCGTCCACCCGGTTGGTGCCGACGTCGACCACCGCGGCGCCGGGCTTCACCATGTCGGCCGTGATGAGCCCGGGTCGGCCGGCGGCCGCGACCAGGATGTCGGCCCGCCGTGTCTCACCGGCAAGGTCGCGCGAGCGGGAGTGACAGATCGTCACGGTGGCATCGCCCCCGATGGCCGGCATCCCGGGCAGGGATGTGCCGCGCGAGGCGAGCAGCAACGCGAGCGGCTTGCCCACGATGTCGCTCCGGCCGACGATCACGGCGTGACGTCCGGCGGTTTCGATTCCGGCGTCGATGAGCATCCGCTGCACGCCGGCGGCGGTGCACGGAATGAACCTCGGCCTGCCCTGCGAGAGGAGCCCGGCGTTCTCCGGATGGAATCCATCGACGTCACGATCCGGCGGCACGGCATCGAGGACCGCCGTGGCATCCACCCGCGCGGGAAGCGGCAGCTGCACGAGGATGCCGTCGGCAGGATCGCTCTCCTCGCGGGCGATCCGCTCGACGAGTTGCACGAGATCGGCGGTGGAAGCCGTCTCGGCCACCGGCACGACGACCGCGTCGATGCCCACGCGGGCCGCCGCCTGCGCCTTCGCCTTCACGTACGACGCGCTCGCCGGCAGGTCACCGACGAGGACGACCACGAGCCGTGGCCTCCGGCCCACCATCGTCGTGAAGGTCGCCACCTCGGCCCGCAGCGACTCCTCGATGTGCGTCGCCAGCCGTCTCCCATCGAGAAGGACGGCCTCGCTCATGGCGCGGCCTGCGGAACCCCGTCCGCCGCCGCCGACCACGCGCGCCACCGCGCGTCGATGTCGGCCGTCGTCGCGTCCCCCTCGTGGAGCACGACGAGGTGGCGGAACGTCAGCGCCCCGCCGGACGGGATCGTGTGGGCGCCGGCCCCCGGGGCGGCCTTCGTGAAGTCGTGCATGCCGAACGGATTGGCGGCGAAGAGCCCATACTCGCGGGCGTGCCAGTACGTCGGGTGGCGGAGGTTGGCCGGATGGTCGAGGATCGCCACGCCGACCGCGCGGCCATCGACCGTGCCCGAGTAGTCGACCCATCGGGCGGCCTTTCCCCACGCCGCGCCGTCCACGTCTCCCGCCGCGTTGACGATGCGGCCCGTCGCTCCGGTCGAGCCGTTGGCATCCTTGGGCTGGAGCGCCGGATGCACCCGCAGGGCGAAGGTGCCCTCCTTCGTGTCGCCGAAGGTGACGGGGCCGTGGTCGGCGTGGATCGTGATCGAGTGGTCGATCGTCCGCACCCCCGCCCCGCCTCCGAAGACGAGCCGCCGGGTGTCGGTGCAGACGACACGGCCGTCGCCGGCGAGCCAGCGTGCCGTGGCCTCGAGGACGCCCCGCGCGCCCGCCTCGGTACGCACGATCGAGCCGTGCTCGATCCGGGGACCGGCGCGCGACTCGGCCTTCGCGGCGAGCGGGTGCGAAGCCCAGAAGTCGTGGCCGTTGACGCTGCCGTGCGTGAACCAGAACGACTCATGGTGCGGATGATCCTTCGCCTCGCCCGCCACGCCCTCGACGATCGGATACTGCCGCGTCAGTCCCGATTCCGTCGGGCCGATGAGCGGAAAGAGGATCGGTTTGGGGTGTCCCTGAAAAACGTAGGCGGTGAAGGGCTTCCCGTCGATGCTGACGGCGACGCGGTCGTCGAGCCGCTCGAAACGGACTTCGGCCGACGTGCCCCGGGCCACGAAGACCGCGGCAGCGAGCGACACGATCAGGACCACCCGGGACGGCCGGAGGCACGGGATCATCGCGTGCCCTCCACGAACTGCAGCCGCAGCTGATGCTGGATCTCGTCGAGGAGCCGGCGCTCGTCGGCCGACAGGTTGCCCCGCGTCTTCTCCTCGAGCATCGTCAGTGTGTCGATGAAGTGCTTCGCCGTCAGCACGTTGCGATGCGTCTGCTTCGTGATGGGGTTCGGAATCCTGCCGAGCGCCATGAGCGCCTGCGTGAAGAGCGTCTGCACGAGGAACTCGAACGTCGCCGGAGGCGCGACGCCGGATTCCATCGCGGCGGCGATCTCGTCGGCGCCGACGTCGCCCGAACCATCGCCCGCATCGCTGCTCACGACTGCCCCTCCCTCGTCCACGTGCGTTCCCGGCGACCGGGGCCGTCCGGTCGCCTCATCCCTCCGTCACCCACGCGCTACCGGCGTGCCGCTCCACGGCGGCCGCCACGAGCCCGGCGAAGAGCGGGTGGGCCGCCGTCGGCTTGCTCTTGAACTCGGGGTGGAATTGTACGGCCACGAACCACGGATGGTCGGCGAGCTCCACGATCTCCACGAGATCGCCGCCGGGACTCGTGCCGGCGATGACGAGGCCGGACGCCTCGAGCACCTCGCGGTACTTCGGGTTGAACTCGTAGCGGTGCCGATGCCGCTCGGAGATCGACTCGCGTCCGTACGCCGCCGCCGAACGCGTGCCGTCGGCGAGCACGCACGGCTGGGCGCCAAGCCGCATGGTGCCCCCCTTCTGCACGACGCCGTGCTGCTCCTCCATGAGACAGATCACGGGATGCGGCGTGTCGCGGGCGAACTCGGTCGAGTGCGCGCCGGTGAGGCCGGCGACGTTCCTCGCGGACTCGATCACGGCGCACTGCATGCCCAGGCAGATGCCCAGGAACGGCAGGCGGCGCTCGCGGGCGAAGCGCACCGCCTCCACCTTCCCCTCGATGCCGCGCTCGCCGAATCCGCCCGGCACGATGAGCCCGTCGAAGCCGGCCAGCAGCCGCTCGGCCCCCTCGCGCTCGATCTCCTCGCTCTTGATCGGCTGCACCCGCACCTGCGTGCGGTGGGCGATGCCGCCGTGGTCGAGCGCCTCGTAGATGCTCTTGTAGGCGTCCCGGTGCTCGGCGTACTTCCCCACCAGCGCGATCGACACCTCGTGCTCGGGATTGCGGAGCCGGTGGAGGATGTCGTGCCACTCGTCGAGATCGGCCTGCGGGGCCTGCAGGCCGCATCGCCGGAGGATGATCTCGTCGATCCGGTTGCCCTGGAGCGACAGCGGCACCTCGTAGATCGAAAAGTCCTTGTCGCGTTCCTCGATCACCGCGTCGAGCGGCACGTTGCAGAAGAGCGCGATCTTCTCCCGGTCCGCCACGTCGAGCGCGCGCTCGGTGCGGCAGACGAGGATGTCGGGCTGGATGCCGATCTGTCGGAGGATGCCGACGGAGTG
>CAIWZS010000335.1 GCA_903917235.1 uncultured Planctomycetaceae bacterium | reverse complement strand
GGCCGCGAGGGCATCCATGCCCCCCGCGGCCTTGGGGCGGGCGGAGGGGCAGCTGAAGTGCCCCTCGCCCGCCGGGCGGTCGCACCTCCGGGCTCCCGTGGCCGCCGCGGCAGCGGCGGCCGGAGCCATGCGTCGCACGGCGACCCAAGCCGGAGCCGACGCCGGGACGGCGGCGACGGCGCGAAGGCTTGGCCAGCTGAAGTGCCCCTCGCCCGCCGGGCGGTCGCACCTCCGGGCTCCCGTGGCCGAGTGGCACGCGGCATGCGGTATCTTGGGGGGTCCTGGCGCGGAGCCTGCGACCCCACGCCGCTTGCGTCCGAGAGCGCACCGATGCACTCCATTGACCAGAACCCTGTATCAGGGGACGGTGCTCGGGGGACTGCCTTCGCGCGTGGCTTCAGTCTGGTCGAGGTGCTGGTCGTGGTGGCGATCCTGGGCCTGCTCCTCGGGCTGCTGCTGCCGGCGATCCAGTCGGCCCGCGAATCTGCCCGGCTGGTCCAGTGTGGCTCCAACCTCCGACAGATCGGGGGCGCGATCCATGCCCGGCACGAGGCCCGTCGAGTTCTGCCGACGAGCGTCGCCTCGGGTGGCTTCGACTTTCTGGGCGACTTCGATCCGCGCGGTGGAACGTCCCATTCCTGGCTCGTGCAAATTCTCCCGTTTCTTGGCGAACAGCCTCTCGCCGACCGCTTCAACCTGCGGCAGGGACTGTTCGCCGGCCCGCACAGCGACCGCCCCGGGCCGGAGGCGGAACGCGTGCCGCTACTCGTCTGCCCGAGCGACGGTGCGGGTGGTCCACCCTTCAGCCACGCGTGGCTGACGGCAGGACGGGCGTGTGGCCGGGGAAACTATGCGGCATGGGCGGGTCCTTATCACGGCGAATACCAGCACCTGTATCCCGCCGCGCTCGGCTGGCGCACGCGACCCCGATTCATCGACGTGACCGAGGGCTTGCACGCGGCGCTGATGGCGACCGAGGTCCGTGCCGGCCAGCATCAGCAGGATGCTCGGGGTGCCTGGGCGGTGGGCTGGAACGGAGCCAGCGTGCTCGCGTTCGACATGCATCACAGAGACATCATCAGGGGCCCTTTCCGTCACGCCGAACAGAGTCTTGGGCACACCCAGCGGCCGAACATCCGCGATGCAGCGGTCAACGTCGACGTGCTCTACGCCTGTCCCGATCCAGTGGCGGCCAGTCGAGCCGGCATGCCCTGCGGCACCTGGCAAAGCTGGGGACAATGGCGGTTTCTCTCGAGTGCTCCGCGCAGTCTGCACCGGGGAGGAGTCCAGGCACTCTGGGCAGACGGCAGGGTGACGTTCCTCGAGGACGGCATCGACGAGATCCTGATGGCCTACCTGATCGCAATCGGTGACGGACACACCGTAAGTCTGGGCGGCTCCTGACCGGACGGCAGCCGTGGCGTAAGCACTCGCTGGCCGAGGCCGGCCAACGGGACGCGGCCGGCAGGCGGTGACCGCGGCGGTTGCTACAATACGTGGCTTCCCGTCGGGCCCTTTTCCCGCCGGGCCAGCCCGACCGAGGAACCCGAGCCCGTGCCCACGAAGCCGACCTCCACCCGCGCCCAGCAAAAGGCGATCCAGAAGGCCGACACGCTGATCGAGGCCCTGGGCTGGATCCGTCGCTTCCGCGACACCACGACCGTCATCAAGCTCGGCGGCAGCGTGCTCGAGCACCCGGACGCCCTACGGCACCTGCTGCTCGACATCGTGTTCATGACGACGCTCGGGATGCGGGTGATCGTGGTCCACGGCGGTGGCAAGGCCATCAGCCGGGCGATGGACTCGGCCGGCATCGAGCCGCGGTTCGTCCAGGGCCGGCGGTACACCGACGAGGCCACGCTGGCGATCGTCGAGCGGGTGCTGGCCACCGATCTCAATCACGAACTGGTCGCCAGGCTCGAGGAGTATGGCGGCCGGGCGATGTCGCTCAACTTTCTCTCCACCAACGTGTTGTTCGGCGAGCGGCTCACGCTGGAGGGGCCCGGTGGCGAATCGCTGGACCTCGGCCACGTGGGCGACGTGACCCGTGTCGACCGGCTCACGATCGACAACCTCGCCTATGCGGGGCAGGTGCCGGTGATCCCCTCGATGGCCCTCGGGGCCGACGGCCACAAGCTGAACGTCAACGCCGACACGGCCGCCACCGCGGTCGCCGCGGCGCTCGGGGCCGACAAGCTCGTGGTGCTGTCCGACATCCCAGGCGTGCTGCGGGACGTGAATGACCCCGAGAGCCTGATCCACTCGCTCTCGGCGAGCGAGGCCCGACGGCTGATCGCCGATGGGACGATCGCCGCCGGCATGATCCCCAAGATCGAGGGCTGCCTCGAGACGCTCGCCCGCGGCGTGGGCAAGATCCACATCATCGACGGCCGCCTCCGCCACTCGCTGCTGCTCGAGATCTATACGACCAGCGGCGTCGGCACGGAGATCGTCCGCGACGACGTCCGCACGGCGGTTCCGCCGGCCTCCACGGCCGCGGCCGTCGGCTGAACTGGTTCGTCCGTTCCACACGAGACCCGCCCAGGAATTTTCCCATGGCAACGATCGAATCCGCCCCGCCCGCCGTCGGCTCCCACACGCAGGCCGTGATCGACACCTTCAGCCGCTACGTGGTGCCCAACTATCGGCGGTTTCCCGTCTGCCTCGTCCGGGGCGAGGGGTCGCGGATCTGGGACGCGGAGGGCGCGGAGTATCTCGACCTGTTTCCCGGCTGGGGCTGCAACCTCCTGGGGCATTGCCCCGCGCCGGTGGTGCGGGCCGTGCAGGAGCAGGTCGCCCGACTGATCCACGTGCCCAACTCCTGGTACATCGAACCGCAGGGCGAGTGGGCCAGGCTCCTGTCGGAGCGATCGTTCGGTGGCCAGGCCTTCTTCTGCAACTCGGGCACCGAGGCCAACGAGGCGGCAATCAAACTCGTCCGCCTGCGAACCAACGGCGAACGGTACAAGATCATCACGTTCCAGGGTGGCTTCCACGGCCGGACGATGGGCAGCATCTCGGCGACCGCCCAGCCGAAGTATCACGAGGGCCTCGGGCCGATGGTGGCCGGCTTCCAGTACGCCCCCCACGGCGACCTTGCGGCGGTCGAGCGGCTCGTCGATGACAAGACCGGTGGCATCCTCGTCGAGCCGATCCTCGGCGAGGGGGGCGTGGTCCCGTCACCGCCCGGCTTTCTCCAAGGGCTGCGGCGGATCGCCGACGAGCACGATCTCCTGCTCGTGTTTGACGAGGTGCAGTGTGGCTGTGGCCGGACGGGACGATGGTTCGCCCACCAGCAGTTCGACGTGGTGCCCGACGTGATGACGCTCGCGAAGAGCCTGTGCGCAGGGATCGCGGGCGGCGCCCTGCTGACCACGGTGGAAAACGCCCGGCATCTCCGCCCCGGCATGCACGCGTCCACCTTCGGCGGCAATCCGATCGCCGCCGCGGCCGGCATCGCCGCCATCCGGATGATCGAGGACGAAGGCCTACTTGAACATGTCGCCCGGGCGGCGGAGCTGTTCCGCACGCGGCTCGAGTCGCTGCGGGAGCGGTGCGACGGCGTCCGAGCCGTCCGGGTGATGGGGATGATGATCGGCGTCGAACTGGCGTTCGACGGGGCGCCGGTCGTGCAGGCGGCGCTCGAGCGGCGGCTCCTGATCAACTGCACACAGGGCAACGTGATCCGGCTGCTCCCGGCGATGAACATCGCCCCGGCCGAGGTCGAGGAGGGCTGCGACCGGCTGGCCGCGGCCATCCTCGACGTGGCCGGGCGGCAGTGAGCGGAAGGACCGGCCTGTCATGCGCCATGTGATCGTGCCCGAGGATCTCTCGGCCGCCGAAATCGAGGCGATTTTCGCGGTCTCACGCGACCTCCAGGAGAAGTTCGCGGCCGGCCGCCGCGACGCGCTGCTGCCGGGCCGGGTGCTGGCGCTGGTGTTCGAGAAGCCCAGCCTGCGGACGCGAGTCAGCTTCGAGGCGGCGATGACGCACCTCGGTGGGTCGAGCCTGTTCCTGGGGGAGGATTCCGGCTTCGCCTCGTCCCGGGAGAGCATCGCCGATTTCGGCCGTGTGCTCGGCGGCTACGTCGACGCGATCGTCTGCCGGT
>CAIWZS010000334.1 GCA_903917235.1 uncultured Planctomycetaceae bacterium | reverse complement strand
GGCGCCGAACGTCTCGAGCATGTTGCCTCCCCACACGACGCGGCCGTCATCCAGGTCGAGGCAGGCGAGATCGCCATGGGCGCCGAGCGCGTAGACGCGGTCGCCGTCGATGGTCGGCGTACCCCGCGGGCCGGCCCCCATGCCGTCATGGCGGGTGCGGCCGATGCGCGTGGCCCATCGCTGGGCGAGGGACTTCTCGTCAAGGCAGATCACGAACTCGTCGTCCCCGCGCGATCCCATCGTGAGGATGTTTCCCGCGGCGATCGAGACGCTCGAGTAGCCGAGGCCGAGGTTGGAGGCGACGCCGACGAGAGGCGGTCCACCCTCTGGCCATGAGGTCGCGAGTCCGGTGTCAGCCGCGCGGCCGTCACGATTCGCCCCGCCGTACTGGGGCCACCCGGATGCGGCGGCCCGGGTGCTCGTCCGCGCGGCGTCGCGCGGCGGCTTGCCGGCGCGCACCGCGGTCACGATCCCGTCGCCATCGATCGTGAGCGTGACGGTCTGGCCGGCGACGAGGGCGTCGAGCGTGCCGGCCTTGCCGGAGACCTGGATCCGTGCTGTGTCCGCGATGACGAACGACGTCGTATCCTCCCCGCGGCCGCTCACCTCGAGCGAGCGGGTCGCAGCATCGACGGCGACCACCTTTCCGGTCACGGTCGCGGCATGGGTGACGCCGTACCAAGCGACCGAAAGACCGGCGACCAGCCAGATCAAGGGGCGTGCCGAACGCTCGGTGACGATCATGATGGCGGCTCCTCCTGGGTTCCCCGACCGCGTCAGGCTACCGCGCCGGTCGATCCGTTGACTGCGCGGCCGTATGCTGCCCCCATCGATCGGGATCGATTCACCACCGGGCGAAGGGAGATCTGCCATGGCGAAGCGCAAGGGAAAGAAGTCGGCCCCCAGGGGCGGTCGCATCATCCTGCGGACCGGCGAGGCGCTCGTGGAGGCCGACGAGGCGTGGAGCGCGGCGGAGCCCGAGGTCGTGATCGGCGAGCTCGACGGACCGGTCGGGTACGCGATCGCCAACCTGATCGGCGATCAGACGAAGGGCCACTCGCGCGTCTTCGCGATCCTCAACTCCGATGTCCAGGTGCGGCCGGTGACGCTCATGGTGAGCAAGGTGACGGTGAACAGCAGTCGCTACACGAACATCCTCATGGGGACGGTGCAGGCGGCGATCGCCCATGGCGTGCTCGACAGCGTGCGCGCGGGAGACATCCCGAAAAAGAAGGCCAACGACCTCGGCATCGTCGTGTCGGTGTGGCTCGACCCGTCGATCGTCGATGCGACGTACGATCCCGAGGTGCTCTTCCGGACCAACCGCGAGGCCACCGCGAAGGCGATCCACAAGGCGATGCATCACGAGCCCTCGATCGAGTGGCTCCTCGAGCACCAGACCAAGGTCACCCACTACTTCCACCAGCTGGCCGTCGAGGGAAACCTCGAGTGACCGCTCGCCGGTGTCATTGGCCCGCAGGCGGTCGTCGCGTCAGCGGCACCTGCACTTCGGCGAACTTGAGGAACCACGGCACGAAGGGGCTGTTGTACGCCAGCATCCGCGGCGGACCCGCCGCCGACCACTCGGGGTGGGCGGCGAGCCAGGCCTCCAGCGTCGTCATGCCCTTGCGCACGGTGGCGGCGCCGTAGGCGCCACGGACGCCGACCGAGACCACCGTGATCTCCGGCACGTCCTCGACGACGACGTCGGAGTCGGCCGGATCGGCGCCCGCCGCCCCGATGTCCGGTCGTGCGTAGAGGAATGCCATCGACTCGGCGCGAGCGGGGGTGGCCGCGGCATCGGACCACGCCATCGTCACGGGGGCCGTCATGGCGATGTCATGCCGCTCGATGTGCCGGAAGAGCTTCATGAACATCCGGTCATCGCCGTCGCGCGCGGCCATCGTGCGGGCGAGGCGGTGCGCTGGGTAGACCTTCACGACCGCCGTCCCGACGGGACCCGGCGGCGGGAATCCCTCGGGCAGCTTGGCTTCGGAGATCATCATCGGCGTTTCCGTCGTGGCCGGGGCCGTGTCATCCCCGGCCGCAGCAGTCGCGATCGACGCGAGCGCGCACGCGAGGAAGGCGGGACGAAGCCACCCACCGGGAGTCC
>CAIWZS010000333.1 GCA_903917235.1 uncultured Planctomycetaceae bacterium | reverse complement strand
GGCGGCCTGGCGCGGCTGGTACGACTTCGGCGGCGGCTCGCTCGCCGACTTCTGCTGCCACGGCTTCCAACTCGCGACGCGGGCACTCGATCTGGATGCCCCGATCCGCGTCGAGGCCGACGCCGAAGGTCTCGGCCACGAAAGTTTTCCCACCCGCGTCACCGTCACCTACCACTTCGCTGCGAAGGGGGATCGCGGCCCGCTCCGGCTCGTCTTTCGCTCCGGCGACAAGAACCTGCCGCCCGATGCGGTCATGAAGGGAACGGCGAGCCCCACCGGCTGCATCGTGGTGGGCACGGAGGGCTCCCTCTCCGCGGGTCTCTGGAACACCGACTGCCGGGTGGCGCTTGGAAACGCCGCCGAGTTCGGCGGCGCCGATCAGCCGGAGGTGGCGAAGATTCCCCGCACCGAGCCGCGGATCGATACGGCCGGCCTCGCCTGGGACGGGAGGAAGGCCGCCGCCGGGGAGCGGCCGCGGTGGAGCAAGGTGAACAACTCGCACATGTTCGAGTGGGTGCGGGCCTGCGCCGGCGAAGGCAGAACCTACTCCCCCTTCGAGATCGGCGCGAGGATCACCGAGATCGGCATGATCGGTCTGCTCGCCCTCCGGCTCGGGCGGCCGATCGAGTGGGACGCCTCGGCCCGTCGCGCCGTCGGCCTGCCGGAGGCCGACCGGCTCATCGATCCTCCCGCCTCCACCACGAAGTTTTTCCGCACGGCCTGAATGGCCGCATGACCGGCCCCGCGTGATTCAGAAACTCCACCTTCCTCCCGACGCCATGCCCTCCCACGGAGACGCCGCCTTGATCCCGTCCACCTGTTCATCCCGCCGCGGCCCGTCGCCCGCCGCGGTCGCCACGCTTCTCCTCGCGTCGTCCCTCATGGCCGCCCACTCGCGTGCGGACGAGGCCGGCTGGGAAAGCCTCTTCGACGGCGGGTCGCTCACCGGCTGGCACGTCAGCGCGAAGACCGGCCACAGTCGCACGAGCGGCAACACGTCGGGTGGGCGGTGGGTGGTCGAGGATGGCGCGGTCGTCGGCTCGCAGGACATGCCGGGCAACGGCGGCATCGTGCTCACCGACCGCGAGTTCGGCGACTTCGAGGTCGTGGTCGAGATGCGCAACGACTTCGGGCCCGACAGCGGCCTCTTCCTCCGCAGCACGGAGGACGGCAAGGCCTACCAGGCGATGATCGACTACCACGCGGGGGGCAACCTCATGGGCATCTACGGCGAGGGGCTCGGCGGCAAGCCGCACATCCGCAACTACAACTTCGAGAACGAGGTCACGCGGATCAACCTCAACGCGATCGGTGACCCGCAGGTGCCCTTTCCCGTGCTGCCCGAGGCCTGGCCCTCGTTCTGGCGGCACGGTCAGTGGAACGAACTGCGGGCGCGGATCGTCGGCGGGGGGAAGCCCACGATCACGACCTGGATCAACGGCGTAAAAATCTCCGAGTGGACGGAGACCGAGGCCCGTCACCCGCCCCGCGGCCGAATCGCCCTGCAGATCCACGGCGGCGGCTCACCGCAGGACTACGCCGGCAAGTTCGTCCGCTACCGCGGCATGCGGGTGCGCGAGATTCCCTCCACGAAGTGAGCCGTCACCGCGTCAGCCGTCGGGGTCGTCGATCAACTCTTTGAGCCGCGCGGCATGCTCGGGGATCAGGCGCGGCAGCCACGAGGTGTCGATGAGACCGAGTTCGATCATGTCGAGCAGATGCGTCTGGTCCTTGCGGCGGAACGAATTGAGCTTCATCCGCACGAGGGCCTCGAGCGTGACGATCGCGTAGTCGTCGGCCGGCACGCGTTCGCTCACGTCGGCCGTCGGCAGTGGATACGACTCCCGCACCTTCTCGCCGGCGAAGAGGAGATGCACGGCGTCGCGCGGGCTGCCGCTGGGACCGTCGATGAAGCAGACCACGTCCATCACCGTGGCCGGCACGAATCCGGCCGCCTCGAGGGCTGTCGTGATGGCCGGCAGATCGCTCCGCCTCACGAGGATGTCGACGTCCTGCGTGTTCCGCACGGCCGCCCGGTCCACCCGTGCGACCCACGCGGCCACGGCGTTGCCGCCGGCCATGGCGTAGGGGATCCCGGCTTTTTCGAGCGCCGCGGTCGCCCGCAGCGCCCGGTCACGGACGGCTTGCACGGCCTCGATCATCCTCTCCCAGGAAAACCCGCGCAGTTCGACGGCCACGGGCTGCGCTCCTCGGCGACG
>CAIWZS010000332.1 GCA_903917235.1 uncultured Planctomycetaceae bacterium | reverse complement strand
GCCGGTGGCGGCGACGAGCCCGAGCTTGAAGTTTTCGGTCGCCCGCACGAGGCCGGACTGGTAGGCCAGCAGGAGACCGAACAGCGTGCCGAACGTGCCCCCGACCGCCTGGATGACGATGCCGGGATACTGCACCTCGAAGCTGGCCGACACGCCCCCGAGAAAGAGCCCCTCCGCGAGGGCGTACACCGGCGCGAGGGCCGGTGCCCACGTGTGGCGGAAGCAGATGACCAGCCCGGTGATGAGACCGACGAGGAGCCCGCCGAACGCCCACGGCATCGCGGCGGCCGGATTCGCCTCGGCGGCCGCGAACGTCTTCGACCAGGTGAAGCACGCGGCGCCGAAGGCGAGCGCGAGCAGGAAGAGCGTCTTCTGCGCCGTGCCGTTGATCGTCATCGTCGTGGACGCGGCCTGCTCCGCGGCCAGGTCGCGGCGGGAGACGCCGAAGTTCTCGAACGTCTTCTCGTTGAGCACGGGGTTGCCGGTGCGCATGGCGGATGCTCCCTCGGGGCGTGGGACGGCGTCGAAACGGTGACACGGCCCGCATCCATCAGTGTAGCCCGCAGCCGCCTTTCGAGGGTGGCACCGGCTCGGGCGGCGGCAAAAGTCGCCGCTCCGCGGTCCTTCGGAACCCTCACTCCGGCCGCGGCGGCCGCTCACTCGGGAAGCGTTCGCCGCCCCCCTTTCGCCTCGTCAACTCGACGTGTCGCCGATTCACGACGTGCCACGCCCGAGTTGCCAGCCCTATGCGGCGGCCACGTCGCTCCTCAGGACGGCACGTAGGTTTTTCGGCCGAGTAGTCGGTCGAGCGAGTCGCTCGTCTGAAACACGAGCGCCTCGGGGTAGTGCTCGAACGGATGAAAATACTCGAACGTCAGATGGCCCCGGTAACCCACGTCGGTGAACGCCTGCATCACCGCCGGCCAGTTCGTCGTGCCGTCGAGCAGCGGACGGAACGACTCGAGCGACGTGTCGGTGCCCTTCTTCGTGAACTCCTTGAGGTGCACGTTCTGGATACGCGGCCCGAGGATGCGGATCCAGTGCTCCGGATACTGGTACATCATGATGTTGCCCGTGTCGAAATGGACCTTCACGTGGTCGCTGCCGAAGCCGTCGACGAAGTCGGCCATCTCCTGCGGCGTCATGAGAAAGCCGTTGAAGAAGATGTTTTCCATGTTGAGTTTCACGCCGAGCCGTTCGGCGTCGGGCACGAGACGACCGACCGCCTCGCGGGCCCGCGCGAGACAGACGTCGTTGGGCACCGGCTCATGGTCGGTGCGCCACGGGATGCAGACCGCCCCGGGCACCACCAGCACGTTCTCGGTCCCGAGGTCGTGCGCACAGGCGGTGATCCTCCCGGCCAGTTCGAGACCCCGCGCCCGCTTCTCGGGATCGTTGCTCGTGAGCGGATAGGGCCAGAAGAGAAACGAGCAGACGCCGCTGATGCCGATGCCGATCGTCTCCGCCAGGCGCCTGATGGCGACGTACTCGGCCGTGCCGTGCCGCGGCGAGAGGTCGCTCTCGAGGTCGTAGTTAAGTTCCACCGCGTCGAACCCGGCGTCCTTCGCGAGCCGCAGGCACTGCTCGAGATTCATGCGCTGCGGGTAGGGAAACGCCCAGAGGTTGATCGACTTGCGGCACGGATGGGCCGCGGCGACGCGCGCCGCTTGACTCGACTGCGATGCGCTCGGCGGCGCCGCCCCCGACGGCCGCTCGAACACGGTCGCCGCGAGCGCCGCGCCGGCGGCCGTTCCGAGCACGCCGCGACGCGACAGATGAGCGGACGGATCGAACGGGCTGGTCATGGCCGCACCTCTCGGAATGATCCCCGTGGCGACATGCCCACACGCATGCCGACGAAGCCTCCACACTCGACACGGCCTCGCGGTGACACGATAGCCCGTGGTCCGACGCGGTCGCAAACGCGGACGTCGCAAGGCGCAGGGGGCAGACGGGCGGAGCCGATGGCGCGGCTCGCGCGAAGCCGCGGCTTGCCCGTGCCAGCGACGACCGGTAGCCTCCCGGCGTTGCCTGCCCCCATTCATCGAGACCGTCGCGCCACCATGCCCCACCAGACCTGCCGCTGGGCGTTTCTCAGCACCGCGGGGATCGCCCGCAAGAACTGG
>CAIWZS010000331.1 GCA_903917235.1 uncultured Planctomycetaceae bacterium | reverse complement strand
GGGGCCGGCGCTCTATCGACGCAGCCTCTACACGCACTGGCGGCGGACAGGCCCGGCGCCCGTGCTCGAGAGCTTCGATGTGCCGAAGCGCGTGGTCTGCGTGGCGCGGCGCGACATCACCAACACGCCGCTTCATGCGATGGTGCTGCTCAATGGGCCGCAGTTCGTCGAGGCGGCGCGGGTGCTCGCGGAGCGGCTGCTCGCCGAGCACGGGGTCGGCCGCGTGTCGGGCGCCGCGACGGCGGGTGCCCCGGGCCACGGCGGCACGATCGACGACGTGCTGGCGGCGGCGTTCGAGCGACTCACGAGTCGGCGGCCCGATCACGCGGAACTCGCGATCCTCGCGCGGATGCACGGGAAACAGCTCGCGTGGTACCGAGAGCGCCCCGACGAGGCGGCGAAGTACGTGGCGGTGGGCCAGACCAAGCCCGACGCGACCCTCGAGCCGAAAGAGGTGGCCGCCACGGCGGCGGTGGTCAACGCCCTCATGAACTACGACGGATGCGTGGTGAAGCGATGAGCGAGGCTCGGATCACGAGATGGGAACTCCAGCGCATCCCTTTTTTGCTGAAGCGACGAGTTGGCAGCCTGGAGAAGGGAGGCGAGGGGGTCGGCGAACGCTCGACGAGCGTGTGGCCGCTGCGGCCACAGCGAGGAGACTTTTGCCGCCCCCGAGCCGTTGCTACACCAAAGTCGGATGCGCTCGAGCGGCCGGACATGGCGAGGTGACCAGATGACGGTGACACCGGTGAACCGGCGGGCATGGCTCGGGTCGTTCGGCATGGGCTTCGGCGGGATCGCGCTTGCGGACCTGCTCGGGCGGGCGGCAGCGGCCGAGGACGCGGCCCCCGTTGACGAGTCGCCGCGGGGCGTGCTCGGAGGCTGCCACTTCCCGCCGCGGGCGAAGCGGGTGATCTATCTCTTCCAGTCGGGCGGCCCGTCGCAACTCGACCTCTACGACGAAAAGCCGCTCCTCGTCGAGCGGACTGGCGAGCAGCTCCCCGACGGCGTGCGCGGTGGTCAGCGGCTCACCGGGATGTCGGGCAACCAGAGCTCGATTCCCCTCGTCGGTTCCCCCTTCCGTTTCGAGCGGCATGGCGAGAGCGGGGCGAGCGTATCGGAACTCCTCCCGCACACCGCCCGGATCGCCGACCGCCTGTGCTTCATCAAGACGATGTACACCGAGAGCATCAACCACGGGCCCGGCGTGACGTTCATGCAGAGCGGCTCGCAGATTCCCGGCAGGCCCAGCATCGGGGCTTGGCTCGACTACGGCCTCGGCAATGCCAGCGACGACCTGCCGTCGTTCGTCGTGCTCGTGACGAAGAACAAGGGCGGGCAGCCGCTCATGAGTCACCTGTGGGGGTCCGGATTCCTCCCCACGCGGCACCAGGCCGTGCGGTTCCGTTCGGGGCCCGATCCGGTGCTCTACGTGGGCAACCCGCCCGGCGTGTCTCCCGCGAGCCGCCGGCACGTGCTCGACGGCCTCCGCGACCTCCACGAGCACCAGTTCGCCGGCACGCCCGACGCGGAGATCACCGCGCGGATCGCCAACTACGAGATGGCCTTTCGCATGCAGTCGAGCGTGCCGGACGTGACGAGTTTCGCCGACGAACCCGAGCACGTGCTCGCGAAGTACGGCCCGGACGCGAAGGATCCGGGCACCTTCGCCGCCAACTGCGTGCTCGCGCGGAGGCTCGCGGAGCGGGGTGTGCGGTTCATCCAGCTCTACCACCAGGACTGGGACCACCACGGTGGCCTCAAGGGGGGCATCGCGCGGGAATGCCAGCAGACCGACCAGCCGGCGGCCGCGCTCGTGGAGGATCTCGCCGACCGGGGCATGCTCGATGAGACGCTCGTCATCTGGGGCGGGGAGTTCGGCCGCACGAACTACTGCCAGGGACTCTACACGCCGGGGAGCGACTTCGGCCGTGACCACCATCCGCGCTGCTTCACGATCTGGATGGCGGGCGGCGGCATCAAGCCGGGCACGACGTGGGGCGAGACGTGCGAGTTCGGCTACAACGTCGTCCGCGACGGCGTGCACGTGCACGACTTCCACGCGACGCTCCTGCACCTGCTGGGCATCGACCACGAGCGGCTGACGTACCGGTTCCAGGGGCGCCGCTACCGGCTGACGGACGTCCACGGTCACGTCGTGGACGGCATCATCGGCTGACTCATGCCGGGACGTGCCGCACGGCGTGTTGAACCTGAAGACCGAAGTGCGGTGGGACATGTCGGGGACACGCACACCGGACGGTGTACGAGAGGCAAGATGCTCGATCCGTTGCTCGAAGCCCAGCGGCTCCTGATCCGGCAGGTCAAGGAGTGGTCGGAGATCCTCGTCGGCTACGAGGCCCGCAACCGCTACGAGGTGCACGACGAGGCCGGCCGCCTCGTGGCCCGCGTGGCGGAGGAGGGGTCGGGCCTGGGCCGCTGGCTCGGCCGGCAGTTCCTCGGCCCCCGTCGACGGGCCACGCTCCACGTGCTCGACACCGGAGGGAGCGAGGTTGCACGGATCGAGAAGCCGTTCCGCTGGTACTTCCAGCAGGTCGTGTTCCGGGAGGACGGCCTGCCCGTGGGGACGGTGGTCCGCCGCTTCGGCCTCTTCGTCGATCGGTTCGCGGTGCTCACGACCGATGGAGAGGAGTTGCTCGGCATCGAACGTGGCTTCTGGGATCACTTCCGTTTCCGCGGCACGTTCCGGGCGACGCGGAACGGTGTCGAGGTGGCCCAGATCCGCAAGGAGTGGCGAGGGATCCTGGCCGAGGCGTTCACCGACGCCGACCTGTTCGGCATCGAGTACACGATCCCGTCCCTGCCCGCGGCCGTGAAGAAACTCCTCTTCGCGGCGACGTTCCTCATCGACTTCACCCGTTTCGAGAACAACCAGCGCCGCGGCTGGGGCATCGGCATCGACCTGTCGGGCGGGAATGCCGTGTGGCACTGATCACGGGTGAGGTGCTCGACATAACGCCCATGGGAAGGCTGCACGCTGCCCGCCCGCCCCGGCCTCGGCGTGACGCTTGACCCCGACTGTGTGAACTCGAACACCTGGTCCGCCACCGCTTCGCGGCACGACCAAGGGCCCCCCGGCGGGGACCGGGGGATGAGGCGTGGCGATCGAGACGCACGGGCACCGCAGTCGGTGCGGCCGTTGCAATCGGAACAGAAGTTCGCGTCGACCGCACGCGCACCGTCCGCGCCGTCGAAAAACCGCCTGTAGAGTTGCGGTGGATCCCATCGCGTCACGGAGGCACGCATGTCGCTCGCCACCCGCCACTCCCGTCCGTTTGCATCCCCGGGCCGCGCCGCCGGCCGTGCCGAGCAGGCGGAGCCCGACGACGTGGCCGAACCGTCACGGGATCGGCTGCGGGACCTGACGGCGCTCGTGCTCGTGGCGACCGTCGCGTTTCTGATCGCGTCGCTCGCGACCCATCACCCCGCCGATCCGCCGGTGCCGCGGATGGTTCCCGCGCACATGCGTGCGACGAACGCATGCGGTGTGCTCGGGGCGGCCGTGGCCGCGTTCGCGTACGAGTGGCTGGGATTCGGGGCGTGGGTGGCGACGGCGTTTCTCGGGGCGCTGACCTGGGTGCAGCTGCGGCGGCATCACCTGGCCGACCTGCCGCTGCGCGCGGCGGCGGCCGTCGTCGCGACCGCGGGCGCCTGCACGCTCGTGGCGACGTTTCTGCCAACATGGGTCGAACGGCCCCTCTGGGGGCCCGGCGGCCGCATCGGTGCGGTCGGCCACTTCTTCGCCGAGAGTCATCTGGCCCATGGCGGTGCGGCCATCGTCACCACGGCGATCACCGCGGCGGGCCTGTTCATCGCCTGCGACACGTTCGTGCTCTGGTGCGGTGTGGCGCTGGCGAAGGCCTGGACGTGGTGCATGGCGATGCTCGCGGCCGGCACGAGCCGTATCGCGTCGTGGGGAGCCGCCCGCGCGGCCGCCCGGGCGACCGCGGCCACCGCGGAAGACGAATCGGAGTCGCTGGCACGGCGGTTCCCGGGCCTCCGCAATCGACTGACGGGAGGTGCCGCCCGTGCCACGGCCGACGAGGATGACGACTCCGAGGAGGACGACGAGTCCGACGACGAGCCCGCGATTCGCGTGCGCCGACGGGACCCGGTGAGGCCCGTGGACGTGGTCGAGGCCGACGCGGAGCAGGACGAGGCGGAGGACGACGCCGAGGGTGCAGGCACGGGTGACGACGACGCCGAGGAGACGGTCGACGAGGCCCCCGCAGCGGCCCAGCCCGCGGTGCCCATCCGCTCGCGCTCGCGGTCGAGTCGTCGGGTGTCCGAGCCGCTCGCGATGGCACCGGACCCTGTGGCCGACTACGAGCTGCCCTCACTGGACCTCCTGCTGCCGACCGAATACCTCGAGCTCGACCAGCAGGAGCAGGAGGTGCGCGATCGGGCCCGCGTGCTGGAGAAGACGTTCGCCGAGTTCGGCTTCAAGGTGAAGGTGGTCGAGGTCGAAACCGGCCCGGTGATCTCGCAATACGAGATCGAGCTCGAGGCCGGCCTGCGGCTGGCGAAAATCACGAATCTGGCCGACGACCTCGCGATCGCCCTGCGGGTGCCGAGCGTCCGCATCGTGGCCCCGATCCCGGGGAAGAACTCGGTCGGCATCGAGGTGCCCAACACCACGCGGCAGATGGTCCGCCTCCGCGAGGTGATCGAGGAGACGCAGGCGAAGAGCCGCACGATGAAGATCCCGATCTTCCTCGGCAAGGACGTGGCCGGCAACCCGATGGTGGTCGACATGGCGAGCCTGCCCC
>CAIWZS010000330.1 GCA_903917235.1 uncultured Planctomycetaceae bacterium | reverse complement strand
GTCGCCCGGGGCGTTGCGCGGATCCATGCCGCCCACGCGGTAGATCCTCCCGGCGTGGGCCGCGAGGTTCATGCCCTGCAGCCGCGGGCCGGCGGCGAGTTCCTCCCAGGCGGCCTGCATCCCGCCGCCGAGTCCCGATCCGCCGGCAGCGGCCGCCGCCGGAAGGGCCAGACGATGGAACCGGCCGCTGACCGCCTCGGTGGAGTAGGTGTGCACAGGTGCGATGTGGCCGCCATAGACGTAGAGAAAGCCGTCACTTGCCACCGCGCCGAGGCTGCTCGACGCCTCGGGGAGCGGCGGCAGCAGGCTCGTGGGACTCGACGTCGCGGGATCGGGCAGCCGCACGGGGGCGGCCCGTGTCGTGCCGTCCTCCGGCTCGTTTGCGCCCGCGGCGGCCTCGTCGGAAACCATGCGGACGATCGTCGTGTCGCGTCTCACCTGCGCCCAGCCGGGCACCGAGAGCAACGCACCCCAGCACGTCAGCGCGATCATGAGCAGTCGTGGGGACGCGCGCATGGCAACCTCGCAAACGAGTGTCGATCGCAGGATTGGACCCAAAACCCCGGGTGGCGTGGTGATCCGTCACCGCCGCGGGGCCGGCCGATGGAGGGATCGCCCGTGGGGTGGAGTCGGGCTGTCCGTCGTCGGCCCTGGCGACGATCGCAGGCGTCTCTCAGGGTTTGGCGGGCAGGTCGAAGTCGCCGGTGCGGTCGCGCCAGGCGCAGTGGATGTGATTGGCAGGATTGCCCTCCGCATCGGGCTGGACGTTGACGAACTCGATCACGAACGTCGGCCCCTCGACGACGTAGGCATGCCCGATCCCGGGCTCGAGCGAGCCCGACCAAGCGAAGTGAACGTCGTCCCAACCGTGGTGCACGGCGCCCGCGGTCGCGGGGCCCGATTCGATCAGACGGAGTCGTTCCGTCGCCACCTCCGCCGGCATCGCGGCGCAGTAGGTCTCGACGAGCCGCCGGACAAGTGACTGCTGGTCGGCCGCGAGCGCCGCATACGGGATTCCCGCCGGCGTCGCGAGTGGAGGCTGTGGGTCACCGGCGGCCCTGATTTCCTTCGGCGCTTCCGTGGCGACGATCGCCCGCTTCCTCTGTCCCTCGTCGAGCGAGCGGACGAGGTCGAAGGCGAGCGTCTCCTCCGCCGCGAGCACGCGGAAGCCGGCGTCGGGCAATCCCGCGAACGTCGTTTTCACCTCGGCCGGGTTCGCCCCCATGAACTGGGGCGTCGAGTCGACGAGCCGGCCGTCGCGCACCGTGAAGTTGAGCGAGAGGTGATGCCCCTCGACCGACAGGCCCCAGGTGCCCTCCGGGGCGGGCGTGCCGAAGATCGTGAAGTAGTACCGCTTCGGATCGCGGATGTTGCGGGCCTTCTCCCCCTCGAGCAGCCGCAGGATCTCGTCGAGCCGCATGATGAGCACCGACTTCTCGTAGCCCGCCTGCGACACGGCCGCCCGCAAGAGCTGCAGGGCCGCCCGCTCCTGGAGCGGCGTCATGTCGCGCAACTGGACGCCCTTGCGGTCGTTCTTCGGGATGAAGTGCCAGCCCGTCCGGGATTCATCGCCGAACGGTTTCGTCGCGCGGGTCCGCTGGTCGGCGTCGAGCGTGCCGAGCCAGGCCACCGCCGCGGAGGTCATGCCCGCAGCCGTACCCGGATCGAGTGCGGCCCGCGTCAGCGGGACCGCCGCAAGCAGGATGACGGCACATCCGCACGCACAGAGCGACGACGAGGGGCGGCGAGCGACCATGGGTTGTCTCCGATCGGGTTCGCGGGCGGTGACGGGCTGGACGCCGGCCGTATCAGTGGTCATGCCGGCCTGGGTCGCGGTCGTGATGGGCCTGGTCGACGTGCACGTGCACGGTCGGCCGTGCCCCAAAATACCGGCTCCACGCCTCGTCCGACACCCCGGCGCCGTCGAGGTAGAGGTTCCACAGTCCGTCCATCCGGGCGAGGACGTCGAGTCCCGCATCCCCGATCGGCACGTCGATGAGGTGCAGCGACCGCAGGCCGGACAGCGCCGTCACGGCCTCGCAGACCTCGGTCCCGCTGCCGCGAACCCCTCCGAGCCTCAGGGTCCGCAGCCCCGGCAGCTGAGCGAGTACCCGCACGCCCGCGGCCGTGCACGCCGCCTGCGGCACGTTCAGGTCGCGGAGGGTCTCCAGGCGCGCGAGCGTCTCGAAGCCCGCGTCGGTGAGGGGCGACTCACGGAGGACCAGGCGTTCCACGTCGGGAAGGGTCGCGAGGATGGTTCGAGCACGCTCGTCGTCGGCCGCCCCGGACCTGATCTCGAGCACCCGCAGGCCGGAGAGTCCGCGGAGCGACTCCCACTCCGCGGGTGACACCGGCGCGGTGGCCGTGATCGTGGCGGTGCGGCCGGCCCGCACGCCCTCCACCTGCTCGATCACCGAGGGCGTCGCGGGCGGTGGCCCGGGCGGCGCACGGCATCCCGCCAGCGCCGCGGCGACCGCGCACGCCACGGCGACTCCACGCGGACGCGTCACGCGAGCACGTCGCGGATCGGCTCGACGTGCTCGACACCGACGAGCTTCTGATCGAGGCCGCCGAAGAAATAACTGAGGCGGTTGGGATCGAGACCGAGCAGATGGAGGACCGTGGCGTGAAGGCTCTTCACGTGAAACCCCGGCTTGTCACCGTTCCCGTGGCCGGGCCCCGGTGTGATCGCCGCGGAGCCGATCTCGTCGGTCGCGCCCACGCTCACGCCCCCCTTGATGCCGCCGCCGGCCATCCACATCGTGAAGCCGAAGGCGTTGTGGTCGCGCCCCGTGCCCTCGGCATATTCGGCCGTCGGCTGCCTACCGAACTCACCCCCCCAGATCACGAGCGTGCTGTCGAGCAGCCCCGAGCGCTTCAGGTCGGTGAGCAGGGCGGCGATCGGCTGGTCGGTGTTGCCGGCGTGGAACTCGTGGTTCTTGACCAGGTCGCCGTGCGCGTCCCAGTTGTCGTCGTTGTGGGCACCGCCCGAGTAGAGCTGCACGAACCGCACACCCCGCTCCACGAGCCGCCGGGCCAGGAGGCAGCGACGGCCGAAGTCGGCCGTGCGGGGCTGGTCGAGTCCGTAGAGCCGCGTCGTCTCCTCGGTCTCACGCGAGAGATCCACCGCCTCCGGCGCGTGCTCCTGCATCTTCCAGGCGAGCTCGTAGGAGGCGATCCGCGCGGCGAGTTCGCTGTTGTCGCCGCGCGAGAGCAGGTGGGCGGTGTTGGTCTCGCGCAGGGCGTCGAGCATCGCGCGCTGGGCCTCGAGCGGCATGTCGTCCGGGGGCGCGAGGTCGAGGATCGGCGCTCCCTTGCTCCGCAGGATCGTGCCCTGGTAGGTCGCCGGCATGTAGCCGCTCGACCAGTTCTTCGCCCCCGAGATCGGACCGCCGGTGGGATCGAGCATCACGACGAAGCCGGGGAGGTTCTCGTTGACGCTGCCGAGGCCGTAGTTCGCCCACGAGCCGAGGCAGGGCGCGCCGCTCTGGATCTTTCCCGAGTTCATCTGCAGCATCGCCGACCCGTGGATCGGCGAGTCGGCCGTCATCGAGTGGATGAAGGCGATGTCATCCACGTGGCGGGCCACGTGAGGAAACAGATCGCTCACCCACTTGCCGCACGCGCCGTACTGCTTGAAGGCCCACTTGGGCCCGACCGCTCGGCTCTCGCTCCGTTCACCGCCACGGCCCTTCGTCTTCACCTTGATCGTCTTGCCGTCGAGTGGATAGAGCTCCGGCTTGTAGTCGAACGTGTCGACGTGGCTCGGGCCGCCGTACATGAAGAGGAAGATCACGCTCTTCGCCTTCGGCGCGAACATGGGTGGCTTGGGCGCGAGCGGATTCGCGAACGGTATGCCAGTGGCGGCGTGCGTCTGCCGTGCGAAGAAGCCGTCGTCCAGCAGGCCGGAGAGGGCGAGGCCGGTGAACGACGCCCCGGCCTCCCAGAGGAACTCACGGCGCGTGCGGCGGCAGAAGGCCGCGCGGGGTGCGGGCGTGTGGGCGTCGCGCATCCGGTCGTCTCCCGGTCAGTCGAGGTAGGCGAACTCGTTCGTGTTCAGCAGCAGCAGGCAGAAAAGCTCGAGCGCGCGGCCGGGAGCGACCCCGTCGGTGCGCTCGAGATCGTCGATGAGGGCCACGCCGCGGGCCACCTCGGCGTCGGTCGCGGGACGGACGAGCGCCACCTCGATCGCACGGCGCACCATCGCCGCATCCTGATCGGCGTTGGTGCCTCCCGCCTCGCGTCTGACCCGCTCGGCGAAGCGACGGGCCTGCGCGTGCAGGAAGTCGCCGTTCATCATGCCGAGGGCCTGCGTGGGCTGCGTGGTCGTGAACCGCACCGGGCAGGAGGAATCGGGGTCGGCCAGGTCGAAGTCCGCGAGCAGCGGCGTGAGGAGCGTCCGCTTGACGTGGATGTAGATGCTGCGGCGGGCCTGCTCGGCCGCGGGTGAGTCGCCCCAGCCGCTCCCCGGCCGCGACTGCGTGGCGAGCACGGCCTGCGGCATGGTGGGGTAGATGGAGGGCCCGAACATCTTTGGATTGAAGGCGCCGCTGGCCACGAGGACGGAATCGCGCAGCTGCTCCGCAGTGAGCCGCCGCATGTCGAACCGCCAGAAGGCGTCGTTGAGCGGATCCCTCGCGAGCCCTTCGGGAATGCCCGTCGAGGCGGCGCGGTAGGCGCGGGACATGAGGATCGTCTTGTGGAGAGCCTTGAGCCGCCAGCCGCCGGCCACCAGCTCGCCGGCGAGCCAGTCGAGGAGCTCCGGATGCGTGGGCGGGTCGCCCATGAGGCCGAAGTTGCTCGCGCTGCGGACGATGCCGCGGCCGAAGTGGTGCTGCCACACGCGGTTGGCGATCACACGTGCGGTGAGCGGGTTGTCCGGAGCCGTGATCCAGCGCGCGAGGGCCATGCGCCGTCCCGTGGAGCGGCCGCTGGCGGGAGGCGTGATCGCCGGTGCCGGCGGCGCGAGGATCGCGGGGAACGCGGGCACGACGCGGTTCGCGGCGTCGGGCTCGGCATGGGGATTGCCGCGATAGAAGACGAACGTCTCGGGGGCGCTCGGACCGTGCTCGGTGACGACGAGCGCCTTGTCGACGGGCACCCGCTCCTTCTTGAGCTGTTCGAGCGCCTTGACCCGCTCGTTGTAGTCACGCATCGCCTCGGCACCGAGCACCCGTTCCCCTTCGGCGCGGATCGCCCTCGCCAGGTCGCGTGTGACATCGCGTCCTGCAGTGGACACGGCCGAGAGCAGGCGGCGCTCGAAGCCCGGCCCCGACCAGCCGACGGTGAGGCCCTTGCCGTGGTGCCCCTGGAAGTAGTCGAGACGGATCGTCCGGCGTCCGCTCGCCAGGCGCACGGTCGCCGTCTTCGGACTCCCTTCACCGTGGATGCCGTCGTACTCGAGCACCGCGCGGCCGTCGATCGTGAGCCGTGACCCATCGTCGGAATCGAGCGAGAACGTGTAGTCGCCGTCGGCCGGCACCTTGAGGAAGCCCGTGAAGACGTAGCCGAAATTGTCGGGCCGCAGCGACGGCGCCGCGGCGATGTCGAAGAGGCCACCGGGGAGCGGGCCCTCGTCCTCGTGCTTGAGGTCGTCGAAGGCCGGCAGGCTCCGCCACGCATCGCGGTAGAAGCGAAACGTGAGGTCGTCGAGATCGCCACCGGCCGGTCCGGAGGCCTCCCGCCGCAGCGCCTCGCGGAAGCGGTGCTCGACCGCGGTCACCGCAGCCTGCGCCTCGTCGCGGCGGCGCTCGAGGTCCGCCGTCTTCTCCTCGTACGTGCGTCGCGCGTCGGGGCCGTCGAAGAGCGGCCGCTCGATCTGGTCGCCGCCGTTGCCCATCGGCGTGAGGTTGTGGAAGAAGGCGAGCATCGCGTAGTAGTCGCGTTGCGGGAGCGGGTCGATCTTGTGGTCGTGGCAGCGGGCGCAGTTGAGCGTCAGCCCGAGGAAGACCTGCGACGTGGTCGAGACGATGTCGTCGAGCCCGTCGTAGCGCGCCTGGAGCCGATCGGCGGGCTCGTCGTCCCAGAGGCCGAGCCGGTAGTAGCCGGTGGCGACGAGGGCGTCGTTCGTGACCTCCTCCAGCTCGTCGCCGGCGAGCTGCTCGATCACGAACCGGTCGTAGGGCTTGTCGTCATTGAGGGAACGGATGACGTAGTCGCGATAGCGCCACGCGTGGGGCTTCGCGCCGTCGCGCTCGAAGGAGTTGGTCTCGGCGAAGCGCACAAGGTCGAGCCAGTGGCGGGCCCAGTGCTCGCCGTAGTGGGGCGACGCGAGCAGGCGGTCCACGACCTTCTCCCAGGCGGAGGGCGAATCATCGGCGAGAAAATCCCGCATGTCCGCCGCGCTCGGCGGCAGTCCGGTGACGCCATAGGTGACGCGTCGCAGGAGCGTGGCCTTGTCGGCCTCGGGCGTGCGGGGCAGCGCACGGGCGGCAAGGCCGGCGTCGATGAACACGTCGATCGACCCCGTGACCCCTGGCCGGACGACGGGCCGGAAGGCCCAGTGTGCCTGCCACTCGGCACCGGCCTCGATCCAGTCGCGCATCACCGCGACTTCGGCCGCGGACAGGGCCGCCCCCTCCGGCGGCATCCTGAGGTCGGGGTCGTCCGACGTGATCCGGGCCATGACCGCGCTCGCCGCGGCGTCACCCGGCACGACTGCGGTCGCACCACTGTCGAGCGCGGCCGTGGCACGCGCCCGGTCGTCGAGACGCAGGCCGGCCTCCTGCGTGTCAGGGCCGTGGCATGCGATGCACCGGCGGGCCAGGAGCGGCTGCACGTCGCGGGAGAAGTCGGCTGGCAGGGCCGGTCGAGGCGCGGTCACGGCACCGCACACGACGGCCCAGATGCCTCCGAGCACCCATCGCGCCGAGCCTGACATCATGTGCGCCACGCGGGTGGAAGGAATCGGCCGGACCGGGAAGCGGCGATCGACCGCTCTGAAGTATATCCCCGTGTCACGTCCCCCGCCGGTCCTGAAGGATGACCCGGCTGCTCGACGCGATCGAGACCGGAGGCCGTCGCAGCGATCGTGACGACCCCGAGCCGGCGGTCAGAGGTCGTAGTAGAGGCAGAACTCGTAGGGGTGTGGGCGGAGTCGCATCGGCGCGATCTCCCGGTCGCGCTTCCATGCGAGCCACGTGGCGATGACGTCGTCGGTGAAGACGTCGCCGCGAAGGAGGAAGTCGTGATCCGACTCGAGCGCGGCGAGCGCCTCCTCGAGCGAGGCGGGCGCCTTGGGCACGTCGGCGAGCTCCTCCGGCGGCATGTCGTAGATGTCGCGATCGAGCGGGTCGCCGGGATGGAGCTTGTTCTGGATGCCGTCGATGGCCGCCATGAGGATCGCCGCGAACGCGAGGTAGGGATTGCACGTCGGGTCGGGGCAGCGGAACTCGAGGCGCTTCGTCCGCGGGCTCGCCGAGTACATCGGGATGCGGCAGGCGGCCGACCGGTTCCGCTGTGAATAGGCGAGGTTGACCGGCGCCTCGAAGCCGGGCACGAGGCGCTTGTAGCTGTTGGTCGTGGGGTTCGTGAGCGCGAGGAGGGCGGGGGCGTGGCGGAGGATGCCCCCCATGGCATGGAGCGCCATCTCGGAGAGACCCGCGTACCCGGTGCCCGCGAAGAGCGGATGGCCGTCCTTCCAGAGCGAGATGTGGGTGTGCATGCCGGAGCCGTTGTCGCCGTGGATCGGCTTGGGCATGAAGGTGGCGGTGCGGCCGTGACGCCGGGCGACGTTCTTCACGATGTACTTGTAGAGGCACATCTGGTCGGCCATGCGCACGAGTTCCTGGTAACGCATGTCGATCTCGCACTGCCCCGCCGTGGCCACCTCGTGGTGCTGTGCCTCCACATCGATCCCGCACTGGATCATCGTCTGCATCATCTCGTTCCGCAGATCCATCAGCTGGTCGGACGGCGGGCACGGGAAGTATCCCTCCTTGTGCCGCAGCTTGTGCCCGAGGTTGGGCGCTTCGGTGCGGCCGCGATTCCACTCCGCCTCGATCGAATCGAGGTGATAGAAGCCTTCGTGCGCGTTCTGGTCGAACCGCACGTCGTCGAAGATGAAGAACTCGGCCTCGGGCCCGATGAAGCAGGTGTCGGCGATGCCGGTGCTGACGAGGTAGTTCACGGCCTTGCGGGCCACGTTCCGCGGATCCCGCGAGTAGTCCTCACGGGTGATCGGATCCTGGACGGTGCCGATCATCACGAGCGTCGGCAGTTCGGCGAAGGGATCGACGAAGGCGGTTCCGGGAGCGGGCACCACGAGCATGTCGCTCTCGTTGATGGCCTGCCAGCCACGGATGCTCGACCCGTCGAAGCCGAGGCCGTCCTCGAACGTGTCCTCCTCGAGTTTGCCGACCGGGATCGTGAAGTGCTGCCACGCTCCGAAGAAATCGGCGAATCGCAGGTCGACCGCCTTGACCTCCTTCTCGCGGCACATCGCGAGCACTTCACGGGGCTTCATGGTGGGCTCCTCCGGGGAAGCCCACATCATACGACGCGGGGACACGCCGCCCGTCGCGAGGAGTCGGGAGGCCTACGGGACCACCGCGCCGGCGTCGAGTCGGGCCCGGCCCGTAACGCCGCGCTCGAGGCGCAGACGACCCACGAGGGTGCCGCCGCGAACAGCGACGACGAGGGCGGCCTGCGCGTCGTCGAATCTGGTGACGGGTTCGTACGTTCCGGCATCGATCCTGCGGGCGAAGCCCCGGTTGCCCGACACCGGGCCCTCGAGCCGATCGAGCCACTCGAGCCGATGGGGCGGAAGTTCTCGCGTCGTCACCTCCGGACCGCCGACGACGGGGATCGCATCGAGCCGCCAGGTGTGGCACGCCGGTCCGGCTGGCAGACACGGATCCTCGAGGAGCAGGTCGTAGTGCCGCCCGCCGGAGTCTTCGGGATGGCCGGTGTGCTCGAGGACGACGAAGCGTGGCATGCGAACCCGGGGGAGCGGTGCCTGGGGACCCGTGCGGAGACCTGCCC
>CAIWZS010000329.1 GCA_903917235.1 uncultured Planctomycetaceae bacterium | reverse complement strand
TGCCGCGATCGAGGAGGCCGTGCAGATGGCGGGGCTCCTGACGGAGATCGGTTCAGACGACCCGCAGCGCAAGCGGCAGATGGTCGCGTGGTATCGATCGCTCACGCGGGTCGCCGAGGAGCTGGCGATGCTCGAGGCCGTGGCCGTGGACTCGGGACGTCCCTTCGAAGAGGCCTCGGTGCGGCTGGATCCGCTCGTGCCGACGCTCCAGCCGGACAGCCCCCTCGTGTCGGATCTGACGCGGCTGGCTCGCAACTGGCTCTCGTTCGCGCGGCGCGACAGCGACGGCGTCGTGCTCCCGGTCACGTTCGACTCGACCCGGGCGGTCGGGCCGTACTGGTGCTCCAAGGTGCTCATCGAGGAGGCGGACGGCCAGAGCCGGGAGGTTGCAGTCGTGTCCCGTCAGGCTCCGGTCGTGGAGCTCGGCGAGCGGTGCCTCGTCACGGGGGTGATCTTCGATGGCGGCACGGTCTGGGCGGCCGACGTGCGTTCCGTCGATCGACCGGGCGAGGGGCCGCTCGGCCTGACACGTGCGGTCGACACCATCGAGGCGGCGCCGGTGGGCCTGCCCGGAGCCGACGCCCCGGCCGGCCCCGCACCGCCGGCCATTCCCGTGCCGGATCTGAGCGATGCTCCCGAGTCCCCGAAGTCCGAGCCAGCGGCCAAGGCCCCGGCGCTCGAGGTTCCGGAGATCGATCCAGCCGAGCCGGCTCCGAAGCTCGAGGTGCCGGAAATCGACCCGGCCCCGACCACGCCGGCCCCAACAGAGGAGCCTGCCGCACCCGCCGACGAGCCGGCTTCGGATGCAAAGCCGCAGCCGGACGCGCCGGACGCCGAGGAGCAGCCGGCCCCGCCATCGGATGCACCGCCCGCCGACTTTTGATCCGAGCCCACGTCCGTGACCCGCGGAGCGGCACCGGATGCCGCCAGGCGCGAGGGGCGGTTTCGGCCGTATGCACACGGCGGGACGTGCCGCCATGCGGTCCTCACGACCAGGCGATCTTCAGGACCACGCGGTCGGATCTGTTGCCGCTGGTGCGCATCCGGAACGAAGAGCGGTGCATTCGGAGAGGACGCTCGATGGAGACCGTTGAGTCGATCGCCACGGCCGTCGCGACCGGATCGGCGCGCGCCAGCGACGTGTGGGCGGAGCACGTTCGACGGCACCGTGAGCGCCACGCCGGACTCAACGCGTTGATCCAGACGCGCGTCGCCGCGGAGCAGGACGCGGCCATGATCGCAGCGGGCTCGAGCGGCGTCCTCGCGGGTGTTCCGGTGAGCGTCAAGGAGTGTTTTCCCGTGCGCGGTCTCGTCACCACGCTCGGTCTCGTGTCCCGCCGCAAGGATGTCGATGCGGCGGATGCGGAGATCGTGGTCCGCCTCGCAGCCGCGGGTGCAGTCGTCATCGGCAAGGCGAACGTGCCCCAGGCGATGTACCTCCACGAAACCGACAATCCCGTCTGGGGCCGCACGTACCACCCCGCCGATCCCGAACGCAGTCCTGGTGGGTCGAGTGGTGGCGACGCGGCGCTGGTCGCGGCCGGCGTCGTGCCGCTCGCGGTCGGCAACGATCTCGCGGGCAGCCTCCGCCAGCCCGCGCATTCCTGCGGACTGGCGACGATCGTGCCGCGGACGTCCATCCTCGGAGGGGGCGGCGCGGTGCGCACGATGCCGCGACTGACGGTCGTCCGCACGCGTGCCGGGTTTCTCGCCAGGCGCGTCGCCGATCTGAGGCGCGGACTGCTGGCGGTCGGTGTGGATGTCGCCGGCGAGCGAGCGGAGGACGAGACGTCGCGCAGGCCGGTCGCGCTCGCGGACCTTCGCGTCGGCTGGTGGGACGATGCGGGGCCGATCCCGGGCTCACCGGCCGTCGTCCGTGCCGTCCGCGAGGCGGTCGAGGCCGTGCGCGGCGCGGGCTGCCAGATCGTGCCGCTCGATGGCACGATCGCGACCGACGCCGCGTGGTTGCATCTGGCCATCCTGGCCGCCGACGGCGGCCGTCAGGTGCGGGCCTTGGTCGGCCGCGCGCGTCCGATTCCGGGAGTCGCCCGGCTTCTCCGGCTCGCGCGGCTGCCGCGCTGGCTCAGGCGACCCCTCGCCGCCGTGGCGGCAGCCTCCGGCAGGATGATCGAGGCGCAGGCGCTCGCGGCCACCGGACCACTCGCGCCGGCCGCCTTCGCGCGTCTGCTCGACCGACGCGCGGCGTTCATGGCGCGATGTGCCGAGCACATGCGGGAGTGCGACGTGCTCGTCTGCCCCGTGTCGGCGGTGCCGGCCTTGCGACACGGCACGGCCGCCCGACTGATGCTCGCCGCCGCTCCGTGCCTGCTCGCGAATCTGCTCGACCTCGCGGCCGGCGCCGTGCCGGTGACCCGGGTGCGTGCGGACGAGGAGGCTGGACGTCGTGCGACGCGCGATCCGCTGGTCGCGCTGGCCGCCGACTGTGATCGCGGCAGCACCGGACTTCCGGTGGGCGTCCAGGTCGTCGCGGCACCGCACCGCGGAGAGCGGGACGTGCTCGAGGTCATGCAGGCGATCGAGCGGCGGGCGTGAACGGCCGTGGGGCGCGGTCAGCCGGCCTTCGCCCGCACCGTGGCCGGATCGTCCTCGGGCACGCGGATCCGCAGCGTCGGGGCGGGCGGTGCCCGCCGCTCCTGCGAGAAGCCTCGCGTGCCACCGCCGAGGAAGTCGCACAGGTGTGCCACGGGACCGCTCGTGAAGTCACGGCGGAGGGTGTCGAGCACCTCCTTCCATGGCAATCCACGGCGATAGATGACGCGATACGCCGCCTTGAGGTCGGCGATGTCGTCGGCCGAATGCCCGCTCCGTCGCAGCCCGACGTTGTTGAGGCCGACGATGCAGCCGCTCTGACCGTCGAGCAGCATGAACGGCGGGATGTCCTGGACGACGCGCGCGTGCCCGCCGACCATGGCGAGTCGGCCGATCCTGACGAACTGGTGCACGGCGACGGCACCCGACACGAACGCCCGGTCCTCGACCGTGACGTGACCGCCGAGCAGGGCGCCGTTGGCGAAGATGCAGTTGTTGCCCACCGTGACATCGTGACCCAGATGGGCTCCCGCCATCACGTAGTTGTGGCTGCCGACCGACGTGGTCACGTCCGTCTTGAGTGCCCGGTGCACCGTGACGTATTCGCGGAAGACGTTGTGGTCGCCGATCACCACGCGGCCGATGTCCTTCGGCCGGGCGACGTGCTGTGGGGCGCCGCCGATCACGACGTGCTCCGCAAACTCGTTGTGGGACCCGGCGGTGACGCCGGACTTGAGCACGGCCCCGCTTCCGACCGTGCAGTGATCCCCGAGTTCGACGTCGTCCTCGACGGTGGCGAACGCCGCGATCCGCACACCCGCGCCGAGACGGGCTCCAGGACTGACCACGGCGAGTGGATGGATGCTCACGTCACGCCTCTGTCGCCACGGATCGACCAACTGCTGGGTTTATCGGCTCGGTCCCCGCGGCGATTCAATCCCAGTTTCGTGTTCGTGCGACGAGCCGATCCATCTTCCCCCGCCGGGCGCCGACGGTCTGCCTATACTGCCGAGTCGTCGCGATCGGTCGCGTCCGCACCCCGCGGATGGGCCGTGGCACGCGGCGCGGGTACGGCTCGGGAGTGACCATGGCGGACGACGCGAACGTGGCGGGGACGCGAGAAGCGAGGTACGAGGCCGCCGAGCGGCTCAAGGCGGCGGGCGATCTCGCCGGGGCCGTGCACGCCCTCGAGGGCGTCGTCGCCGATCATCCCGATTTCGCACTCGCGCATTCGGCGCTCGCGGCCTGGTGCACGCGGCTCGAGCGGCACGGCGACGCGGTGCGGCACGCACGGCGGGTGTGCGAGCTCGAGCCGACCGACCCCTTCAGCTTCACGGCCCTGAGCGTGGCCTGCCAGCGGGGGGGCTGGATCGCCGAGGCCGAGGACGCGCTGGCCCGGTCGCGGATGCTGCAGGGCGGAGGCTGATCCGGGCGCCCGAGTGGCCGGTCCGACCGGCGGCGGTCGGGGCTCAACCGGCCGACGCGTCCGCGGTGCGCGGCCGATAGATCTCGGTGGCGAGGCCGAAGTAATTCTCCGCGGAGAACGCCACCGTTTCGCCGAGCGTCGGATGGGGATGGATCGTTTCCATCAGGTCGCGGGCGCTGCACCCCATCTCGATGGCGAGGACGCCCTCGGCGATGAGTTCGCCCGCGCCCGGACCGACCACGCCCACCCCGAGCACCGCGTCGGTTTCCGGATCGACGAGGATCTTGGTCAGTCCGTCGGTGCGGCCGAGCGCCTGCGCCCGGCCGCTCGCGGCCCACGGGTAGCGGCTCACGTCGACGACCCGCCCCGCCGCGGTCGCCTCCTGCTCCGTCAGCCCGGCCCACGCGATCTCGGGGTCGGTGAAGACCACCGCCGGGATCGCGCGCGGAGCGAACAACGCCGGCTCGCCGTGGAGCGCCTCCACCGCCACCTTGCCCTGGTGACTCGCGCGGTGCGCCAGCATCGGTTCACCACAGACGTCCCCGATCGCCAGGATGTGCGGATCGCTTGTGCGCTGCTGTCCGTCCACCTCCACGAAGCCGCGGCGGTCGATCGTGACGCGGGTGTTCTCGAGACCGATCCCGTCCGAGTTCGGCCGGCGGCCCACGGCGACGAGCACGCGGGCGAAGGAGCGTTCCAGAGCCCCGCCCGCCCCCTCGAATTGGACGCGCACTGCAGTGCCGACGTCATGCAGCCCCGTCACCTTCGTGCCGAGCATGATCGCCTCGAAGATCGTGCCGAGACGCTGCTGGAGCGGCTTCACGAGATCACGGTCGGCACCCGGCAGGAGGCCGTCGGTGAGTTCGACGACGGAGACCCGCGAGCCGAGTTCGGCGTAGACCGTGCCCATTTCCAGCCCGATGTAGCCGCCACCCACGACGAGCAGCGACTCCGGAATGTCGGGCAGTTCGAGTGCCGCGGTCGAGTCCATCACCCGCGGACTGCCGATGTCGAACGCGGGAATGCGTGCCGGCCGCGATCCACTCGCGAGGATGCAGTGGTCGAAGGTCACGGTCTGGCTGGGAGCGCCCGGCTGCGTCGGGGCGATCTCCAGCGTCGTCGAGTCGATGAAGCGGGCCGCACCGTGCAGGAGCGAGACCTTCCGCCGCCGCGCGAGCGTGGCGAGTCCGCCGGTGAGCGTGCCGATGAGCTTCTCCTTCCGCCGTCGCAGGGCGTCGAGGTCGATCGTCGGCCTGCCGAACGACACACCCCATTCGGCCATCTCGCGGCTCTCGGACACGACCCGTCCGACATGCAGGAGCGCCTTCGACGGGATGCAGCCGCGGAGCAGGCACGTGCCGCCGAGCCGTTCATCGCGATCGACGAGGGCGACCTCCATGCCGAGATCGGCCGCGAGGAATGCGGCCGCATAGCCGCCGGGGCCACCACCGAGCACCACCAGGGGCACGTGCATGCCAGCTCTCCTCGGGACGGCGGGAGCGGGACGGGCATCGCGCCCGTCCGGGGGCCGTCGGGCACAGGATTGGGATCGATCATCGGACCGGCCGTGTTGTAGTTTCGAATCGTGGAAGCTTCAAGAAACCGCGGCTTTTCGACGGCCTGGGCGCGGGACGCCTTCGCGCTCGACCTGCGGAGTCTCGCCGCCTACCGCATCGCGCTCGGTGGCGTCCTCGTCGCCGACTGCCTCCTGCGCACGCGGGACTTCCGCCTCATGCACACCGCCACGGGGATGTTCACCCCGGACGCCGTGCGGGAGTACGCGGGGCGTGCCACGTGCTGGTCCGCGGCGCTTCTCAGCGATTCCGACGCGTGGGCCGCCGCGATCCTCGCGCTCGAGGGGGTCGCCGGGCTCCTGCTCGCCGTCGGATGCGTTACGCGACTCGCGACGATCCTCGCGTGGGTGGCGGTCGTCAGCATCGTGCGACGCACCGCACCGGCGACCAATGCCGGTGATTCCTGGCTCGCCTGTCAGCTGTTCTGGGCCTGCTTCGTCCCGCTCGGCGCGGTGTGGTCCTGCGACGCGCTCCGTCGCGGCGGCGAGCCGGGCCCGCGACCGCAGTGCGCCTGGTCAGCGGGCACCGCAGCGCTCGTCGTGCAGCTCGCGCTCGTGTACCTCTCGGCCGGCATCGGCAAGTGCAACGACACGTGGTGGTCCGGGGCGGCGCTCGGCCATGCGCTGTCGGTGCACGACCACGGCACGCACCTGGGCATGGCGCTCTCGGATGCCGACCGGATCGTGCGGCCCCTGACGCGGCTGGTGCCGCCGTTCGAGATCGCCGGGGCGCTGCTCGTGCTGGCCGTGCCGATGGCGAGCGTGCGGGGAGTCCTGGTCACAGCGTTTGCGTCGTTCCACCTCGTCATCTGGGGAGCGATGTCGGTGGGCCTGTTCGCGCCGATCGCGATCGCCGCCTGGCTTCCGCTCGTGCCGTCGGCGTGGTGGGACCGGGGGCGACGCGTGGCCGGGGAGGGCGTCTGCCTGGGATTGGGACGTGGGGCGACGGCTGCGTGTGCGGCGGCCCTGACGCTCGCGGTCGTCGGGTGGACGGCGGCGCTGCTCCGGCCCGCGACCACGAACGATCGGCCCCGACTTCCTCCAGCGATCGAGGCGCTGCTCGATCTCACGGCCCTGCATCAGGAGTGGCTCATGTTCGCGGACGTGCGTGCCCAGCGGCAGTGGGTCGTGAGCCGGGCCGTGCTCGCCGACGGACGCGTCGTCGATCTGGTGCGCGGTGGCGCCCCGTTCGAGACCGCCGAGCCCGCGGGTGGCTTCATGTCGCTGCCGCACCATCGCTGGCACAAGCTCTTCTGGGTGCTCCACGAGCCGCGGATGCGGTGTTTCGCTCCGGGCGTCGCCGCGGGACTGGTGCGTGCCTGGAACGCGAACCATGCGGCCGCGGAGCAGGTGCGATCGCTTGAGATCCGCTTCGGCAAACGCTCGCTCGCGCCCGATGACGAGACGCTCCACGAGCTCGTCGTCGCCGCATGGCCGCCACGCTCGGTCGGAGGTGCCGGCGGACTGGAGCGATTGCTCGACGAGGCGTCGGCCGGCCGACGGGATGGGTTTCCAGGCGTAGAATGAGGTCGTTCGCGAGAGTGGCGGAACTGGCAGACGCGCTGGATTTAGGTTCCAGTGCCGCAAGGCGTGCGGGTTCGACTCCCGCCTCTCGCACTGGGCGCATGCGGCCGCGGTGGCCCTCGTGGCGGCTGCGGCACCGCTCGGCGGCTGCGCCGGGATTCGCCCTTTACGCTGCCCGAGGCCGCCCGGATAATCGCGACATTCGGAAAGGTCCCCTTCTGCGGAGCGACGCATGAGCAGCCCCGACGTCGAGTTTTCCCGCGGAGGTGGGGCGACCGCTCCGAGCGACCCTGGCGGCGCGGGCGACGTCCTGCCCCGGGGGGCGCACGCCCCGATGTCGATCGCGCAGGTGGGGGATCGTGCGTCGGGCCAGCCCGAGCGCACCGACGGCACGTCCGAGGTCGATTCGGACCCGGGCGAGACCCGGGAATGGATCGACTCCCTCCGGTACGTGGCCACCAGCCGGGGCTCCGATCGCGCGAGCTATCTCTTGCGGGTGATCGAGCAGGAGGCGTATCGCCTCGGCGTCCCGATCCCCTTCTCGGTGACGACCCCGTACATCAACACCATCCCGGCCGACAAGCAGCCGGCGTTTCCCGGCAACCGCGAGCTCGAGCGCAGGATCAAGAGCATCATCCGCTGGAACGCGATGGCGATGGTGGTGCGGGCCAACCGGGAGGACAAGAGCATCGGCGGCCACATCTCGACCTTCGCCTCCTCGGCGACGCTGGTCGAGGTCGCGATGAACCACTTCATCCGCGGCCGCGGCGACGACTACTCGGGTGACCAGGTCTACTTCCAGGGGCACGCCTCGCCTGGCATCTACGCCCGCGCGTTCCTGGAAGGCAGGATCTCGGAGAAGCAGCTGGAGAACTTCCGGCGGGAGCTCGCCCCGGGTGGCGGCCTGTCGAGCTATCCGCACCCGTGGCTCATGCCGGGGTTCTGGGAGTTTCCCACCGTGTCGATGGGACTCGGACCCATCATGGCGATCTACCAGGCGCGGTTCAACAAGTACCTGCAGGACCGCGGCATCAAGGACACGAGCCGGCAGCACGTCTGGTGCTTCATCGGCGACGGCGAGACCGACGAGCCGGAAACGCTCGGTGCGATCACGCTGGCGGCCCGGGAGCAGCTCGACAACCTCGTCTTCGTCATCAACTGCAATCTCCAGCGGCTCGACGGGCCGGTGCGGGGCAACGGCAAGATCATCCAGGAGCTCGAGGGCATTTTCCGCGGGGCGGGATGGAACGTCCTCAAGGTCGTCTGGGGCGACGAGTGGGACGCCCTGCTGGCGAAGGACGACAAGGGCCTGCTCGTCAAGCGGATGAACGAGGTGGTGGACGGGCAGTACCAGAAATACACCGTCATGCCGGGCAGCTACATCCGCGAGCACTTCTTCGGTGCCGATCCGGAACTGAAAGAGATGGTGGCCCATCTCTCGGACGAAAAGCTCAAGAAGCTGCGTCGGGGAGGGCACGATCCGGAGAAGGTCTACGCCGCCTACGCGGCGGCGATGAAGTGCCACGGCAAGCCGACGGTGGTCATCGCCAAGACGATCAAGGGCTACGGGCTCGGCGAGGTGGGCGAGGGTCGCAACGTGACCCACCAGCAGAAGAAGCTCAACGAGGAGGAGCTGCGGGCGTTCCGTTCACGGTTCGGCATTCCGATCTCGGACGACGAGGTGGCCAAGGCGCCGTTCTATCGACCGCCGGAGGATTCGGCGGAGATCCGCTACTTGCGGGAGCGCCGCGAGTCGCTCGGGGGCTACGTGCCGATGCGGCCCGCCGAGCCGCCCCGGCTGCAGACGCCGTCGCTGGCCGACTACGCGGGGTTCATCGAGAAGAGTGCCGGCCGCGAGGTCTCCACGACGACCGGCGCCGTCACGCTGATGGCGTCGTTGCTCAAGGACAAGCAGGTAGGGCGGTTCATCGTGCCGATCGTGCCCGACGAGTCGCGCACGTTCGGGATGGATCCGCTGTTCAAGCAGTGCGGCATCTACGCGCATGCCGGCCAGCTCTACGAGCCGGTGGACTCCGATCAGCTGCTCTACTACCGCGAGGCCAAGGACGGCCAGATTCTCGAGGAGGGGATCACCGAGGCCGGCAGCATGTCGAGCTTCATCGCAGCCGGCACCGCCTATGCCAGCCATGGCGTGCCGATGATCCCGATCTTCATCTACTACTCGATGTTCGGCTTCCAGCGCATCGGCGACCTCATCTGGGCCGCGTGCGACTGTCGTGCGCGGGGCTTCCTCCTGGGCGGCACGGCGGGCCGGACGACGCTCGCCGGGGAGGGCCTGCAGCATCAGGACGGTCACAGCCATCTCTTCGCGATGGCCTATCCGACCGTGCGGGCGTACGACCCGGCATTCGTCTACGAGACCACCGTGATCATGCTCGACGGCATGGAGCGGATGTATGCCAAGGGTGAGGACTGGATCTACTACATCACGGTCTACAACGAAAACTACGAGATGCCGCCGATGCCCGCCGGCTGTGCGGAGGGCATTCTCAAGGGCATGTACCGGCTGCGCGACGTGGCCGCGGCGGGGCCCCCGGTGGCGGCCGGGCTGCCGCGGGTCCACCTGCTCGGTTCCGGCGCGATCCTGCGCGAGGTGCTGCGGGCGGCAGACCTGCTCGCGGAGCGCTGGGGTGTTGCGAGCACCGTCTGGAGCGTGACGAGCTGGAAGGAGCTGAGGCGCGAGGCGCAGGAGTGCCGTCGCTGGAACATGCTCCATCCCG
>CAIWZS010000328.1 GCA_903917235.1 uncultured Planctomycetaceae bacterium | reverse complement strand
CGACGCTCGATCCGGAGATCATCCAGGACGCCGCGGCGTTGACCGTGGAGGATCTCGAGCGGCTCTCGCGACCCGGGTTCACCGTCAGGCTCTACGACACGCTCGAGGACTTCTACCTCGCCGAGGCGCTCGAGTACGTCGCGGCCTGGCGGCAGGCGACGGCCGACGACCCGGTGGGCATCTGCGGCCCGATCGGCCCCACCGAGCAACTGCCGCTCGTCGCCCGGCTCGTGAACGAACTCGAACTCGACCTGCGGCACGCCCACTTCTGGGGCATGGACGAGTGGTACGAGAACGGCCGGGAGGTGCCCGTCACGCACCCGCTCTCCTTCGAGCGGGCCGACCGCGAGCTCTGCTTCGACCGCATCCGGCCCGACCTGCGGATGCCGGAGTCGAACCTCCACTTCCCGAAGGCCGACGTGGCCGCCTACGTGGCGAGCTGGGACACCGCCCGTTGTGCCGTGATGCAGGGGGGCCAGGGGGACATCAAGCACTGGGCCTTCAACGACCCGCTCCGTCGCGACGGCGTCTACGTGGACAGGCCACCCACCCCCGCGGAGTATCGCGCTCTCTCGACCCGCGTGGTCGACCTCCATCCGGTCACGCTCGCCCAGAACGCCCGCACGAGCGGCGGCGGCAACATCACGCTCGTGCCGATGCAGGCGATCACCGTGGGGCCGATCCAGACCTGGCGGGCCGACAAGGTGTCGATCTGGCACGCGGGCACGCACGACAACCCGCTCGGCCAACGGCTCACGGCGCTCATGATCTCGACGCGTCTGGTCGACGCCTGCGTGCCGATGTCGCTCCTGGCCGACCACCCGCAGGTTCAGTTCAACTACTATCGCGGGGGCCTCGGCACGTGCGCCGTCGAGATGCACTGATGCGCCGCCCGCCGTGGGCCGGCGCTTTCCCCGATCCGTGAGGACCACGACCGTGACACGTTCGCTCCCCGCCCTCGCCGCGTGCACCTTCTCCTTCACGTTCGTCCTGGCGGTCCCGACGGCCGCCCGCGCGGCCGACAACGTGCCCCCGGAGGGGTTCACCGCACTCTTCAGCGGCACGGACCTCGCCGGCTGGTACGGCTGGGGCACCCGCGATCCCGCCGAGCTCCGCGCCATGTCGGCCGAGGACCAGGCCGCCTACAAGCGGTCGAGCATCGAGGGCGGGCTCCTCGACGCCAAGGGGGTCGACAAGAAGGAGCACCTGCTCGCGCACTGGCGCGTCGAGAACGGCGAACTCGTCAACGACGGCCAGGGGCTCTACGCGACCACCGACCGCGACTACGGCGACTTCGACTTCCACGTCGACTGGAAGATGCTCCCGCTCGGCGACAGCGGCGTCTACCTCCGCGGCATCCCGCAGGTGCAGATCTGGGACTACACGGAGGAGAAAAAGTTTCCACTCGGGGCCGACAAGGGATCCGGGGGCCTCTGGAACAACAAGGGAGAGGAGGGCAAGTTCCCATCGAAGCGGATGGACCGGCCCTTCGGCGAGTGGAACACGTTCCGCATCCGGATGATCGGTGAACGGGTGACCGTGAACTTCAACGGCGAGAACGTCGTCGACCACGCGCCGCTCGAGAACTT
>CAIWZS010000327.1 GCA_903917235.1 uncultured Planctomycetaceae bacterium | reverse complement strand
CCACAGTTGCGACCCCAACTGCGAACTCTTCTACTGGTGGGACGAGCAGGAGGGCACGGAGGAGGACCGCCTGTGGCTGCAGACGATCCGCCCGATCGCTCCCGGGGAGGAGCTGGTGATCGACTACGCCTGGCCGGCCGATGCGGCGATCCCCTGCCGGTGCGGGACCCCGCAGTGCCGGGGCTGGATCGTCGATCCGGCGGAGCGTCACCTGCTGCCGGAACCACCGGCGTCGGACGGATGACCCCGGCGACCGCTCCCGGCCGGCGCCGCGGCCTGCAATGGGCCCTGGTGGTGGTGCTGACGGCGCTTGCCGGCTGGGGCATCTCCCGCCTGCGGATTGACGACGACCTGCGATCCCTGCTCCACGATTCCTCGACCGACCTTCGCGCGCTCGAGGAGGTCGAGGCGACCTTCGGCGGTCCGGACCGGGACTGCGTGGTGCGCGCGACCGCACGCACGGGCGACCTGTTCGACGCCGCACCGCTGGCGGAGCTGCGGGACGTCGTGGCGCGGCTCGCCCTCGTTGACGGGGTCGAGGAGGTGCAGTCGATCTTCGACGTGCGTCGCGAAGGCGTGGCGGGGGGGCTGCTGCCGGTGATCCCGCATCGCCGCGACGGACTCGATGCCGAGGCACGTGCGGCGGCGAAGGCCCGCGCGGCCCGCCACCCGCTCGTCGCGGGTCACCTCCTCTCGGCTGACGGCGACGCGTCACTCGTCGTTGTCCGGCTGGCCGCCGATGCCGATCAGCCGCGGCGGGTGCGCGACGTCATCGATGGACTCGAGCAGGCGCTCGCCGAGGCCGCCAAGGCGGCCCCGACGCTCGACCTTCAGCTCACCGGCATGCCGGCGCTCCGGGAGCAGGCGGCGCGGGCTCTGGGACGGGACATGCTCGTATTCAACGGGCTCGGGCTCGCGCTGGCGGTGGTCCTCTCGGCCGTGGCCGCACGGAGCGTGCGCTCGACCGTCGTCGCCTGCCTGCCGCCCTTCCTCGGTGCGGTGTGGGCGCTCGGCGTGCTCGGGCTCGTCGGCGCCCCGGTCAACGTCCTCACCTGCGTCGTGCCTTCGCTGGCGCTGGTCGTCGGCACGTGCGACTCCATCCACTTCATCGAGGACATGCGGCGCAGCGCGCGGCGGGGCGTCGATCCGCTGGCAGCGTCGTCCCAGGCCGTCAGACGCGTGGGCCGGGCCTGCGGTCTCACGAGCCTCGTGACGGCGATCGGCTTCGCGTCGCTGTCGGTCGCCAGGATCGACGCGGTGCGCACCTTCGGCATCGTCGCGGCGATCGGGGCCCTCGCGAGTTTCGCCGCGGTGTCGCTGTTCACCCCGCTGATCGCCTCGAGCCGATTCTGCAGCGGTGCCCGCCTTGGGCGGTCGAATCGCCGCGTGGGCCGTGTCGCCTCCCTGCTGGCCTCGTTCTCTGTGCGCCACTCCCGTCCGCTCGTCGCCGTCGCGGTGGTCGCCACGCTCGTGCTGGCCCTCGTGGGCTCGGGTCTCGAGGCCGACAATCGCGTGACCGACTCGCTGCCGCGTGGCACGCCGGCGTCGCGGGCCCTCGCGGGCGTCGACGCGGACTTCGGCGGGGCGATGGGGTTCGACGTGGTGGTCGGCTGGCCGGAGGAGATCGACTGGCGTGACGGGGTCGTCCTGGCGTCGCTCGACGGCGTCCACGACGTGCTGGAGGACGCCGGAGGCATCTCGCGGGCGATCTCGCTCGCCACCGTCGCGGCGCCGCTGCCGGACCGCCAGCGCCGCCGCCTCGATGCCGATCGGGTGCGCGACCTCGTCGCGCCCGAGTCGCGGATCGCGCTGGTGAGGGCCCGCGTGGGCGATCTCGGATCCCGACGGCTCGAGGGGGTCTATGACCGGGTCGACGAGGGCCTGGCGAGGCTCGAGCACGACCATCCGGGCTGGCGGTTCGAACTCGCCGGCATGTCCGTGGTCTCCGCCCGCAACATCCGTCAGCTGGTCCGCGACCTGGGCTCGAGTCTTCTGCTGGAGGTGATGGTGATCGGCGTGATCCTCGCCATCGCCTTCCGCTCCGTGCTCGCGGGCATCGTCAGCCTCATCCCGAATGTCTTTCCGCTCGCCGTGATCGCGGCCGTGATCGTGGCCAGCGGCCGGGCGCTCGATCCGGCGACGGTGATCGTCTTCAACGTCTGCCTCGGGCTCGCGGTGGACGACACCGTGCACGTGCTCGCCGCGATCTCCCGCAATCGCCGCGAGGGGATCGCGATCGCCACCTCCGTCCGTCGCGCCGTCGCGGAGACGGGCAATCCCGTGCTGCTGGGCGGTCTGGTGCTCGCCGTCGGCTTCGCGGCGGTGATGGCGAGCCGCGTGCCGTCACTGGCGGGCTTCGGGATGCTCGCCTGTGCGGCCGTGGCGGCGGCGACGGTCGCCGAACTGCTCTTCCTGCCGGCGATCGTGGTCCAGACCGACCGTCTCGTGCGGGCCTGGCGGCCCGCCTTCCGCGACGGGATTTTCGGCCCCGCCAGCTTCGCCTGGCCAACGCTCGAGCGCGATGCCTGCCCCGGCAGCCCGGTCACGCCCTGACCCGCCACGATCGCTCAGCCGAGCGACGCGACGACGTCGGCCATCGTCTCCACGGCGCGCACGATCTGCTCCTCGCTGTGCTCGGAGGTGATGAAGAACCGCACCCGAGCCGCCGACTCCCGCACCGCGGGATAGAGGATCGGCCGGGCGTTGATGCCGCGCGTGAGCAGCGCCTGCGACGCGCGGATGGCCCGCTCGGAACTGCCGAGGATGACCGGTATCACGGGGGTGTCGCCGCTCGGGCCCGTGTCGAGGCCGGCGTCGAGCGCGAGCTTGAGGAAGAACTCCGATCGCTCGCGCAGCCGCGTGACGCGCCACGGCTCGCGGCCGATGACGCGGACGGCCTCGAGCGCCGCGGCCGCGTTCGGCGGTGAGCAGGCCGTCGAGAAGACGAAGGCCGGCGTCGTGCAGCCGAGCCAGCGGATGAGCCGCTCGCTGCCGGCGAGGTAGCCGCCGCCCGACCCGAGGGCCTTGCTGATGGTCCCCATCCACAGGTCACCTTCGGCGGGATCGACGTCGAAGTGGTCGCAGATCCCGCGTCCCCCGGGCCCCATCGTGCCGATCGAGTGTGCCTCGTCGACGTAGAGCAGCGCATCGTGACGACGCTTGACCTCGATGAAGGCCGGCAGATCGGGGTAGTCGCCGTCCATGCTGTAGACGCCCTCGATGGCCACCACCACGCGTCGATAGCGGCCGCGCAGATCCCGCAGGAGGCCGTCCAGCTGATCGACGTCGTTGTGGCGGAAGGGGCGGCGCCCGGCCGCGCTGGCGACCGTGCCCTGCACGATGCTGTTGTGGGCGAGCTCGTCGTAGAGGATGAGATCGTCCGCGTTGCAGATGTGGCCGAGCACCGACGCATTCGTGCCGTAGCCGCACGGAAAGACGACCGCCCGCTCGGTGCCGACGAAGGAGGCGAGCGTGGCATCGAGCTCGTCGAGGATCGTGTTGTTGCCCCCGACCATTCGGCTGGCCGAGGCGCTCGTGCCGAAGCGGTCGATGGCGTCCTTCGCCGCACGGGTCACGTCGGGATGGCCGGCGAGCCCGAGATAGTCGAAGCTCGTGAAGCTGACGACGTCGCGGCCGTCGACCCGCGCGAGCCGCCCCTGCACCGACTCATTGGCGAGGAGGAACGGGTTCTGCAGGCCCGCGGCGGCCAGGTCGCCGAACCGGCGCTCGAGCGCGCCCGCCTCGGGCCACGCGTCGCCCGTGTCGAACATGCCCGCCGCGCGCGGGGCCTCGGCCGCGACCGCGCGCCGCGGCGGACCCTCGGCCCGGTCGACGGCGTCGAACATCCTCGTCGAGATGCACTCGACGAGGTCGCCGCAGGTGCGGATGCCCCGGAGCCAGTCGGCGTGGAAACGCATCTGGTAGCGCCCCTCGATGCGGGCGACGGCGTCGAGAAACCGTGGCTCGTCGATGCCCGCCTCGACGAGGCTCGCCCGCGGACCGAGCGCGCCCCGGCCCGCCTCCGGCGTCACCCGCTCGAGCTCCTCGAGCACCAGCCGCGTGATCGCCAGCCGGGAATGCGCGCCGGGTCGTCGCCGCGCGTCGAGTGCCTGCCATCCACCGTCCATGCCCCGCCTCCCGCGTATACCGCCGCCGCGTGTCCCTGCCGGTCGCCCTCGTCGAAATCCCACGACGGCCTGCGCCGCCCGAGAGCCGACGCACTATACGGGAACCTCGCGTGACCGAAAGTGGCCTCGCGCGACCCGCGCGAGACATCGCGCGCACGGACCGGCGGTTTTGCCGCGAGTTTCGCCCCGCCGGCAAGCGCTAGCGATCGCGGCGCCCGTGCCATCGACACCGGTTGCCCGGCCTGCGCGCGTGGCGCGGTCGCGCCGCCGCCCTCTCAGCTGTCGAGGAGCTTGCGCAGCACGAAGGGCAGGATGCCGCCCGACGTGAACTGGTCCAGTTCGACCGGCGTGTCGATCCTCACAAGACACGGGATCTCCCGCATGACGCCCCCCGGAGCCGTGGCCCTGACCACGATCGTCGCCCGCGGCGCGAGCCCGTCGAACGGAATGTCGAACGTCTCCTCGCCTGTCAGCCCGAGGCTCTGCCACGGCTGCGGGAGCACGAGCGGCAGCACGCCCATGCCGACCAGGTTGGAGCGGTGGATGCGTTCGAACGACGCCGCGAGCACCGCCCGCACACCCAAGAGCATCGTCCCCTTCGCCGCCCAGTCGCGCGACGACCCGGTGCCGTACTCCGCGCCCGCGAGCACGATCAGCGGCACGCCCTGCGCGCGGTACGCGAGCGCCGCGTCATACACCGGCATGACCTCCGTGCCGGGCAGGAGCCGCGTCACGCCCCCCTCCGTCCCGGGCGCGAGCAGGTTGCGGATCCGGATGTTTGCGAAGGTGCCCCGCGTCATGACACGGTCGTTGCCGCGGCGCGCGCCATACGAGTTGAAGTCGACCGGGTCCACGCCGTGCTCGATCAGGTAGCGGCCGGCGGGGCTCGCCTTGGCGATGCTGCCGGCGGGCGAAATGTGGTCGGTGGTCACGCTGTCACCCAGCGCGAGCAGGACCCGCGCCCCGCGCACGCTCGCCGGCGGCGTCGGATCGCGCGTGACCTCGGCGAGGAACGGCGGCTCCTGGATGTAGGTGCTCGTCGCATCCCAGTCGTAGAGCGCGCCGGTGCTCGTGGGAACGGCGTTCCACCGGGGGTTCGAGTCGCGCACGTCGGCGTACCGGGCGCGGAACTGGTCGGGCCGCACGCTGGCGGCCACCGCCTCTCGCACCTCGTCGGTCGTGGGCCAGATTTCCCTGAGGTACACGGCCCTGCCGTCGCGATCCATGCCGAGCGGCTCGTGCTCGAGGTCGATGTCGGTCGTGCCGGCGAGCGCGTAGGCCACGACGAGCGGCGGACTGGCGAGCCAATTGGCCTTCACGAGCGGGTTGACGCGGCCCTCGAAGTTGCGGTTGCCGGAGAGGACCGCCGCGGCGACGAGATCACCGTCGGTGACCGCCTTCGCCACGGGATCGGGCAGCGGCCCCGAGTTGCCGATGCACGTGGTGCAGCCGTAGCCGACCGTTTCGAAGCCGAGCGTGTCGAGGTCCTTCGCGAGGCCCGAGGCTTCGAGGTAGTCGGTGACCACGCGCGAGCCGGGAGCGAGGCTCGTCTTCACCCACGGCTTCGTCGTGAGCCCCCGGGCGACGGCCTTCCGCGCGACGAGGCCGGCAGCCACCATCACGCTCGGGTTGCTCGTGTTGGTGCAGCTGGTGATGGCCGCGATCACGACGGCCCCGTGCCCGATCGACTCGGCATGGCCGTTTTCCCGGACCGTGCCGGTGCGTGTGAGCGCGTCGCCGGCGAGCGCGAAGCCTCGCGCCGAGGCCGGCGCGGTGAGCGACGAGGCGAACGATCGCTTGACGTCGCCGAGACGCACGCGGTCCTGCGGGCGCTTCGGGCCCGCGAGGCTCGGCACGATGGAGCCGAGATCCAGCGCGAGCCGCGTCGTGAACTCGGGCACCGGAGCCGCGTCGGTGCGGAAGAGCCCCTGCTCCTTCATGTACCGCTCGACCAGCGTCACCTGCTCCGGAGCGCGGCCCGTGAGCCGCAGGTAGGCGAGCGTCTCGTCGTCGATCGGAAAGAAACCCATCGTCGCACCGTACTCGGGCGCCATGTTGGCGATCGTCGCCCTGTCGGCGAGCGTCATGCCCGCGAGCCCCGGACCGAAAAACTCGAT
>CAIWZS010000326.1 GCA_903917235.1 uncultured Planctomycetaceae bacterium | reverse complement strand
GTTCGGCCTCTCGGCACTCCTTTCGCTGACGGCGGTGCTCGTCAGCTGGGATGCGATCACGGAGCGCGCGGCGGGCTTCTACGCCCTGCTCCTCGTCCTCGAATCGGCGATGCTCGGCGTCTTCGCCGCGCGCGACGTGATCCTCTTCTACGTGTTCTTCGAGTTTACGCTGGTGCCGCTCTTCTTCCTCATCGGCATCTGGGGCCACGAGGAGCGGCGGCGGGCCGCCGTGAAGTTCTTCATCTACACGCTCGCCGGCAGCGTGCTCACGTTCCTCGGCCTCTTGGCGATCGTGCTCTGGAACGCCTCGCACACCGGCACGGTGACCTTCGACATCGAGGCCCTCACCGACGCGACGCGGATCCGTCCGCTGCCGATGACCGCCGCTGGCGGCTACCTGCAGATGCTCGTGTTTCTCGCGCTTCTGGCGGGATTCGCGGTGAAGGTGCCGATCGTGCCGCTGCACACGTGGCTCCCGCTTGCCCACGTCGAGGCGCCCACCGGCGGGAGCGTCGATCTCGCCGGGGTGCTCCTGAAAATCGGCATCTACGGCTTCCTGCGGTTCTCGATGCCGATGCTCCCGGACGCGACGGCCGCCGCGGCACCGTGGCTCTTCGCGCTCGGGGCGGTGGGGATCGTCTACGGCGCACTCGTGGCCCTCGTGCAGACCGACCTCAAGCGGCTCATCGCCTACTCGTCGGTGAGCCACATGGGCTATGTGGTGATGGGCCTCTTCGCGCTCGAGCCGGTCGCGACCGAGGGGGCGAACCTCCAGCTCATCAACCACGGGCTCTCGTCCGCGGGGCTCTTCGCGCTGGTGGGCATGCTCTACGAACGGTTCCACACCCGCAGCATCGCCAACCTCGGCGGGGTCGCGACCGTCGCGCCGTGGCTTGCCGTCTTCTTTCTGCTCTTCACGTTCTCGAGCATCGGCCTGCCGGGCCTCAACGGCTTCGTCGGTGAGTTCCTGATTCTCGCAGGCTCCTTCCAGCGGGCGTGGACCGGCGTCTCGCCGGACCTCCAGGCCCGCTACCTCGTGCTCGCGCTCGCGGGCGTGGCGGGCGTCGTGCTCGGCGCGTGGTACATGCTCTGGGCGGTCGAACGGGTGTTCTTCGGCGCCTCTCGAGAGCCGCCGCGGGCCGGCCACGGGGCCTCCGAGAGCCACGCCGCCACCTCGCACGCCGCCGCCCACGGGCACGCGCACGGCCACGCCCACGGACATGACGCCCCCGCGACGCGCTGCGATCTGCGCTGGCACGAGGTCGCCGCCCTCGCGCCGCTGGCGGTCTTCGTGATCTGGATCGGCGTGGCTCCGGCCACGTTCCTCGCCCCGGTCGCCCCGGCGGTGCGCGAGAGCACGGCCGCCTCGGCGGCCGCGTTCGCCGAGCGGATGGCCGCGGCCGCCGCCACGACCCCGGGGCTCGTCGTTCACCCCACCCGCGGCACCCAGCCGCTCCCCCGCTGATCGGCTCATGGGCACCTCCCTCGAAACCTTCCTGCTCGTCGCACCGGAGATCGCGCTCGTCGTGGCGGCGCTGGTGACGTACCTCGGCGGCGCCTTCCTCGGCCTGCGACACGGCTGGCTGCTCGCCGTGGCCGGGATCGCGGGCGCCTGGTCGCTCGCCGGCGGGCTGCCCGCGGAGGGCGTCGCCATGACCTCCGGCGGCGTGCGGCTCGACGCCTTCTCGTCGTTCATCCGCTGGACGACGCTCGGTCTCGGGGGCCTGCTCGCGCTCGTGCAGTCGGGCGATCTCTTCAGCGCGGCGGTCAGTCGCGGCCCGGGACCGCGTCGGGGCGGCACGTGCGAGGAGGCCGGCACGTTCCTCCTCCTGCTCGCCGGTCTGTCGCTGGTCGGCGTCGCCGATGATCTCGTGCTCCTCTTCGTGGGCCTCGAGCTCGTGTCGATCCCCACCTACATCCTGCTCGCGCTCAAGCGCACCGATGCCCATGGGCAGGAGGCGGGGCTCAAGTACTTCTTCCTCTCGCTCGTCGCCTCGGCCGTGTTCCTCTACGGCCTCGTCTGCCTCTACGGCATCGGCGGCTCGACGAACCTCGCGGTGATCGGGGAGCGGCTGCGGAGCACCGACGTGCGCGTGTCCGGCACGGCGGTGGTGCTCCTGCCGGCGGCACTCGGGATGCTCGTGGTTGGCGCGGCCTTCCGCCTCGCCGCGGTGCCGATGCACTTCTACGCCCCCGACGTCTACGAGGGGACGAGCCCCGGCAACGCGGCGCTACTCTCCACGCTCCCGAAGGTGGCGGGCATCGTCGTGCTCGGCCGGATCCTCGCCCTCGCGATCGCCTCCACGACCGATCCCGGGCCTGCGGCACGGGCCCACCTCGACCTGCTCTGGCAGCTGGCCGCCGCGATCGCCGCGGTGACGATGACCGTGGGCAACGTCATGGCGCTCCTGCAGCGCAACCTGCGTCGGCTCCTCGCCTGCTCCTCGATCGCCCACGCGGGCTACCTGCTGGTGGGCGTGGCGGTCGCCGCCGCCGCCGCCTCGGCCCGTACTGACATGCCGCTCGGCGGCGGCCTGCAGGGTCCCGACGGGGCGATCGACCGCGGCTGGGTCTTCGGCCTCGGCGGCATGACGGCGACGCTCTTCTACCTCGGCACGTACGCGCTGGCCACGATCGGCGTCTTCGGCGCGATCGCCTACCTGGGACATCGCTGGCCGGAGTGGACCTCCGGCAGCGGCCCACGCCCTCCCCGGGAGGAGATCGCCACCGTCGACGACCTCGATGGGCTCGCTTCCACCAACCCCGTGGCGGCCTTCGCGCTCGCCGTCTTCCTCCTGAGCCTCGCCGGCATCCCGCCGCTCCCCGGCTTCTGGGGCAAGCTCGCGCTGGCGGCCTCGGCCCTCCAGGTCGACTGGAACGCGCCGGTCGCCTACGGCAGCCGCCGCGCCGCGTTCGTCGCGCTCGCGGTGGTCCTCGTGATCAATGCCGCGATCGCGGCGGGCTACTACCTGCGGATCATCTCGGCGATGTACTTCCGCTCGACGAAGCGGGGCGTGCAGGCCGACGGAGGCCTCGCGGCCGGCGTGGCGATGATCGCCTGTCTCGTGGTCGCGCTCGTCGTCGCGGTGCAGCCGCGCGGTCTCTTCCTCGCGGCCTCGAAGGCCGGCGACGGCATCGCCGGCCTGACGCCCCCTCCGACCGCGACCCCATGAGCACACCCACCGCCACCGCCGTCACCACGCTCCTCGCGGCGATCCCCGACCCGGAGACCGGCCGCCCGCTCACCGAGATGGGTCAGATCGTCTCGGTGGACGTCACGACCGACGCGATCCGCACGACGGTGGGCCTCGCCACGCATTCGGCAATTCTCTGGAAGACGACGCGGGCGCGGATCGAGGAGTCTCTGCGGACCGCGTTCCCGCAGGTCGCGCGGGTCGACGTGACGATCGTCCCTCACGAGCGGCCGCCCGCGAAGCTCGGCCAGATCGGCCTCGAGGCCAAGAGCGTCATCGCCGTCGGCAGCGGCAAGGGGGGCGTGGGCAAGAGCACGATCGCGGCGAGCATCGCCATCGGCCTGGCACGGGCCGGCAGTCGCACCGGGCTGCTCGACGCCGACGTCTACGGGCCGAGCGTGCCCCACCTGCTCGGCCTCGGCGGCCGCCCGCAGATCGAGCATGGCAAGATCGTGCCGATGACGCTCGCGGTCGGCGACCAGTCGATGCCCGTCATGTCGATGGGGTTTTTGGTGCCGGCGGGCGAGGCGGTGGTGTGGCGCGGCCCCATGCTGCACGGCGCGATCACCCAGATGCTCCGCGACACCGCGTGGGGCCCGCTCGACTACCTCGTCATCGACATGCCGCCAGGCACGGGTGACATCGCGCTGACGCTCTCGCAGGCGCTGCCACTCTCGGGGGCCGTCGTCGTCTGCACGCCACAGGACGTCGCGCTCCTCGACGCCACGAAGGCGATCGCGATGTTCCGCAAGGTGAACATCCCGCTTTTGGGCATGGTGGAGAACATGAGCTTCTTCGTCTGTCCCGACACGAACAAACGCTGGGATATCTTCGGCACGGGGGGCGCACGGCGAACGGCTCACGACCTCGACATTCCCTTCCTCGGCGAGGTGCCGATCCAGATCCCGATCCGCGAGCACGGTGACGCCGGCCGCGCGGCTGCGGTGTACGACGATCCGGCGAGTCGCCCCTACTTCGAGGCGATCTGCGAGCGGCTCGTCGGCAACCTCGCCGCCACTGCCGCTGCCAGACCCCCGCTCCCCTCGCTGCCCGTGCTGTAGGGAAGGCCTCAGCCCGTCCCCTCGACGCACGCCACCGGCTTCGGACTCCCCACGTCCCATCGCCGGACGTTCACCTGGCCGAGCACGCGCCGGCTCGCGACTGCCCAGACCCTCTCGCTGGACGTTCGCCTCGGCCCTCCCGGCCTCGGCTCTCTGCGTGTCCGCTTCGCTTTCGGCATCCATGCCTGCGCTCGCTCCCACAGCCCGCTCGATGGTCTGGGCAGCCCCGAGCCTCCTCCATTTCGAGTTGAGGAGGCTGCGGGCTCCCCGTATCCCGGGAGCCGGCGTATTTGACCAGCGCAGCCATGGATGGCGCAGCGCAGGCAAATCCGAGCGAGTGAAGCCCAGGATGGGCGCAGCGAGCGTCCGGCGACGGGATATGGGGAGCCCGAAGCCGGCGCGCGGTGAACGAATCCCGAAGGGATCGCTCAATACATCCAGACGCGCAACCCTCGTCGATCGGCCACGGGCTGCCGCGTGAGCCGCAGACGGCGGGCGAGCGACCGCACCTCGGCGGCCCGCGAGCCGAGCAGGGCCCACTCGGCGAGCGATGCCCGCGGCCGGCCCTCGGCGGGGGGCAGCTGCCAGGCGTCGGCGACGCGATGCAAGAGGTCGTCGAGCCGCGATCGCTTCACGTGGAGGGTGTCGAGGCCGTACCAGTCGGCCGGCTGCTCGAGGAACGTGCCGCCGGTGTCGGCCGTGATCGCCCGCAGCTCGTCGTCAAGCCACCGTGACGCGTCGTTGATTTCGCGGAGCGAGAGCAGGCATCCCGGGACGTAAAACGTGCGAAGCAGCCGATACCGCACGCCCCCCACCCGCGCGATGCTCGCGAGCGGGAGCCCCGTGATCACGATGGCGGCGCCGCGGTCGGCGAGCCGCATGGCGGCCTCGCGCACGCCCCGTGCCACGGCCGCCACGCCGAGGCCGTAGAGCAG
>CAIWZS010000325.1 GCA_903917235.1 uncultured Planctomycetaceae bacterium | reverse complement strand
TGCTTCTGGCCGTTGAGCTCGAAGTCCACCGTGACGGCGTTGTAGATCTCGGGGATCGCGTTCTCGGGGAACTCGGCGTCGAAGGTCGAGCCGATGACCTGCTTGATGGTGCCGGTGGTGGGCATCGCGTGTGTGTTCCGTGAAGTGGGTTCAGGTGGCCGGGCCGCCCGGCGGAGTCGCCGATCGGGTCAAAGAGGATACCCGGGTCAGGGGGCCGCCGGGGCCGCCCGATTCAGGGGTGCCGGCGGCACGTAGGCCCCGAATCGCTGCGCCTGCGGCGCCGTGGGCCGCAGCGACGCCCGGTCCAGCTTGGGGTCGACGTCCTCGGTGAGCGACCCGGCCTGCACCCCGAACGGACGGCCGATCACCTCCCAGGCCGTCGGCAGCTCGGCCGAGTGCACGAGGATGTCGCCGATGGTGATGCCCGCGGGGCTCGAGCCCGCCGGGTGCGGCGAGAAACGCCGCAGCCTCCCGGGCGACCACTCGACCAGGGTGTTCTCGATGCGCACGGCCTCCACCGTCGCGGCCGCGGGGTCCACGGCCCAGACGGCCTCGGAAGGCTCGACCACCGTGCAGCGGTTGAAGAGCACGCGGCGCGCGTTCGCGATCGAGAGCGCGGTCGCGCACGTGTCGAAGATGCTGCGCTCGACCGTCACGTCCTCGGCCGCGGGCGCCCCGGCGCCCGGTGTGCCCACGGCGATGCACGTCCCCGTGCCGCGGTTGAACGCGGCGTTGGTGATGACGACCTGCGAGGACCCGCCCTCGATGCGGACGCCGCTCGACGAGGGTGCCGCGTCGTTCGGGATCGCCACGAGACCGCGGACGAGCACGCGGCGGCCGTCCTGGATGCGGACCGCCGAGTCGGTCCAGCCCTCGACCCGCACGCCGTCGATGATCACGTCGCTGGCCGATCGAATCCTGATGGCGTCCTGCCCTGGCTCGGTGCGGCTCACGCGGATCGTGCACTGGCGGATCGTCACGTCCGATGTCGCCGGGCCCGCGTCGCCGGGCGCGCGTCCCCCGCCCACGGCGATCGCGGCGCCGGACGGGTTGATGAAGAGGATGTTCTCGACGATGACGTGCGAGCACCCCTCGAAGGCCCAGCCGACCTCGCCGCAGCCGACCGCCGCGGCGATCCGGTCCCTGCTCCGCAGGACGATCGGCCGCTCGCGCGTGCCGCGAAGGCCGACGATCGTCTGCGGCGGATGGAACCCCGCCGGGAACACGATCTCGTCGCCGGGCCGGATGTCCTCGACGAGGTGCTGCCAGACCTGCCCGGGCTGGACGAGGAACTCGCGTGCGCCCGGGGCCTTCGCGCCGAAGCGGCGGGCCGCCGAGGGGGAAGTTCCGGGAGGCGGCTCCGGCTCCGCGCCGACGTCCTTCACGAAGGGCGACTCGACCGTCCGGTCCGGTGCGGATCGCTCCGACTGCTGCGCCGACGCGCTCCCGCCGACCGGCTCGGCCGTCGCGCCGGACGTGGCCGCGGCGACGGGCCTCGGCGCGGCGCAGCCTTGGACGTACGCCAGCGCGAACGACGTCGCGAGGAGGGCGGTGATGGTGGCGTTCATGGTCGTCAGGACAGCCTCTCGCCGTGCCGGAGGCCGTCGCGGTGGCCCGCCCCTGGCTGGGCCGGAGCCGCGCGCAGGACCAATGCATTCGTCGAGAGGTCGACGGTGGTTGCGACCCGGTCGGCCGGCAGAAGCAGGGTGTCGCCCGCGGCGAGGCGGGCCGCCGGCATCCCGGCGGCCGAGCAGATCGCCTCCCCGGACAGCAGCATGAGGACCTCGGGCACCGCGCCGGCCTCGAAGCGAACCGGTGCGGCGTCGCCCGACGGCGAGGCCTCGATCGCCTCGATCTCGAATCGGTCGTTGCCGCAGAGCCGCGCGGACCGGAGTCCGTCGACCCACGGTGCGTCCGAGCGGGACAGGTTCGTCACCGGCGCGTCTCCAAGCCGCTGGCGGTCGCCGAAAAGGATGCACTCCATCGCCCGGTCGACGTGGAGCGGCCGCGCGGGGTCGTTGCGGTTCCAGTCGAACACCCGGAACGTGGTGTCGCTC
>CAIWZS010000324.1 GCA_903917235.1 uncultured Planctomycetaceae bacterium | reverse complement strand
GTGGGCCTCGCCTACTGGCTGCTCGACTGGGGGATTCGCCGCGTGACCGCCTTCGAGGCCTCGGCCCTGCTCCTCGTGGAGCCCGCGACGAATCCCCTCTGGGCGTGGCTGGCAACCGGTGAGAGGCCGTCGTGGCTGGCGGCCGTCGGCGGTGTCGTGATCGTCACCGCGACGTTCCTGCACGCGGCGGTGGCGGCGGGTCGCGTCGTCGTCTCGCAAGACAACGCGTGACCCACCGGGAGCCGCGGGGCGCCAGGCCGGGCGTCTGCCCTCATCCCGCGCCGCGCGTCGTCGTCTCGACCGACTCGATGCGGCCGTCCTCCATCGTCGCGATGCGGTTGGCGAACGTGAAGACGCGGGAGTCGTGCGTGACGACGATCACCGCCCGGCCGGGCTGCACGGCGATCTGCGCGATGAGCTCCATCGTGATCCGCCCGTTTTCGGCGTCGAGCGCGCTCGTCGGCTCGTCGCAGACCAAGAGCCTCGGGTCGTGGACGAGGGCGCGGGCGATCGCCACCCGCTGCTGCTGGCCGCCGGACAGCTCGCTGGGGAGGTTGATCAGGCGATTGCCGAGTCCCAGCGCGTCGAGCATGTCGGACGCCACCTCGACGGCGTCGCGGCGTCTCCAGCCGGCGATGAGCAGCGGCACGGCCGCGTTCTCCGCCGCGGTCAGCGAGGGCAGCAGGTTGTACGACTGGAAGACGAAGCCGACGTGGTCACGGCGAAACCGCACCCGTCGGCCGTTCGTCATCCGCGCGACGTCGTGGCCGAGCACGTGGACCTCGCCGGACGTCGGCTGCAGCGTGCCCGCCACGATCGAGACGAGCGTCGTCTTCCCGCAACCGCTCGGGCCGGCGAGGACGAGCAGTTCCCCGGAGGGCACCTCGAGATCGACCCCGCGCAGGGCACGGGTGACCGTGTCACCCCGGCCGAATTCCTTCGTGACGCCGCGCAGCAGGATGGCGGGGGCGTCGGCCGAAGCCGGGAGCGGGGCGGAGGGGTCGGGTGGCGTCATGATCGGTGGCAGCGGTCCGGGACCGGACCAATGTACGGCAGGCGGGGGGACCGGTTGACGCGGGGGCGGCACCGAACAGAATCTCGCTCGAGTACGCGGGCGAGCGGACAGCCCACCCCCTCCACAGGGAACGACATGGCTGGCACGCGGGTCGGTGTGTGGCTGATCGGTGCCAAGGGGGGCGTCGCCACCACGCTGATGACCGGCCTCGCGAGCCTCGCGCGAGGAGCGATCGAACCGATCGGCCTCGTCACCGCGCTCGAGCCCTTCACCCGGATCGGGCTCGTCGATTGTGCCGATCTCGTCGTGGGCGGCCACGACATCCGTTCCGGGCCGCTCGGCGCCGAAGCCCGGCGGATGTGGAGCGAGAGTCGGGCGATTCCGCCCGACCTCGTGGACGGGGCGAGCGGGTTTTTCGCGGCCGTCGAGCAGCGGCTTCGGCCGGGCACGCTCGTCGCGACCGGCGAACGCATCCGCAGCCTCGCCGACCCGTCGGCGGCGAGCGTGGTGGAGACGCCCCGCGCCGCAATCAGCCGCATCCGCGCCGACATCGAGGCCTTCGCGGCCGCGGAGCGGCTCCGGCACGTGGTGGTCGTGAACGTGGCGTCCACCGAGCCGCCGCCGGCCCTGCCCATCCCGCTCGACTTCGCCGAGATCGAGCCGCTGCTCGACGACGCGGAGGCGTGCCCGCTGCCGGCGAGCAGCCTCTACTTTCTCGCGGCGGCGGAGGCGGGGGCGTCGTACGTCAACTTCACGCCGTCCACCGGCGCGACGCCACGGGCGCTCCAGGATCTCGCGATCCACCGGCGCGTCGCCCACGCGGGCTGCGACGGCAAGACCGGCGAGACGCTCCTCAAGAGCGTGCTCGCGCCGATGTTCGCCGCGCGTCATCTCGAGGTGATGAGCTGGGTGGGGCACAACATCTTCGGCAACATGGACGGCAAGGTGCTCGACGACCCGCGCAACAAGGCGGCCAAGGTGCGGAGCAAGGACCATCTGCTCGCCGCGATCCTCGGCTACGCGCCGCAGACGCACGTGTCGATCGAATACATCCGCAGCCTTGGCGACTGGAAGACGGCGTGGGACCACGTGCACTTCCGCGGCTTCCTCGGCACGCCGATGACGCTCCAGTTCACCTGGCAGGGATGCGACTCGATCCTCGCGGCTCCGCTCGTGCTCGACCTCGTCCGGCTCGTCGAGCGAGCCGCTCGCGACGGCGAGAGCGGGGCCCTCTCGTGGCTGGCCTGCTTCTTCAAGAGCCCGCTCGGCGTGGCGGAGCAGGACTTTTCCCGGCAGGTCGCGCTCCTGCACGACTGGGTGGCCGCACGCGGGTGAACGCGTATTCGCACGCCTGGAGGCGTGCGCCACGTGGAGGCAGGGAAGGCGAGATCACAGGGCAAGAGGAAACGGCGAGCACGATCCCCCGAGCGGTGCATTGGGCGCGTGCAGGAACGCACGGGTCCATCCCGGCAGGAGACCGCATGCGCACGCCTGGAGGCGTGCGCCACGGGCTCAGGCGAGCAGACCCGTCACGACGTGGCCGTGCACGTCGGTGAGCCGGTACTGGCGACCCTGATAGCGGAACGTGAGCCGGGTGTGGTCGATGCCCGCGAGGTGCATGATCGTCGCCTGCATGTCGTGGATGTGCACGGGGTCGGCGGTGATGTTCCAGGCGTAGTCGTCGGTCGAGCCGTGCACGTGCCCCCCGCGGACGCCGCCACCGGCGAGCCACCATGAGTAGGCCCGGCCGAAGTGGTCGCGTCCCTTCGGCGCGGCGGGGTCGCCCTGGCCGAACGGCGTGCGGCCGAACTCGCCCCCCCAGGCCACGAGCGTGTCGCCGAGGAGCCCCCGCTCCTTGAGGTCGAGCACGAGCGCCGCCGACGGGCCCTCCGTGTCGCGGCACTGCTCCTCCAGCTGCGTGTGGAGGTTGCCGTGCTGGTCCCACCCGGCGTGCATCAGCTGCACGAACCGCGTGCCCCGCTCGAGAAGCCTCCGGGCCACGAGGCAGTTGAAGGCGAAGCTGCCCTTCACGTTGACGTCGGGACCGTAGCGGTCGAGGACGTGACGCGGCTCGTCGGAGAAGTCCACCAGCTCGGGAACGCTCGCCTGCATGCGGAACGCCATCTCGTACTGCGCGATGCGCGTGTCGATTTCCGGATCGCCGTAGTCGGCCAGGTGCGCGGCGTTCATCGCGGCGAGGTCGTCGAGGAGGGCGCGACGCGCGACCCGGCTCGTGCCGGGCGGGTTGGCGAGGTAGGGCACCGGCTCGCCGGTGTTGCGGAACTTGACTCCTTGGAAGCGGCTGGGGAGGAAGCCGCTGCCCCAGTAGTAGTCGAAGAAGAGCTGCCCGCAGGTCTTCCCCTTGTCGCTCGAGGTCATCACGACGAACGCCGGGAGGTCGGCCGTCTCGCAGCCGAGGCCGTAGCTCAGCCACGCCCCGAGGCTCGGTCGGCCGGGCACCTGCGAGCCGGTCATGAAGAAGGTGACCCCGGGCGCGTGATTGACCGCCTCGGTGTGCATGCTGCGGACGAGGCAGATCTCGTCGGCGATGCCGCCGACGTGGGGCAGCATCTCACTGAGTTCGATGCCGCTGCGACCCCAGCGGCGGAAGGGCTTGATGGCGGGGACGACGGGCCACTTCGCATAGGAACTCGACATGGTCGAGAGTCGTGTCGTCCCGCGCACGCTCTCCGGGATGTCCTGGCCCGCCCGCGCCACCATCACCGGCTTGGGGTCGAAGAGATCGACGTGCGACGGTCCGCCGCCCTGCCAGAGCATCACGATCCGCTGCGCCTTCGGCGCGTGATGGGGCAGTCCCGGGAGGCCCGGCATCCCCGCGGGCACGGGGGCCGACGAGGCGTCCGCATGCCGTCCGAGGAGCGAGGCGAGCGCCACCGAACCGATGCCCAGGCCCGCCGAGCCGAAGAGCCGCCGTCGCGTGACGCGGGCCACGTTCTCCTCGTGCGCGCCGCGGAGGTCATGCAGGTCGGGCATGGTGCGTCATTCCCTCGTGAGGGCCTCGTCGAGGTTGAGGATCAGCAGGCACGTGCTCGCGAGCGCGGCGTGGGCGACCGGGTCGAGCGACTCGGCCCGCGGTGTGGCGCCGACGGCGAGCAGGGCGCGGGCTCCCGCGGGATCGGCCGCGAAGCACTCGAGCTGGCGGGCATGGGCGCGGCGCAGAGCGGACATGTCGTATCCGGTCGGCGGCCTGCCGACGACCCGCCGAAACGCCCAGCCGATCCGCCCGTCGAGATCCGCGGCCGCCGCCATGCTCCGCTCGGCCAGCACGCGGGCCGCCTCCACCCACGTGGGGTCGTTGAGCGTCGTCAACGCGTGCAGCGGGGTGCTCGTGAGGCTCGTCCGCACGGAGCAGGTCTGCCGGTTGGCCGCGTCGAACATGTTGGCCGGGCTCACGGTGCGTCGCCAGAACGTGTAGAGGCTGCGCCGGTGGAGGTCGCCGCCTGTGGACGTGGGATAGGTGAAGTCGCGCTCCTTCGTGATCGCGAGCGCCTCCCAGATCGCGTCGGGCTGGTACGGATAGACGGGCGGTCCCCCGATCCGCGTGTCGAGCAGGCCGGCGGCGGCCAGCGCCACATCGCGGAGCACGGGTGCGGGCATGCGGAACCGCGAGGCGCGGGCGACGAGCCGATTCTCGGGATCCGCCGCGAGGTGTGCGGCCGTCATGCGGCTCGACTGCCGGTAGGCGGCGCTCGTGACGATGAGCCGATGGAGCGCCTTGCGGCTCCAACCCGACTCGCGGAACTCCACGGCGAGCCAGTCGAGCAGGTCGCGATGACGCGGATACTCGCTCTGCACGCCCATGTCCTCGAGCGTCTTCACGAGTCCGGTGCCGAAGAAGTGGGCCCACGCGCGGTTGACGAACACGCGGGAGGTGAGCGGATGCTCCGGAAGAAAGAGCCAGCGCGCGAACCCGAGCCGGTTGCGCGGCTGGTCGTCCGGCAGTGGCGGGAGGACGGCGGGCGGTGCGAAGACCACCGGGTCTCCCTGAGGGGCGAGATAGTCGCCCCGATCGAGCACCCGCGTTTCCCGTGGGCGCTCGTCGCTCATCACCATCGGGCGGGGCAGGGCGTCGCCCCTGTACTCGTCATGGGCCTTCCTCGCGGCCTCGTACGCGACCACCTGAGGCAGGTTCTTCACGACCTCGGTCCTGACCGTGGAGTCGAAGTGGGCCCGCAGCTGGCTCTCGATCGACTTCGTGTCGGCCTCGGTCCGCTCCGCCACGGGCTTCCGCAGCAGCGGCGTGAGGTTTCGCGGCAGACCCGCGCCATCGGCGGGCTCACCGTCCGCGAAGAGACCGTTCCGCCAGGCCGCGTAGGCGGCGTCGATCACCGGCCGGGCCTCTCCCTCGAGCTCGGCGCGGCGGGCATCGAGCTCCTGGAGCCTGGCCCGCACCTCGTCGCTCGGCACCTCGAGCACCGGGGGGGCCACGCGGATGCGGGCCGAGAATCGCGTCGGCGCGCCCGACTCAGGGAGTCGATTGAAGAGATCGAGCAGCCGATAGTAGTCGACCATCGTCAGCGGGTCGTACTTGTGGTCGTGGCACTGCGCGCAGGCCAGCGTCAGCCCCAGCCACGTCGTCGCCGTCGTGTCGACACGGTCGAAGAGGTTGTTGAACCGCTGTTCCTCCGCGATCGCGCCTCCTTCACCGTTGAGGAGGTGATTCCGGTTGAAGCCGGTGGCGATCCGCTGGTCCGTCGTCGCGTCCGGCAGGAGATCCCCCGCGAGCTGTTCGATCGAGAAGCGGTCGAAGGGCAGGTCGTCGTTGATCGCCCGCACCACCCAGTCGCGCCACATCCACTGCCAGGTGTCGCCGTCCTGCTGGAAGCCGTTGCTGTCGGCGTACCGCGCGGCATCGAGCCACGGCAGCGCCATCCGCTCCCCGTAGTGCGGGCTCGCAAGGAGGCGGTCGACGAGCTGCTCATAGGCGTCGGGCGAAGGGTCGTTCACGAAGGCATCCACCGCGTCCGGGGTCGGAGGAACGCCCACGAGGTCCGCGTGCAGCCGCCGGATGAGCGCGGGACGATCGGCCTCCGGCGACGGCGCCAGCCCCGCCGCCTCGATCGACGCGAGCACGAAGCGGTCGATCGGTGTGCGCGGCCACTCGGCCCGGCCGACGGTCGGCGGCGTGGGACGCGTCGGTGCGATGAATGCCCAGTGCGGACGATACTCCGCGCCCTCCCGGATCCAGCGATCGAGCAGGGCCCGTTGCTCGTCCGAGAGCACCCGATTCGACGTCGGGGGCGGCATGCGCACGTCGGGATCCGTGGAATGGATCCGCTCGAGCAGCGTGCTCGCCCCGGGCTCTCCCGGCACAATCGCCCGCGCTTCGAGCGCCGCCTCGCGGACGTCGAGCCGGAGATCGGCCTGCCGCTTCGCCGCGTCCTGTCCGTGGCAGTAGAAGCAGTTTTCCGAGAGGATCGGCCGGATGTCGCGATTGAAGTCGAGCGCGCCGGCGGCCTCGGCCGCCCGGGCGTGTGAGACGATCCGGCCGTCGCCTGCCGCAGCCAGAACGGCCGTCACCGCGGCGGTCGCGACGGATCGAACGAGGACGGACGAGCAACCCATGGAATGAACTCCTCGACAGGAGGTTCCAACGGACGGGTCACCCGCGTCGCCGATCCGGCGGCGGTCAGGCCACGGATCGCGGACCGGAGGGTCGTTCGGCGGGACCGACACGGACTTTGGAGAAGTGTAGCATTGGCTCGGGGAGGTCGCCACATGGTCCGTGCCGTTCCCAGGTCGGTCACGAGCGTCGTCACGCTCGTGATGATGGTCGTGGAAGGGAAGCGGGCGGCGAGTTCGTTCGCGCCGACGAGCCGCTTCGCCGTGATGCTCGCGCTCCGCGGCCTCGGGGGCTGGGAACCGGACGGCCGGCCGTCACGCGAACCCGTTGCGCAGCGCCCAGACGGCCGCCTGCGTGCGGTCGTGGAGCGAGGTCTTGCGGAGCATGTTCTGCACGTGCTCCTTCACCGTCTCGACGCTGATGCCCATCGTGTCGGCGATCTCGCGGTTCGAAAGCCCCATGGCGATCAGCCGCAGCGTCTGCAGTTCGCGGGGCGTGAGCGGCACGTTCGCGTCCCCCGGTGCGTCCCGCTTCGTCATCGAGGCGGCGACGCTCCGCAGCATGCCGGTGCGGGTGGGCGGTCCGTCGGCGACCGCGTTGTCGAGGGCGGCGAGGAGCGTGTCCCGGTCCGCGGTCTTGAGCAGGTAGTCGTTGGCCCCCGCGGCGACGGCGCGGGCGACATAGGTCGGATTGTCGAACGCCGAGAAGACGACGCTGCGGGTCTTCGGCGCGGCCGATCGTACCCGACGGATCGCGTCGAGCCCGTCCTCGTCACCGAGCCGCACGTCGAGCAGCACGACGTCCGGCTTGTGCTTCCGCGCGAGCCGGACGAGCTGCGCGACGGTCGCCGCGCTGGCGACGACCCGGAAATGCGACGATTCGAGCAGCACCTCGACGCCGCGGCGGATGACCTCGTGGTCATCCGCGATGAGCACGGTGATCGCCATCGGAGGAATGCACCAGCGACCTGTCCGCTTCCGGCGGGCCACTCCGCCGCAAGACCCTCGGAGAGAGTACCACGTGCAGGTGAACTCCGCACCGGCCGAGGTGGTGTCCCGCGCGGGCGGTCGATCCGCTGCGGAAGCGGCCTCAGGGTGGGGTGATCCAGCCGGCGTGCACCAGCCACCGCTCGATCCACGGCTGGGTCCACGGCGTCCAGGTGGGATGGGCCACCGACACCATCGAGAGCGCGAGCAGCACGAGTGCCAGGCCACGACCGGCCCGCGATCCGGCGAGGCGATCCGCCGCCGCCACGGCGGCCACGCTCCACAGCGGGATGAGCCAGAGCGCCCAGCGGAAGCCCGCGGTGACGCCCCCGTAGTTGCGGTCGGCCTGGGGGCGGGCGAGGTAGAAGCCGATGACGACGAACGACACCACCGCGATCGCCGTGGCGATCTCCGCGATGCCGCGCCGCGCGCGGCCGCCTCGCGCGAGGATCCACAGTCCGCCGGGGACGAGCAGCCATGCCGGCGTGAGCGAGAAGATGCCGTGGTGCCCCACGAGCGCGTGCATCGCGTACCGGCCGGGGGACGGCTCGCCGCGATCGACACCGCGGGGCGACCGCCAGTAGCTCTGCAGCAGTTTGCCGTTGGGCAGCCGGATCGCGTAGTCGTACCAATTGTTCGGGTTCCACGACTCCTCGGCGTCATCGGCGGCGGGCGCCGACGGCCGCTCGGTGTCGCGCTGGGCGTAGGGAGGCACGATGGTGCCGTGCGCGAGCCAGTTGGAGCCGAGGGCCGCCACGGCGACGAGGGCGGCGGCCGGCAGCGACGCCCCGAGCGTGCGGCGCCAGTCGGCGCGCGCGGCGATGGCGAGCGCGGCGGCGAGCCAGGCGAGGGCCGGCAGTTCGAACGCCGCGCCGAGCGCCGCCGTGAGGCCGAGGCCCGCGAAGGCGGCGCGAGACCGCAGCCCGTCGCAGCGGATCCGCACGAGCAGCCATGCCGACGCCGCCACGCACGCGGCCGCCGGCACGTGGTTCGTGAGCACGACGGCGAACGTGGTGAGGAGCGTGCCGCAGGCGACGAGCGCCGCCGCCCAGATGCGTGCCCAGTCGGTCGCGCCGACGGTCTCGACCAGCCGACACGCGCAGAGGATCGTGATGCCCAGCGGCACGAGGCCGAAGAGCACCATGAGCACGCGGCCCAGCTCGAAGGGATGGTCGCCGAGCGTCCAGCCCGTGACCCGGTGCACGACCCAGTACGGCGCGGCGCAGAGGACGGACAGGAGCGGCGGCTTGCTCGAGTAGAGCCGGAGGCGGCCCGTCGCGTCGGGATGGGCCACGGCATCGATCGTGTCCCAGCCGGGCTCGACCACGAGCTCGTCGATCGCGAACGTGCCGCGCTCGACGAGGCTCCGGATCGTGAGCCAGCGGCTGCGGTCGTTCGCCGAGAGGAACGGTCGGAGGAGCCGCTTCTCCGTCTCGATGCGGCGGCGGATCGCGGCGGCGTCCACCTGCTCCCCGGCCGCCGTCGCCTTGGCGACCGCGTCACTCACGAGCCGCGCCTCGAGCGCGAGACGATCGACGCTCGCCACCGCGCCGATGCGGCCGAGCACGGCGCCGAGCGCCACCGTGGCGAGGATCGCATAGGTGCTTCGCCGCACGCGGCCGCGCGACTCGGTGCGCCGCGGACGGGGCGGCGTGCCCGCGGGCATGACGAGGCCCACCCGCGCGAGGCCGGCGAGCCCGCTGAAGAATCGCGCCACGCCGTACTTCGACCGGCCGCGCGTGCGGGGCCGGTGGTGCACCGGCACCTCCTCGACGCGGTGGCCGGCCCGCCAGACGAGCACGGGGATGAAGCGGTGCATGTCGCGCTCGAGCAGGAGCGCCTTCGCGACGTCGCTCCTGAAGGCCTTCAGGCCGCAGTTGTGATCATGGAGCGAGAGCCCGCTCACCGCGCCGAGCAGGAAGTTGAAGACCGCCGAGGGCATGGTCTTGTGCCACGGGTCGAGCCGGGGGTGCTTCCAGCCGTTGACGAGGCCCACCCTGCGGTCGCTCCGCAGCCGCTCGAGGAGCCGGGGAATCTCGGCGGGATCGTCCTGGCCGTCGCCGTCGAGCATGACGACGAACGGGGCCCGGCAGGCCGCGAAGCCGCGGGCGAGGGCGGCCGACTTGCCCAGCGCCGCCCCGTGGCGGATGCCCTGCACGCGCGGGTCGGCCGCAGCCGCGGCGGAGATCTCGTCCCAGGTGTCGTCGGCCGAGCCGTCGTCGATGAGAAACGCCTCCCAGGTCAGCCCGGCGGCGTCGAGGACGGAGCGGATCTCGGCGACGAGCGGCCCGACGTTGCCTGCCTCGTCACGGGCGGGCACCACGAGGGAGACGTCGGGAACGGACATCGAGTGGGGTTTCCGGGTCGCGACGGGAGCGGCGAGGCGTCATCCGCCGTGCGAGGAAAGGATACCGAGCGGCGGCGAGCCGTCGCCATCCGGCCTCGTGCGCCGTCGGTGACACGTGCGGAATGCGCGCCGCCGGCGTGTATCGTGGCGTGATGGCCGGCGCGGTCGCGTGGGCCGGGCCGGATGTGGGCAGAGGTATCCGATGACGCGACTGGTCTCATTCGGCGTGCTGCTCGGGCTGGTCGTGCTCTTCGGCCTGCTCTCGCTGCGGGTGCTCGCCGCGTTTCTGCTGCCACTGTTGCTCGCGGCGATGCTCGTGGTGATCTTCGGGCCGCTGTACCGCAGCCTGCTGGCCCGGCTGCAGGTGCCCGCGTGGGTCGCGGCCGCGCTGACGACCGCCTTCGTGCTCGTGCTCGTGCTCGTGCCCCTGGGGCTTCTCGTCGCGCGGGCGGGCGGCGACGCCGTCTCGATGCTGCGGCGGCCCGACGGGGTGCGGCTCGATCCGCAGGTGCTCGACAGGCTCGTCGCCGCGATGAACGACGCGGTGGGGCTGCACGTCACGTCGGAGGACGTCAACGCGGAACTCCGCGCGCTCGCCGAGAGCGTGGCGGGGCCGATCGCGCGGCGTGCGCCGGCCGTGATCGTGAAGTTCGTCATCGGCGTGATCGTGATGATCGTGAGCTTCTTCTACTTTCTCGCCGACGGGCGGCGGATGCTCGAGGGCGTCACGCGGCTCATCCCGCTCGATCGACGCTACCAGTGGCAGCTGCTCGAGGAGTTCGAGGAGATCAGCCGCGCGGTGGTGAGTTCGACCCTGCTGGCGGCGATCGTGCAGGCGCTGCTCGCCGGCATTGGCTACGCCGTCGCCGGGCTCGAGGGCGTCTTCCTGCTGACGCTGCTGACCTTCTTCGGGGCGCTCGTGCCCTTCATCGGGGCGGCGGCCGTGTGGGGATCGGCGAGCCTGTGGCTCCTGTTCTTCGCGCAGGACTCGTGGGCCGCCGCGGGTCTCGCGGTGTGGGGCGTCCTCGTCGTCTCGACGATCGACAACGTCATCAAGCCGCTCGTGCTGCAGGGCCAGTCGAAGCTCCATCCGCTGCTCGCGCTCCTGAGCGTCCTCGGCGGCGTCGGGGCGCTGGGGCCGGTCGGCATCTTCGTCGGCCCGATCGCCGTGGCCTTTCTGCAGGCCGCCCTGACGATGCTGCAAACCGAGCTGGATGTGCTCGGCGGCCGCGAGACGGCCCCGGCAGAGGGGCCGCCGGGACATTCCCCCGGGGACGGTGTTGCAGAGGAGACGGTCGCGAGGGTGAAATCGTCCGGTCCGTGATCCCCCGGAGGTTGTGACATGCTCGTGGAGATGGTGCTTCTCGTCGCCGCGTTTCTCGCGACCGGCATCGAGGCCGCGTACGTGCCGAGCGATGACGGCGGGGGCGAGTATCTCGTGCGGGTCGAGCCCGAGCTGCTCGGCACCAAGCCCGGCACCGCGGATGGCCAGCCCCGCGCTCCCTATCACTTCACGAGCGATGTGCCGGCCGATTCCCGCGATGTGCGCCGCGTCCGGATCTATGTCGGCGAGAACTGGCCGCCCGCAGTGGAGCGGGCCGTCGTCGAGGCGGCGGCACGGCCTCGCAAGCCGCTGCCCGTGGCATCGACATCGGGCCAGCTCGCGGAGCTCGCCGGCGGCACGTCGGCGGGCGCCAGGCCGTGGGGCTGGCTGATCGGCAGCCTCATCGCCCTCTTCCTGTCGTTGGGGGCCAACGCCTACCTGGGCCTCCTGCTGCAGACGATGCGACAGCGCTACCTGCGTGACATCGACGAGGGCTTCGTCAAGGTCTGAGACGGATCGCGTCGGCACACGAGTCACGCGATGACGACGGAGGGGCCGCCGTCGCGCGGAGGCCCGACCTTCCCCGGCTCGGGCCCAAAAACCGACGGCCGGACCCCACAGTCCGAGGAAAAGCCGTCGATTGCGTCCATGGCCGTTTTCCACTCGGTCGACACGCAAAAAAGCCGAGGTTTTTCTGGGGACGCCGGTCGCCGCGTCCTGCGGCGGCAGACTTCGCCAGGCCCGCCTGTTCTTGTCCGTCATCGTGGACACATTCCGTTTCATGCGTTGGTATGATCGACGGTTGCGCTCAAGACGTACCTCAAGACGTACGTGGAATAACCTCGCGACGTGCCAGAACGGTGCACCGCCGCGAAGACGGCAGGCCGGCCACCGCAGGCATCCGTGGCTCGTCTCCGTCGATCGAAGGAGGATGGGATGAAGCCCGCGTCGTTGCGATTGAGGCTGGGGGTGGAACACCTCGAAAATCGTCGGACGCCTGCGGCCGTGGGGTTGTCGGCCGATGCCCTCGGGACCGGCGGCCGGGAGGAACGGATCGCGGTCGAGGAGTCGCTCGAGCGACGCGCCCCGGTCGTCCGCATCGAGTGGCACTCCGCAGCGGTGCGGAGCGTCGGCGGTCCCAACGCGAATGTGATCGGGAGGAATCCGGTGATCGCCGCACCGGTGGGCCAGGCGGGCAGTCCGATTCCACTGGACACCGACCTTGGCGCACGCCTGCTCGCGCGAAGCACCGCCAAGCGGGGATTCGCGACGCTCGTCAGTCATTTCACCACGCAGATCACGCCGACCTTTTGCAGCGTGGCCACCACCGCGATGGTGCTCAACGCCAGCGGCATCGCCCGGCCGGTCTCGACCGACGACCCCGACTATCCCTACTTCGACCAGAAAAACATCTTCACCGACGCGGTGAAACAGGTGATCGACGTGGACGACGTCAGTGTGCGGGGCATGACACTGGCCACGTATGGGAATTTCATCCGTTGTTTTCCCGTCACCAGTCGGGTGACCCACGCGGATGCCACGACACTGCAAGCCTTCCGGAGGTCGGCGATTCGCACCTTGAAAAGTCCGCAGGCGTTTCTGGTGGTCAATTACCAGCGGCAGCAGGTCGGGCAGGACAGCCAGGGACATTTCTCGCCGGTGGCCGCCTACGACGCACGCACCGATCGCTTCCTGATCCTGGACGTTTCTCGGTATGCGTATCCGCCCGTATGGGTTCCGGCCGCCCGCTTGTGGAACGCCATGAAGATGGTGGACTCCGACTCCGGCATGAGCCGCGGATTCGTGGTGGTCCGGAGTCCTGCCGCGGCAGAGTGAGTCGCGCCGAGTACGACCACACCGTCGAGCCGCGGACGGTGAGGCGGCGGCTTGCCCAGATTTGGTGAGTGGAGCGATTTGGAATCGAGGCGGTGACACCAGCCTCCCCTGGGGGGGCCTCACGCACGGCCGCCTCGCCGCCATCGAGTGTCGCGCCCCGGACGCGTCCGAGGAGGCGATGCGGCGGCACCTCGACTGGGCGGAGCGAAACATCAGGGCGGACGAGGCGAAGGCCTAGCCCGCATCCCGATGTGGTGGAGCGACGGCTTCGGGGCGGCAAAAGTCTCGTCGCGTGGGCCGAGGCGGCCCAAAGCTCCTCGAGCGTTCGCCGACCCCTCGCCTCCGTCTCCAGGTTCGCCAAGTCGTCGCTCCAGCTCAACCAGATGCGCTCTAACCCGGTCCATCGCGCCGCCACGGCCGTTGGCCGGGTGGTGATCGGCTCGTGATCCACTCAGGATCACAGGCTCTTGATTCTGATGGTGAAGATCGCCCAGTCGCCCGTGTTCTTGTCGTTGGGGTCGCGATAGTACCGATTGAACGTCTCGGAACCCTGGACCCTGTAGCCATCACGCTCCCGTTTGACATCCATGCGGAAAGAGCCCCAGATTTCCGAGTGCTCGTCGTCTTCCTCCCAATTCTCGCGCTGCGGAAGCGGATCCTCGTGGCCCGGCGGAGTGAACTCGGTGGCGGGTTACAAGATCGGATAATCGGCCAGCCACAGCTTCGCCCGGTCTCCGGTCGCCCGACCATTGTCATAGCGCAGAATCTCGATTGCTCCTTGCGCCTGACCCTCCTCGTCATCATCGTCAATCTCGCCTGAGAACTGGTAGGGGACCGATCCGCCTGGATCGAGAATCACGTTCGCGTAGTAGGAAAAATCACGCTCGTCGGCGGTCATCGCCACACCCGAGCGCACGACGATCCGCTGGTCGGTGTCGTTGTAGATGACCCCCTGAACGCCGTCGTTGGCGTTTCCCCTGAGTTTGAAGTTGACGTTCTGAAGCGGCGCGCCTGAAGTGCCCAGCAACATTGGCGTGAGGTTTTCATCAGGTACGGCAGAGGTCCCGTTGAACTGGTACCACTGCCATTTGCTCTTGTCCGCGGAAGCCTCCTGCAACCAGGAGGCCGGTGGTTCGCTCGGCGGCGACACGTTCGAGCAGCCCTCGCAAGTCTTTCCACCGTACGGGCAGTTGGTGTCCTTCCACACGACCTGCGTGAGAGGAGTGTCGCGCAGATCAGCCCTCAGCAGGTCGGCCCTCGTCAGGTGTGCCCCGGTCAGGTCAGTTCCTGTCAGGTTCGCTCCTGTCAAATCAGCGCGGTCCAGCTTCACTCCAGCAAGCTTCGCGTTGGTCAGATTGGTGCTGGTGAGCGTGGCGTTGGTCAGCGCGGCACCCGCCAGATCGATCCCCCTGAGATCCTTGCCCGTCAAAACCGCCTCGGTCAGATTGGTCCGATCAAACCTCGTGCGCCTGTTCAGGAAGGTGTGGGTCAGGTCCACTTTCGTCAGGTTGGCGTCGGTGAGGTTCACGTCTCGGAGGCTCGTTTTGGAGAGCTTGGCACCGGTCAGAGTCACTCCGGTCAGATTCGTGGTGACGCCCGAGGCGATGACGCGGTCGGAGAGGTCGACGCCCGCGAGGTTGGCTCCCCGCAGGATCACCGAACGCAGATCGGTGTCCCTCAGTGTTGCCTCGGTCAGATTCGCGTCGGTCAGGTCCGCCTGGTAGAGGTTGGCGTCGGTCAGGTTCGCGTTGGCCAATCGCGCCCGGGTGAGGTTCGCCCTGGACAGTTCGGCCCCGGTCAGATTCGCCCGAGAGAGGTCGGCCTCGAGGAGGTTGGCACCGGAGAGTGTGGCGCGGGTCAGGTCGGCACCGACGAGATTGGTCCTGACGAGCGTGCCGACGAGATTCGCGTCGACGAGCTTCGCGCCGGCAAGGTTCATGCCGTCGAGCCGCGCCTCCCGCAGGTCGGCCCCGGTGAAGTCGGCCGCCGCGAGCGTGCCACCACCGACCGCGCCTGCGTCGCGGTCGTTGAGCCTGCGGAGATCGGCGTTGCGGAAGCTGGCCCCGGTGGCGTCCCGCACGTTGGCGGTGTCCGCCGCGATCAGGGTGGCGGAGGTGAAGTTCACCCCCGCGATCACCGCCGGCAGTCGCGTGGCGGCCAGATCGGCCTTCGTGAGGTTGGCGTTCGCGAGGTCGACCGTCGAGAGGTCGACGCGCCTCCGCCAGTTGCCGCCGAACTGGGCGCTTTCAAGGTTCGCGCCCCGGAACACCGTCCCTGCCAAAACCGAGTTTTGCAGCTGTGCTCCCACGAGCGTGGCGTCGGCCAGGATCGTGTCGACGAGACGCGCCCGGGAGAAGTCCGCTCCGGCCGCGGAGAGTCGGGTGAGATCCATCCCGGAGAAATTCGCGGCGATGAGGCTCGCGCCGGTGAAGGTGGCCCCGGCGATGTCGGCGCCGGTGAAGTCCCGG
>CAIWZS010000323.1 GCA_903917235.1 uncultured Planctomycetaceae bacterium | reverse complement strand
CTCGCCTTCATTCTCGCCCTCACGCGACAGGTGGTGCCGCAGAGCAGGCTCGTGCACGAGGGGGACTGGAAGCTCGTCGCCCCGCCCGGCAGCTTTCGGACGCTCGCCGGCATGACCTGCGGCGTTGTCGGATTCGGACGGATCGGCCGCGCCGTCGTGAGACGGCTCGTCGCCTGCGGCGGCCGCGTGCTCGTGAGCGATCCGGCCGCATCACCCGAGGCGATCGCCGCCGCCGGTGCCGAGCCGGGCACGCTGCCTGTGCTTCTCGCGTCGAGCGACCTCGTCACGCTCCACTGTCCCTCGTTGCCGGACACGAAGGGCATGATCAATGCCGCGACCCTCGCGACGATGCGTCCGGGCGTCCTCGTCGTGAACCTCTCGCGCGGCGACCTCGTCGATCCCGACGCGCTCGTCAAGGCGCTCGATGCCGGTCACGTCGCGGGGGCGGCGCTCGACGTGTTCCTCCCCGAGCCGATTCCCGCGAAGCACCCCATCCTGGGCCGCGACAACGTGATTCTCGCACCGCACGTCGCGAGCGTGAGCGCGGCGGCCGTGCAGCGACTGCGGACGACGGCGGCCGGGCTGGCCGTGGCGTCGCTGCGCGGCGTGCCGCTGCCATCGATCGTCAACGGCGTGGCGACGCCACGCGCCGTACCCGCCTGAGGGTGGATCCGAGGAGCCGACCATGCACGCCTCGAGCACGTTGCACCGGATGGCGATCGCCGCGGCGATCCTCGTGTGCCTGGAGCGTATCGCTCCCGCCGCCGAGCCGCCGCGGTCGGACGCCGTGGTCGACCTGTCGCTCACCGTCGCGGGCGACCTGCCGTGCGTCTGGCCGGCGGGCATGACGCCCTTCGCAGTCGTGCCCACCGCGACGTTCGGCCGCACCGGCCGCCATCGCGACATGCTCGTGATCGACGAGCACACCGGCACCCAGTGGGACGCGCCGGCCCACTTCGTCCCGCCACCCGACTCCGGACTCGAGGGCGCAGGACCGATGGGAGCGGTCACCGGCGAGAAGGTGCCGGCGTGGCAGTTCTGTGGCGAGGCGTGCGTGATCGACCTCAGCCCGCAGCGCGATGCGGCCGCGGCCGGTGAAAGCTTCCTCATCGGCCCCGAGCACGTCCGCGAATGGGAGCTCGCCCACCGCCCGCTCGGTCCCGGCGACGTCGTCTGCTTTCGCACGGGCTACACCGACGCCTACTACAGGCCTTTTCCGGCGGGCGACCGCTTCGTGTCCGAGGCGCTCCGCAAGAAGGCACCGGGATGGGCGGCACCGAAGCCGGAGACGATGACCTACCTCGCGGACCGGGGCGTGACGACGCTCGCCAGCGACGGCGCGAGCATGGGGCCGCTCCCCAATCTCGCGGTCGCGACGCACCAGGCCGGTGGACGTCGCGGCATGGTGTGGGTCGAGTGCGCGACGAACCTCGGAAGCCTCCCGGCGACGGGCTCGTTCGTGGCGATCCTCGCCGCGAAGCACGCCGGCGGTTCCGGAGGCGAGTGCCGGATGGTCGCCGTCACGGACCCGACGCTCGCCGCCGCGCTCATCGCACGGGCGCGGGCCCACGCGGTCGTCGATCTCTCGGTCACGCTCGACGAGCAGCTGCCCGTCGTCTGGCCGGGCTGGTCCCCGGGCGAGGAGGGGGCACGCTACGTCGCCAAGGTGCTCAACGCCTTCTCGAAGGAGCGCGGCCCGTTCTTCGCACTCGGTCATCTCTTCGACAGCTTCGCGGGCACGCACGTCGTGCTGCCGAGCTTCGCGCTGCCCGCGGATCGCGCCGAGATCGCCGCCGCGGAGCCCGGGATTCGCGACGCGGTGGCCGCCTTCGAGACGCGACACGGGCCGCTGGGCACCTCGGCCGTACGCACCGCTGGAGCGGCCCTCGCCGACATGATGGGGCCCGCGCACGTCGTCGATGCCCGCGCAGTCGTCGGCACGGCCACGTTCGCCGAGGGCAGGCCCGCAAGCCCGCTCGTGACCCGCGAGCTGCTCGAGCGCCATGCGGCGAACCGGCCGTTCCGCGCCGGTGAGGTGGTGCTCGTGCGCACGGGGCACACCGATCGCACGCTGCGGCCGCTGCCCGCCGCCCCGGCGCAGGACCCATGCTTCACGGCGCCGCTCGCCGGCACCGCCGAGGGCTGGCCCGCCGTCGCGCCCGATGCGGTGGCCTACCTCGCGGAGCAGGGCATCCGCTGCATCGGCACCGATGCACCCACGCTCGGGGGTGTCGAGCCGGCCATGTCACGCGAGATCGACTGGCTGGCCGGCACGAAGGGTCTCGTGGTCGTGGAGATGCTCACCGGTCTGGAGGCGATCACCGATCGCGACGCCTTCTTCCTCTTCGCCCCGATCAAGATCGCGGGCACCCGCGGGGGCTACGGGCGCGGGCTCGCCCTCGTCGCGCCTCCGGCGTCGCGCCAGCCATGAACGACGCGCTCGGCCGGCGGACGATGCGGAAGGTGATCTGGCGGCTCGTGCCGTATCTCGGGCTCCTCTACACGTTCAACATCATCGACCGCGCCAATGTCGGCTTCGCGCGCCTCGGGATGGTGAAGGATGTCGGCTTCTCCGACGACGTGATCGACTGGGGCTACGGCATCTTCTACGTCGGCTACCTCCTCTTCGAGGTGCCGAGCAACATGCTGCTCCGCCGCTTCGGCGCGCGGCGGTGGATCGCGCGGATCATGATCTCCTGGGGCCTCGTCTCCACGCTCACGGCGTGGGTCGTCGGCCCGGTGAGCTACTTCGGCGCCCGCATCCTCTTGGGGGTCGCCGAGGCGGGGTTCTTTCCCGGCATCATCTACTACCTCACGGCGTGGTTTCCGGCGGTCCTGCGGGCCCGCGTGGTGGCCTGGTTCATGCTCGCGATCCCGGTGGCCACGATGCTCGGGAACATCGCCTCGGGCCTGATCCTCGACTCGATGCAGGGCGTCGCCGGGCTCGCCGGCTGGCAGTGGCTCTTCATCCTCGAGGGCATCCCGTCGGTGGTCCTCGGCGCATCGGTGCTCCTCTTGCTGCCCGACGGGCCGCGGGATGCCGCGTGGCTCTCGGCGGACGAGCGGGCGTGGCTCGAGGCGGAGCGGGCGCGGGAGGACACGAGGCGGATCGAGGCGGGAGGCGCGGACACGCTTGCGGCGCTCGCCGACGCCCGTGTGTGGATCCTGATCGGGCTGTACCTGAGCGTGGCGATCGGTACCAATGCGACCGGGGCCTACCTGCCGAAGCTCGTGAAGGACTCGTTCGAGCCGTTGCTCGTCGGTGCCACGGGGGATGCAAGCGGCCTCTACTGGAAGATCGGGCTCATATCGACGCTGCCGCAGGTCGCGGCGGTCGTCGCGATGCTCGTCGTGAGCAGGATCTCGGATGCGAGCGGCCGACGGTCCGGCGTGGTGGCAGTCTCGCTGGCGGTGGCCGCAGTCGGCTGGCTGCTCGCGGCGGCGCCCTCGAGCCCATGGGTCGGCCTCGCGGGCCTCTGCCTCGCCCAGGCCGGGATGATGGCGGTGCTGCCGGTGTTTTGGGCGCTGCCGCCCCTGTTTCTCGGCGGAGTCGCGGCCGCCGCGGGCATCGCGCTGGTCAACTCGGTGGCCAACGCGGGAGGCATCTTCGCCCCGAAACTCGTGGGTGTCTTCGGCGCGGGACCGATGGCCGCCATCATGGTGTGGGGCATGCTCATGGCGGTGGCCGCCTGGTGGGCGATCGAGCGCCGCTCGGCGCTCGGGACGGCCCTCGCGCCCGCGCCCGACGGGCTCGGCCCGGGCCCCGTTTCCCCGTCGCGAGAACGACGATGATGCCTGCGACCTCACGAACACCCGCCGTGCCGGCGGCCGTGTCGCTGTTCGACCTCACCGGGAAGGTCGCGGTCGTCTCGGGATCGGCCAGCGGCATGGGGAAGGCGGCGAGCCTGGCGCTGGCGGCACACGGCGCGACCGTGATCATGCTCGACCGCAACGCCGCGGGCCTCGAGGTGACCGCGCAGGAGATCGCGGCGGCGGGGGGGCGTGCCGTCGCGCGCGTCCACGACGTGGCGGAAGTGGAGGAGGCAGGTCGGCTCTTCACCTGGATCGACGGCGCGTTCGGCCGGGTCGACTTCCTCGCCAACATCGCCGGCGAAGGGATCATGACCGATCCACTCGATCTCACGGCGGCGCAGATCCGCACGGCGCTCGAGAATCTCGTCGTCGGACGGTATGCCCTCTGCCGCGAGGCGGGGTCGCGGATGATCCGCCAGGGCGGCGGCTCGATCGTGAACACGGGCAGCCTCGCCAGCCTCACCGCGCTCGGCCGGGGGCATGTGGCCTACAGCATGGCGATGGGGGCCGTGGCCCAGATGACCCGCGAGCTGTCGACCGAATGGGCGTCGCGGGGCGTGCGGGTCAATGCGATCCTTCCGGCGCAGGTGATGAACCCCGGGCTCGCGGAGCGGATCGCCGCCGATCCGTCGATCGAGCGCACGTGGCTCGCGGGCATCCCGCGCGGGCGGCTCGGGCGCCCCGAGGACATCCAGGGCCTGATCGTGCTCCTCGCCTCCGACGCCTCGTCGTGGATCACCGGCGCCCTCATCCCGATGGATGGAGGCAACCTCGCGATGAACGCGGGTGGCTCGATCGGCGGGGCACACGCGGGAGCGACCCGATGACCATGAACCACGACGCCAGCGCGGCCGCGACCTCGATCCGTCCAGAGCGATCCCCGACGGGCTCCGCCGGCGGGGGGCCGGGCCGCGAGCAGCTGCTCGGCCTCTATCGCACGATGCTGACGATCCGGCTGGCGGAGGAGGAGCTCGCCCGCTGCCACCAGCGCGGCCTCATCCACGGCGCCTGCCATACCTACGTGGGTCAGGAGGCGATCGCCGCCGGCGTCTGTGCGCACCTGGCTCCGAGCGACGTGATCTTCAGCACCCATCGCGGCCACGGCCACGCCTTGGCCAAGGGTCTGCCGCCGGAGCAGCTCTTCGCCGAGCTCTTCGGCAGGATCACCGGCTGCTCGCGCGGCCGGGGCGGCAGCATGCACCTCTTCGCACCGGAGATCGGGCTCCTCGGCACGAGCGGGATCGTCGGCCCGTGCGTGCTCCAGGCCGCGGGCGGCGGCTACGCCTTCATGCTCGCCGCGAACGGCGGCGTGGCGGCGGCCTTCTTCGGTGACGGCGCGGTCAACAACGGCGCCTTCCACGAGGCGCTCAACATGGCAGCGATCTGGAAGCTCCCGGTGCTCTTCATCTGCGAGAACAACCAGTTCGCCACCGAGGTGCCCTTCCGCGAGGCGAGCGGGATTCCGGACGTGGGCCGTCGTGCGGCGAACTACGGGCTGGCGGGCGAGGAGGTGGACGGCAACGACGTGCTCGCGGTGCACGCCGCGGCGGGGCGCGCGGTGGCCCGGGCGCGCGCCGGGGACGGGGCCACGCTCATCGAATGCAAGACCTATCGCACGCGGGCGCACGCCGAGGGGATGGGCGACTTCGACTACCGCACCCGCGAGGAGGTGGCCGAATGGAAGGAGCGCTGCCCGATCGCGGCCTTCCGGCGGGTGCTCGAGGGGAACCACGGCGTCTCCTCGACGGATCTCACCACGATCGACGCCACGGTCGCCGACATGGTGGCCCGTGGCCGATCGGCCGCCGAGGCGGCGCCGCCGCCCACCGCGGCCGACGCCACGACGCACGTCTACGCCGCACCGCGCGACGTGCGGGAGCAGGCGGCCGATCCGGCCGCCCGACCGCTCACGTTCATCCAGGCCACGCTCGAGGCACTCGAGACGGCCATGGCCGCCGACGCATCGATCTTCGTCCTCGGCGAGGGCATCGGTCGCCGCGGCGGCAACTTCCGCACCACCGCCGGCCTCCATGCGAAGTACGGCGCTGCGCGGCTCCGCGACACGCCGATCTGCGAACGCGGCTTCACCGGCCTCGCCTGCGGCGCGGCGATGGCCGGCGCGAGGCCGGTCGTCGATTTCATGTTCGTCGATTTCCTCCTCGACGCATGGGGTGAGATCGTCAACCAGATCGCGAAGATGCAGTTCATGTCGAGCGGCCGGCTGCGGATGCCGATCGTGCTCCGCGGCTGCATCGGCATCGGGCACTCGGCGGCCACGCACCACTCCGGCAGCTACTACGGGATGTTCGCGCAGGTGCCGGGCCTGCGGGTGGTCGTCCCATCGACGCCGCGCGACGCCAAGGGACTCTTCGCCCACGCGCTCAGGGGCGACGACCCCGTGCTCTTCCTCGAGCATCGCGAGCTCCTGCAGCTCAAAGGTGCGGTCGAGGAGGTGGACTTCGAGATTCCCTTCGGACGCGCGCGGATCGCCCGCGTGGGCAGCGATGCCACGGCCGTGGCGGTGGGGCGGATGAACCATCTCTGCCTGGCTGCCGCGGACGCACTGGCGAAGGAGGGCGTGAGCATCGAGGTGATCGACCCACGGACCGTGGCCCCGCTCGATGCGGATGCGATCCTCGCCTCGGTGGCGAAGACGGGTCGGCTGCTCGTCGTGGACGAGCCCGCGGGCCCCTGCGGTCTCGCCGCGGAGGTCGCCGCCCTCGTCGCCGACCGCGGCTTCGACGACCTCGATGCGCCGGTGCGTCGGCTGTGCGGCCTGCCGTCGCCCACGCCCTACAGCCCCGTGCTCGAGGCCGAGGTGGTGCCCGATGCGTCCGCGATCGAGCGGGCGCTGCGCGCGCTGCTGGCTGAGTGAGACGCCGACTGCTCGATCATGAAGGACTCCGACACCTGATGGCAGCCGACGTCACGATTCCCCGGCTGGGCTGGGCGATGGAGGAGGGTGTGTTCGCCGGCTGGCTCAAGGAGCCGGGGGCGGTCGTCGCGCCGGGCGAGCCACTCTTCATGCTCGAGGGAGAGAAGGCGACGCAGGAGGTCGAGGCGGTCGACGGGGGCGTCTTGCACCTCGCTCCGGACGCCCCGAGTCCGGGAGAGACCGTGCTCGTGGGCCGCGTCATCGCCGCGCTGTGCACGCCGGGCGAGGCGCCCACGTGGAAAACGGCCGTGCCGCCGGGCCGGCAGCCGCAGGCGGGTGGTGCATCGCGTGAGTCCGGCACATCGGCGCCATCGGCCGCCTCCACCGCCGCGTCGGCGGCCATCCGGGCATCGCGACAACTGAACCACCCCGATGCGATCCCGCTGGCTGCGTCTCCGAGCGTGCGCCGTCTCGCCCGACAGTGTGGCGTCGACCTGTCGCGGGTCGTCCCGCACCTGCCGGGCGGACGGCTCTCGGTCGCGGATGTCACCGCCGCGGTCGAAGACCGTGGCGGCCAGGCGGCGTTCGTCGACGCCGAACCGGACGATGTCGTGCGCAGCTCGCCCCGAGCACGGCGGGCGGCCCGCTCACGGGGCATCGACATCGCAGCCGTGCGAGGAACCGGCGCCGCCGGACGCGTGCGAGAGCGCGACGTGCTCGCCGCGTCGGCTCGTGCCGGAGCGGTGACACCCGCCGTGGCGCACCAGCCGATCAGCCAGATGCGGCGCACGATCGCACGGCAGATGGTGCGGAGCCGGCAGGAGACGGTGCCGGTCACGCTCACCGCCTGGGCCGATGCGACGGCGATCCTCGCGGCACGGGCGACCGGCAAGTCCGCGGACGCCGCGGAGGCGCCCACGCTCAACGACATCCTGCTGGTGATCCTCGCGCGCACGCTCCGCTCACATCCCCTTCTCACCGCGCGCTGGACGGAGACCCACCTCGTGCTGCCGGGGCCACGCATCGACATCGGCCTCGCGGTCGACACGGCCGGTGGGCTCGTCGTTCCGGTCGTGCGCGACGTCGCCGCGGTGTCGCTCGCCGACGTGGCGAGGCAGACCCGCGCGCTCATCGAACGGGCACGCGCGGGCCGTCTCTCCGCCGTTGACATGCAGGGAGGCGTGTTCACGCTCACGACACTCGGCTCCTACGGACTCGAGTTCTTCACGCCGGTGATCAATCATCCGGAGGCGGCGATCCTCGGCGTGGGCGCGATCCGGATGCAGCCGGTGCCGGCGGCCGATGGCGACGGCGTCACGTTCCAGCGGCAGCTGCCCCTGTCGCTCACGTTCGACCACCGCATCGTCGACGGCGCCCCCGCCGCCCGTTTTCTGGGGGACCTCGTCACGGCGATCGCCGCCTACGGCCCGAACCCCGGTGACCAATCACGTGCCGAGTCAGGGGAGCGACGTCGATGACGAGTATGACGTGTCGGCGCGCGGTCCTGATCCTGCTGTCGCTCCTGCAGGCGGTCGGGTCGGCTGCGACGCCCGAGGGCGGATCAAGCGGTCGCCCCAACGTGCTCTTCATCGTCTGTGACGACCTGAAGCCCCTGCTGGGCTGCTACGGTGCTTCGTGGATCCATTCGCCGCACATCGATCGCCTCGCCGCGCAGGGCACGGTCTTCACCGCGAACTACTGCCAGGTGGCGCTGTGCGCGCCCACGCGATTCAGCCTGCTCACCGGCATGCGGCCCGACCGCACCGGCATCTATCTCAATCCCGACCAACCCCAGGATCTGTTGCGCACACGGTTTCCCGACATCGTCACGTTGCCGCAGCATTTCAAGAACCATGGGTACGTCACGCATCCACTGCACAAGGTGTTCGACGGCCGGACCGTCGACGAGGGTCATGACGCCGTCTCGTGGACCATCCCGTACGGTCCGTGGGAGCTCGCCCCGGGAGGCCCGCCTGCGCCGGGTGGATATCAGGATCCCGGCACGAAGGCCCGACTGAGAGAGGCTCGCTCGGCGGGAGAGCGGCCCGTGGGCCCGGCGACGGAGGCGTGCGATGTCGTGGACGACGCCTACCACGATGGGGGCCTTGCGCGCACGGCGGCCAAACGGATTCGGGAATTCACCGAGACGGGCCGGCCGTTCTTTCTCGCCGTCGGGTTCGTGAAGCCCCACCTGCCCTTCGTTGCACCAACGGTCCACTGGCTCCGTTACGAACGCGAGTCGATCCCGCTCGCCCCGTTCCAGGACCTGCCGCGGGGCAGTCCGTACGACCTCGCCTTCTACGGCAACTCCGGCGAATTGCGCGATTACGCGGATGTGCCCGGCGGCGTGCCGCTCCCCGCAGCGTTCCAGCGCGAATTGATCCACGGGTATGCGGCATGCGTGACGTACATCGATGCACAGGTTGGCCTGCTCATGCGCACGCTCGAGGAGTGTGGTGTCGCGGGGAACACCGTGGTTTGTCTTTGGGGCGACCACGGCTGGCACCTCGGTGAGCATGGCCACTGGGGAAAGCTCACGAACTACGAGGACGCCGCCCGCGTGCCACTCATCGTCTCCGCCCCCGGCGTCGGGTGCGGCCGACGGGTGGGGGCGGTGACCGAATCGCTCGACGTGTTTCCGACGCTCTGTGAACTGGCGGGTCTGTCCGCCCCGCTCCACGTCGAGGGGGTGAGCCTCGTGCCGCTGATGCGGGGCACCGCGGAAAAGTCTCGGGACGCCGCGCTCACTCAGGCGTGCCATGGGCGTGGGCCGCAGGCGACGATGGGCTGGTCGGTGCGGACGCCACGCCACCGCTACATCGAATGGAGGTCAGCCGACCTGAGTGGCGATCGGCCCGTCTTCAGCGAGCGACCGCGCGCCGTGGAACTGTACGACTACGAGTCCGACCCGGAGGAGCGGGAAAACCTCGCCACCCGAACGGAGTTCAGAACGGTGCTGGCAGAGCACCAGACGATTCTCGCACGGCTGCTGCCACAACGTCCGGGAGACGGGGGCGGAACCCGGGACGCCGACCATTCCGGGATGCCGGTTCCGTAGCCGCTTCCCGGACCGTTCTGCGAGGTGATGTCGACCGTACGGCCACACTGCGAAGTCGGCTCATCCGGCCGGTGACGTGAGGAACGCGAGCAGGTCGCGCATCTGCTCGACCGTCACCGCCGCCTCCAGTCCCTCGGGCATGAACGACAGCTTCGACGTGACAAGGTCGTCGATCTCGTCACGCGAGATCGCGCGGACCGTGCCGTCGGCGAGCCGCATCGTCAGGCTGCCGCCGGTCTCGTTCGCCACCACGCCGGTGACCACCTCTCCCGTCACGAGCACGCAGGTGGACGCCTGGTAGCCCGGCTGGATGTCGGCGTTGGGATCGAGGATGTTGGCCAGGAGCCGCTCGGGCGCGTGGCCGCTGACGGTCGCGAGATTCGGCCCGACCTCCCGGCCCTCGTCGCCGCGGCGATGGCAGGCGGCGCACGCCCGTCGATAGGTTTCTCGACCACGCGAAGCGTCCCCCTTCCCGGTGAGCGCCGGCATGTAGCGATCGACCACGACACGTCGCGTGGGCGTGGGGCCGGACGCGAGCGCGGCCGTCGCTCGTGCCGCGAGCGCTTTGTCGGGGTGCGATCGCAGGCGGTCCCGCTGGAGCAGCGACAGGCTGCCCGCCGCGACCTCCCCGTGCTCGATGCGATTCACGAGATCGGTCGTCCAGGGCGGACGCGACAGCCACACGTCGATCGCATGTCCGCGCGCCGTCGGACCGAGTGCGGGCCATGCCGTCGCGAGCATGGCGGGAGCCCGCTCCGCGCCCGAGCGGCCGATCGCGTCGAGCACCATGGCCTGGCGTGCCGGATCGACCTGCGGCCCGAGCCACCGGGCGAGACAGGCAAGCCCACGATCCCGATGCGTTGCCACGCACGCGAGCAGCCGGGCCGCCGCGATGCGGGTGTCGTCGGCACAGGATTCGTCCTCCGCGACGGTGGCGAGTCGCGTCAGCTCCGCGTCGAGCCGCTGCACCTGTGCCCTGATCGCCACGTCGGGGCCGACGCCTTCCGTCGCGATCCGCCACGGATCGGTGCCAAGCCGCTGCATCGCGTTCAAGAGGGCATCGAGGTCGGCAACGCGTCGTTCCTCCTCCGCCAAGGCCGCAGCAAGAAGTGTCGCCAGCACGGTGCGGTCACGTCGGCCGGCGGTCATGCGCACCAGCGGCTCGTGATACGCCGACCTCACCGCCGGATCGGAGCCGGCGATGGTGCGGGCAAACGCCTCGAAGTGGGTGAGTGCCGAGGTGACCACAGCAGTGCGCATGATCGCGTCGTCGGGAAACCGCCTTGCGACCTGCGCGAGCGCATCGGCTGCCTGCGGGCCGGGCCAGGCCCCGCAGGCGAGCGCCACCTGCAGGCAGACTTTTGCATCCGGATCGTGGGCGAGCGCGGCGGCGGACTCGATCACGGACGGAGATTCGCGGCGCTCGGCGATCTGGACGGCCTGCTCCCGGACGCGGGGATGGCTGTCGCCGAGCGCGTCGATCAGCAGCGGGTCGTCGAGTGCGCCGAGTGCCTCGAGCGTCCACAGGGCCTGGAGGCGCGTCTCGGGTCGGCTCGCCGTCCACACGAGGTTGGCGAGCAGCTTGGGGACGACACGGCGAGTCTCGGCATCGGAATCACGCACGAGCTGCGCGGCTGCGAGGTCACGCTGCCACGCACTGGGGCTGTCGAGCAGCGCAACCCGTTCGCCCGGCGTCCTGGCCTGGCGGATGGCATCCGGGAATCGCATCGGTGGCCCTGAGTCCCGCACCACACGCCAGATGCGGCCACGGTCGTCGCCAAGTCGATACCTCGGCTGAAGTTCCGCCCTCGCGCCAGGCGGCAGCCAGTCGGGGTGTTCGATGACGTTGCGATACATGTCGGCCACCCACAGTGCGCCGTCCGGGCCGATGCGCGCCATGACCGGCCGACACCAGCCGTCGTCGGCCGCAAAGAAATCGGTGGGGCCTTCCGCATCGGGCCGGAAGGCGCTGAACGTCGCGCCCGCGTCGGTGAGCACGTTGTGCTGGACGAGGTTGTGGAACGGCTCGCACGTGAAGGCGTGGAGTGCCCCGTCGGCAAGGAGCGCATCGGCCTGTTCGACCGCGCTGCCGCAGGCGGAGGTGAATCTGCCCGCCTGATGGAAGCTGTGAAAGCGTTTTTCGGGTGGGCTCGCGGGCCGCACCGGTGGGCTGCCCGGGCCCACGACGTGTTCCAGCGTCCGCTCGGGCGCGACGAAGGGATTGCGGGCGGCGTGCCGATCGGCGATCACCCAGTGCCACAAGGGATTCGCGTTCTGCGTGCCGAACCAGTGTCCGTGTGGATCGCGGCAGCGGCCGAATTGCGACGGGCCGGACTCGATCCAGACCTCGCCCGTGTCGGGGTCGAATCGGAAGTCATGACTGCCCAGCGCATGGGTGCGGCCCGTCCGGGGCGAGGTGATCGTCGTCTTCGCACCATGACCGCCGTGGTGGCCACCGCTCGCGCACCAGAGCGTCGTGTCGAGTCCCCGCCGCAGGCCGTTGACACGAAGCTGTTGATTGCCCTCCATGAAGCCTTCGAGGAGCGTCTCCTCGCGGTCGCTGCGACCATCGCCGTCGGTGTCACGCAGGAGGAGGATCCGGGGAGCCGCCGTCACGATGACGCCATCCCGCCAGGTCACGATGCCGTTGGGAAACGAGAGCCCCGTGGCGAAGAGCCGACTCTTCTCGTAGCGGCCGTCACCGTCGGCGTCCTCGAGCACCCGCACCCGTCCGCCGGCCTGGCCAGCCCCATCCATGCCGGACGGATAGTCGGCCATCTCGACGACCCACAGTCGCCCCGCGGCGTCCCAGTCGAAGGCGACCGGGTCCAGCACCTCAGGTTCGGCGGCGACCAGTTCGACGCGGTAGCCGGAAGGAACGCGGATCCCGCGACGCGTCTCCTCCGGCGGCCGCGGTCCGGCGGGGGGTGCGGGGGGATCACCGACCAACAGGGGCTCGCCGGGAGTGCGGCCCGAGGCTGCGAAAAGTGCCTGCGCGTCCGCGGCATCGACCGCCCGATCGAAAAGGACGAAGGCGGCGAGATACCCCTCGAGTGGCGCGAAGTCATCGCTGCGCGTGCCGACGGAATACGCCCGCGATTCCGGGGCGGTGACCGGGAGCACGCCGTCGATGTCCGGTGCGGCCGCCCCGTTGAGCCAGACCGTCACCCGATCCCGCGATCGCGTCATGACGACATGGTTCCACGATCGCTCCGGCAGTTCCGTGTGCCCGCTGAGCACATCGCCCGCGCGGTTCCCGTTGAAGACGAGGAGCCGGCCCGGAGCGGTGCCTGGCGCGGTGCCGCCGATCCCGAGGTGATCCCCCGGGGCGTCACGATCCTCCCGCGGCCCGCGCGAAAACAGGTAGGCGCTCACCGCACGCGCGGTGGCGGGCAGATCATTGCGAAACCAGAAGGCCACGCTCCACGTGTCGTCGAGAGCATCATCGGTGGCGACGATCCGTCCCCCGTGGAACGAGCCGAAGGCTCCGGGATCGAACCGCACGGCACCGCTCGCAACACCGCCCTGTGGCGACTCGTCCAGTCGCCAGAACCGTGCTGGATGCAAGGCCGCCACGCGCGCGTCGTGATCGCCGGGAAGCGTCGGTGCCGCGGCCTCGAGCCGCCGCGCATCCTCAGCGGCCCGCCGTGCGGCCTCCGCCGCCGCCCGTTCCTCGGCCACGCCCGACGCAGTCCAGAATTGTGCGATCTCGGCCGGTGACAGGGCACGCGTGAAGCAGGCGATTTCGTCCACCTTTCCCTGGAGCCCGCGGCCGATCACCAGCGGCTTCGATGACGGGGCGACCGGGCCGGTCACGTCGGGGTCCTCCGCCCCATCGACGTGCACCGCGACCGTGTCACCGCGTCGGACGACGGCGATCTGATGCCACTCATCGGCACGATACGTCCTCGTGCCCCGCGCCGGGCCGAGGTCGAAGCGCACGGCGTGGTCGGCGTCCTGGCGGGCGACGACGTCATCGGCCGCGAGCCCGGCGCAGACACCGCCTTCGCGGACAGACGCTCCGCTCCGCTCGCCGAGCCAGACCCATGCCACGAGCGTGGTGTCGGCCGCGGGCGGTGACGTCGGCAGGGTGATCGCGCCCCCGGCGAGATGAATCGCTCGATTGATCGACTCGGGCCCGGAAAACACGCCGGGACGCAGCGCCTCACCGGGGCCGGTGCCCGTGCCCGCCCGCACGCCCGGCAGGTACCACGCAAAGCCGGGGGACAACGTCGCGGGGTCCCCGCCTGCAATCGCATTGCGCAGGGTCGTGCCCTCGTCGTCCTCGCAGCGCCACAGACCGGCCGGCTGAGCGTCGAGAACCACGGTGGCGGCCGGTCCGTGGATGTCGGTGGGCACGCGGGCCGGCCGACCGGTGACTTCCTCGAGCGCATCGACGAGCGTGCTGACGATGCGGGGCTCCGCAGCCACCTCGAGTCCGGCGGTTCGGGCGGGCCACGTCGTGTACCCACCGAGGACGTGCTGCTCGGGAGGCGGGATATAGCCCTCGGCCCCGTTGGCAAGCTCGATCGTGCAATGAAGTGACGCCGGTGAACGCGAGCGGAGCTTCAGTCCGGTGAGCGCATAGGTCTCGTTGGGCAGGGCCGCGATGGTGGCGTCGCCGATGCGCACCGCCTGGAGCGTGAGCGTGGTCCGCTGCCGCTCGTGGAGGATCAACGCCTCGCGGGCGTAGACCTCGGGGATGTTCCCGGGCAGATCATCGACGATGCCCGCGGCGATCGGCCTCGCCCACGCCAGACGCTGCTCGTCCGGCACGCGATAGGCGAGATCGAGCTTTCGCTCGGCCATCGCGAGCGTCGCATCGTCCCGGTGGTCGATCCGCTGGATGGCCGCGTGGGCGCGGCGTGCCACCGCGGACGCATACTCCTGCACCGCGATCGCTCGCTTGGGAGCGCCGTAGTCCATCCACATCAGATCGCCACTCGTGCCCTGGGCGAGGGCGCAGACGAACGGTCCATTGCCGTCGCCCGGAGCACCGACCAGCGCGGCGACCGCGCGGCAGAAGTGGCCGAAACAATCGGCCGACACGGCTGGTGACCCGAAGTAGTGCTGGGAGTAACAGGCGAGCATCGCCAACGGCTCCCCTCGCGCGGATCGGACCGACAGCACCGACAGCTGCGGATCGACGGGCCCCGAGGGGCCGATCACGTCCTTGGAGAGATAGCCCGGGTGCATGTTCGCAAGGCTTGTTGGCGATCCGAAGGGATCTGTGACGCGGGTCTCGGGACGGCGAATCCAGCGGCGGTTGTGGGTGTGCTCCCAGTCATCGACCGCCCCCCAGCCGATGGTGGCCGGCTCGAGTCGCTCGGCGGCGGCGACGATTGCGGTGGCGATGGCGGCCGGCAGCCTTGCCGCATACGGCTGATCGACGCGAGTGCCGAGGCAGCTCATGGCCGCGGGGGCTGCGTGCGTGTGCGTGGCGCACACGAGCATGCGTTCCGGCGGGATGCCGCTGCGGTCCGCGGCGAGGGTCTTCGCCTCGTCGACGAGCGACTGCGGCATCATGCAGGTATCGACGACGACGAGCGCGATGCGCACGGGCTCGCGGCGTGGTTCCGGCACGGCGTCTGGTGGGCCACCTCCGTCATCGAGCACGATCGCCCGCACATGGAGCGGATCGATGACCCGTGTGGCCTGGCTTTCGAGAAACCCGCCGGCAACGATCGACGGAGGCTCCGGCGGCGCGTTGCGGGGCGTGATGTCCACGACCGCGGCGCCCGCCTGAAATGGCCCAGCGGTCGCGACCGGCAGTGGAGTGGCGATCGCCGCCCCGACGGCGGCGCCGATCGACGCCCACGCCGAGCATCTGCCCATCCTCGAGTGCCACAACATCGTGAGCAGCCTCCGCCGGGTGCGCCGATCCGCGAGACGTGTTCCCACGTCCATGACCGTCGCCTCCCGCAGCGTAGCCCCGGTGGCGGTCCTGTCGCAAACTGTCGTGGCGCTCGTGAACATCACGAGCGCGATGCCACCCCGTCTCGGCTCGTTTCCGGCGCACCGCTCCACGGGACGAAGGCGCCTCCTACGCGGCGGCACGACGCGGATCCGGCCGTGCGGCCGACCGATACGCTTCGATCGCCCCGGTGATCGCGTCCACCGCCTCGAAGACGTTCGTTTCGCCGCGGTCAAAGGCCTCGGTCGCCGTCTTCGCTTCCGCCAGCATGAGGATGGCGGCGTGGGCGAGGTGGATACGGACGGGCATCGTCATGACGGGCTCCCTTCTGGGTTGATCTTCCGAAACGAGCCGGGGCGACCGGGCCACCGGCTGGGTGAGGTACGTACGGCCATCATCCGGCCACGCGCTTGCACGCACGCATGGTTTTTCACAAGCGGCGCGTCAGCGCGGTACACTTCGTTCCCGCCGATGACACACAGCACCGCCGCTGCATCGACAGGGCGCCTCCTGATCGCCGCTGCGGGCATCCTGCTTCCGTACCTCGCCCGCCTTCCGGGCGGACTCGCCTGGCTCGAGCAGTACACGGCCGCGGGTGTGGGGGGCTTCCTGTTCACCACCGCCCTGGACGGCATCGCCTTGGGGTGGATGCTCGTCTGGACGTCGCTCATCCGGCAGCCGAGGTGGTGGCTCCTGCCATGCGGCCTGGGATTCGGCTATCTCGCCTGGGCGCATGGCTCGCTCGATCTCTCGGCCGACGCGCAGGCCGCCATCGCGGTCGTCTTCATTCCGATCCATGCCCTCGTGCCGATCACGGTCGGGGGAGTCGTCGGCCTCGCGATGGACCGACTGACGCGCCGCACCGCCGCCGAGGCGTGAGCGATCCGTGGGCCCGGATCATCACGGTGCCCGGCCTCGGCGTGGGGCCACATGGGGCTGCCGGGGCTTTCCGCGGGCCCGTTGCCGCGGCGACAATGCGCCGGAGTCTCGGGCCGTCCGGCGCTGGACGCCGGCCGAGGCTGTCGCCCACGATTGACGGGATCCTGCCGGCAGGAGGTGGACTTCATGAGGCGCGAAGGATGGGTGCGGGTGGTCCCGATGCATCTTCTGCTCATCGCGTGGGGCATGTCCGCGGGCATGATGCCATCGACGCAGGCCGCCCCACCGCCCAACATCGTGCTCTTCCTGGCCGATGACCTCGGGTACGGCGAGCTTGGCTGTTATGGCAACCACGGGGCGATCACGCCGAATCTTGACCGTTTTGCCGGCGAGGGCATGCTGCTGACCGATTGCCACTCGGCGTCGAGCGTCTGCTCTCCGTCGCGCTCGAGCCTGCTGACGGGGCGGATGCCGTATCGCAACGGCGTGTTCACGTGGATTCCCGAGGGCAGCCCGATCCACCTGCGTACCACGGAGCGCTCGCTCCCGACGCTGCTGAAGGCCGCCGGCTACGAGACCTGCCACGTCGGCAAGTGGCATCTCAACGGTCGGTTCAACATGGACGACCAGCCCCAGCCGCATCACCACGGCTACGACTGGTGGCTCGCCACGCAGAACAACGCCGCCCCCAGTCATGCGTTTCCGGAGAACCTCGTCCGCAACGGTCGGCCGATCGGCAAGGCGGACGACTTCTCGGCGCCCTTCGTCGTCCGCGAGGCCGTCACGTGGCTGGAGACCCGGCACGACCGCACGAAGCCATTTTTTCTCGCCGTATGGACGCACGAGCCACACTATCCGATCGCCTCGGCAGAGCGGTACGAGCGACAGCATGCCCGGGTGGCGGACCCTGAGGAACGGACCTACCGGGCGAACGTCACGCAGCTCGACGACGCCTTCGGCAGCCTGATGCAGTCGCTCGACCGCCTGGGCGTGCGCGACTCGACCCTCGTCTTCTTCACGAGCGACAACGGCCCCGAGGGCGCGGGCGACAAGGGCCCCGGCCGCGGTCTCGCGGGACCGCTGCGCGGACGCAAGCGATCGATGTACGAGGGGGGCCATCGCGTGCCCGGGCTCATCCGCTGGCCTGGCAGGGTCGGGGCGGGAAGTCGCAGCGACCAGCCCGTGATCGGCAGCGACTTCTTTCCGACCGCGCTCCGCGCGGCCGGGGTCGCGATACCGGACGACCGCCCGATCGACGGCGTGGACATCTTCGGCCCTGTCGGTGAACGCGCCGCGCCGATGTACTGGCGCTGGGGCGGCTTCGTGGCCTACCGCGAAGGACCGTGGAAGCTCGTCGCGGACGAATCACTCGCCACGCCCGAGCTCTACAACCTCGCGACCGATCGCGCCGAGTCGCACGACCTTGCGTCGCGGGAGGCCGAGCGGTGCGCGGCGATGCTCTCCCGGCTCGAGATGCTCACGGCCGAAATCGAGGCGGAGGGGCCCGACTGGTGGAGGGGCCACGACTTCGCCCCGAAGCGGCCGCGCGGGCGTACGGACACCACGCGACAGGGGAAGCCCGCCGCCACGCCGTGACGTTGCGGGTGACGCGGTGGGTGCCGCTGCCGCCGCCGACGGGTTTGTGCGAGGGTAGACTCGACGGTCGGACGGCTCGAGCCCATCATCCCGCAAGTTCACCGATGCCCAGCTCCTCACGTCGTCGGCTCGCGAGACCACGTCTGTCGTTTCAGCGGCTCGAAACAAGGCTGGCCCTCGCGGCGATCGATCCGATCTTCGTCCCCGTGGGCGACGTCACGAACGCCGCCGATCCTGCCACCGGCTACGGTCGTGTGACCGAGTCGTTTCGGATCGGGAAGTACGAGGTGACGATCGGCGAATACACGGCGTTCCTCAATGCCGTGGCCGCCGAGGATCCGGCGGGCCTCTACCACGAGGGGATGGCGCAGGACAGGACCTCGGCCGGGATCACCCGCACCTCGACCGCGGCAGGCTTCACGTATGCCGTGACGGGACCGGCGGGCATCGCGCCCCCGGGCGCGAGCAGTTCAGCCCACCGCCCCATCACGTATGTCAGCTGGTTCGATGCAGCCCGCTTCGCCAACTGGATGGCGAACGGACAGCCAGCGGGCGAGCAGGGAAGTGCCACGACCGAAAACGGCGCGTACGACCTGACGAACGTCGTGGCCGGCACGCTGCCGGTGCGCAACACGGTGAATCCCTCGACCGGAAAGCCCCCGACGTTTTTCCTGCCCACGGAGAACGAGTGGTACAAGGCGGCGTATTACGACCCATCCCTGCAGCAGAGCAGCGGTGGATACTTTCGCTTCGCCACCCGCAGCAATGCGACGCCCGGCAACGTGATCGGCGACGCGGCGAACCAGGTCAACTACATCTTTTCGACCGGCGCGATGACCGTCACGCAGGAGCCGACGATCGAGGCTACGCAGAACTACCTCACCAACGTGGGCGCCATGCGCTCGAGCGAGAGTTGGTACGGAACGTTCGACCAGAACGGGAACGTCTGGGAGTTGACCGAGTCGGCGGGCATGACGGGCGGAGCGGTGATCCTCCGGGGTGGCGGCTGGACGTCGTTCGCGTCGTACCTCGAATCGGGCTACCGCCTCGGTGCTCAGTCGACCACCGCCGCCTCGAACGCCGGGTTCAGGCTCGCTGCGGCGTCGGTCGCCGCCGAGCCGGTCACGGTGGATCTGGTGACGGTCGCGAACGCCAACAACACGGCCGACACCACCGGATTCGGCGCGGTCGCCTCCGACTACGCGATCGCGAGGACCGCCGTCACCGTCGGGCAGTACGTCACCTTCCTCAACGCCGTGGCACGAACCGACACGCATCGCCTGTACCACCCCGCCATGGCCACCGATCTGGCGGTGGCCGGCATCACGCG
>CAIWZS010000322.1 GCA_903917235.1 uncultured Planctomycetaceae bacterium | reverse complement strand
TGGAACCCGCCGGAATAGGTCTGGTTGCCCGTCGTCCGCAGGGTCAGCCCGCCGGCGAGCGTCGTGTCGCCCGACACCGAGAGGCTCTCGAGCGCCACGGCCGAGCCGATCGAACCGGAGCCGTCGAGGTCGCCGCCGACCGTGAGCGACTGCTGGCCCGAGGTCGTGCCGTCGATCACGTCGGCGAAGGTCACGAGGCCGCGGGCCGCGCCGTCCTCGAGGTCGAGCACGACGTCGCCGGTGAGCGTGACGGCGTGGTTGTAGTTCACGTCGCCGCCGGCGGTGATCACGTCGCCGGCGGTGCTGATCCCGGAGGCCGCGGAGAGGTTCACCGCCGTGCCGCTCGACGCGGCCGATGCGATGTCGCCGGCCGCCGTGATCGTGAGCGTGGTGCCAGCCGTGACGTCGACCGAGCGCAGCACGACGATGCCGTCGAGCTGGGCCCGCGGCGCGACCGCGGCCACCGTGCCGATCGTGAGGTCATCCACGTCACGGAACGTGACCTTCCCCGTGTCTGCAGCCAGGGTGGCGATGTCGTTGGACGCGAGCGAGAGATTCCACTCCGTGCCCACGCCCTCGAGGCCGAGGCCACCCGCGACGATCGCCTTCGTCTGGGTGACCGTCGAGACCGGGTCGGCCGAAACGGTCAGGAGACGGACGGTGCCCGCTCCGGCGATGATGCCCGTGACGGTCACCTGCTGGGGCACGTCGCGGTCGGTGTCGTTGGTCGTGATCTGACCGATCGAGTAGCCGGAATCCTCCCGCAGATACAGATCGTCGTTGGTCGTGCTCATGGCCACGGTCGACAACGCGTTGCCTGCTTCGGCGAGCGTCACGCGACCATCTGCGACGATCGCGAGCTGGGGGGTGGTGAGCGCCGCGGACGTGGCCGCCTGGCCGATCGTGCCGCCGGCGGTCGTGGTGAGCGAGACGGTCTGGCTCGCCCAGATCGGGGCGTCGATCTGGATCGTGCCGGCGGACGTCAGCCTCACCCAGTCGTTCCGCTCCCCTTCGGTCTGGTTGATCGGCGCCGACACCGTGATCCGTCCGCCGCCCGAACCGGTGCCGCGGGCCACGAGGTCGAGATAGGCGGCGAGCGACGTCACGTCGACGGGCTGCACCACGTCGATCGTCCCGCCCACGATCGTGGTCGTATTGAGAATCTGCGAGAAGCCACCGTACTGCGAGCCGATCGAGCCGACCTTCACGGCCCCGGTGCCCGCGGCCTCGTCGCCGAACACCACCCGCTTCCAGCCCGGCTGGATCGCCAGGATGTCGGCGTCGGTGATGGTGAGGCCGGCCGGGGTCCCCGGGGGCGAGGCGATGGTCAGGTCGAGGGACGTCGTGCGCGGCTTGATGACGAGCGTGGCTTCCGTCTCGGACGGATCGACCGCAAGACTGGCCATCATCACGTTCACCTGGTCGGTGGTGAACGTGACGTCACCGTCACCCACCGCACCGGTCGTCATGAAGTCCGCCATCACCAGGAGCGACGTGCTCGTCACCGACGCGGCTCCCACGAGCACGTCGCCCGCGAACCGGGTGGTGCCTGTGGGGCTGCCGATCGTCAGCGTGCCGCCGACGGTCAGCATGCCGCCGAAGGTCACGCCGGTGGCCTGCGTGATCGTGAGGTTGCCACCGACCGTGACGTTGCCGGCGAACGAGACCATCGTCGCCTGATCGATCACCAGGTCGCCGTCCACGACCACCGTCGAGCCGACGGTGAACGTGCCCGCCTTCGTGACCCGCAGGTCGCCCGTCAGCGACACCGACTGCTGGAGGTTGATCGGCTGCGCGTTGTTGCTCGTGAGCGTGAGGTCGTCGGGGCGTTGGATGCTGCCGACGGCGCCGGTCACCGTGACGTAGGAGTTGGCCACGATCGTGAGGTCTTCGTCGAACTGGCCCGCCGTGCCGTCGATCCGGCCGCGGCTGTTGCCGAAGATCTGCACATAGCCGCCGTCGCTCGGGCCGCCCGTGGCCGTGATCGAGCCGCCGCCGTTGGCCACGACGACGTTGTCATCGATCTCG
>CAIWZS010000321.1 GCA_903917235.1 uncultured Planctomycetaceae bacterium | reverse complement strand
GCGACCGTCGCCACGGGTCGGTCGCCGGTTCACGAAGGACGCGCTACGGATTGCGATCCGGCGAGCGGTGGACAAGGCGAACGAAGAGCGTGAGGAGCAGGGCTAGGCTCCCCTGCCCTATTGGACTCCGTACCAACTGCTGTATCTGAGGCTGCGTGAGATTCGTCGGCAGCAAGGTCTGGAGGCGACGCAGGCGACGGCGGGTCACAGTGAGGCGGCGATGACCGATCACTACGCGCCTGCGAATTGGCGATCGGCGGAACGAGCGGCACTGGCGAGCGGGTGACGCGGGAGGGCTCGAGCATGGCGAAAAAGCGTGCACGCAAAAAACACGGCGAGCCAGCAACACAAAGTCTCTGGTGTCGCACGTGACGCTGGCAGACATGGAGCATGTTCGTACTACGGTCGAGTCTTTGGCGAAAGTCGCAGAGAGGGAGTGGCACAGGTCGCAGCGGCACTTGGACGATCGCCGTAAGGCGATGCAACGTATCGAGTGCGGCCGCATCCGGCGGCGATCCTCGAGCGGGACCATCGGGCGCAAGCCGCGAGGAACCTGGCGACGCTCGGCGTGAGTCTGGAGGGCGGGTGATGCAGGCGCAGGTCTGGAGGCGAGCGAGCATGAGCGGGCACCGGATGACGCGGGCGGCGAAGACGGGTAACGCGGCCGACGCGCTCGGCGTGCTCGAGCCGGGCTGCGAGGTGTACGTGCTGACGTTCGGCCAGTTCTCACTGATCGACGCGCTGCACTATCTCGTGGAGCAGACCGGCCCGGCGGACGTGGACGTGAGCGTGTGGACGGCTGCTCACGCGGATCTCACGCGGTCGGCGTCGCTGCTCGAGCAGTCGGCGATCCGGCGGATGCGGTGGGTGGTCGATCGGTCGTTCGAGGCGCGGCAACCGTCGTTCGTCGCGCGGATGCGGTCGCTGTTCGGCGACGCGTGCATCCGGGTGACGGCAAGCCATTGCAAGTTCCTGGCGATCCGGAACGAGCGATGGAACCTCGCGGTGCGGACGAGCATGAACCTCAACGAAAACCCTCGGCTTGAGAATCTCGAGGTGAGCGACGACGCGGGGTTGTGCGGGTTCCTTACCGGCGTGGTGGACGCGATCTTCGAGGAGGCACCGGAGGGGGACTTTCGGGCGGAGATGACGGCGCTCGAGAGCGTGCCGGGCGTGCGACCGGCGGGAAGCATCTCGACGGGCGAGGTGCAGCGTCGGCTCACGTATCCGTCGGCGAAGTCGTTACGGGGGCGGTGATGGCGAAGGCGAGCGAATCAGCGTGCGGGCGTGCGGCGGCGCTCGAGGAGGTGCGGGCCAGCTGCATCCCGGAGACGCCGGGACCGCTGGTCGAGGCGATGGCGAGTCAGTTGCTCGCGATGCGGCAGGCTCGGGCGCTCGTGGAGGCCGACGGCGTGATGGTCCGCGACGGGAAGCAGAATCCGATCGCTCACCCGTGCCTGGACCTCGAGCGGCAGGCGCAGAAGCAGCTGGCCGAATTGATGCGGAGTTGGACGCGGAGGTGAGTGCATGCCGCGGCGGGTGGTGAAGTTCACGCGGCGACGGGCCTGGCAGGCGGGCGAGCTGGACGAGGATCTGGCGCTATGTCTGGTCGCGTGGGAGGGCTGTTTGGGAGCGGACGCGTCGCTGCGGACGCGGTCGGACTGGGCTGCGGCGTGGT
>CAIWZS010000320.1 GCA_903917235.1 uncultured Planctomycetaceae bacterium | reverse complement strand
GATACTACGCCCTCGATCGTCGCGGCGGCTACGCACACAACGAAGGCCACGGTTCGGCGAACAGCCACGCCCAGCTGCCGGTCACCCTGCGGTACGACGGCACCCCTTGCATGCTCACACTGTCCCTCTGGGAACCCGTGAAGCCCGGCACCGCGGCCACGCTGCGGCTCGTGCTCTTCAACCACGTGGAGGGTGACGAGGCCGCCGTCCATTTCAATGGCTCAGGCCTGGCGCGCAGCCTCGTCGACCCGCAGTGGAAGGATGCCCGCATCTTCTCGCCGCTGCCCCAGCCGGAGACCGTGACCCCCGGAAACCTTGTGAAGAACCTCGCCGCCCAGCGACTCACCCGGGTCGAGTTCGCGGTGCCCGTCGAGTCCCTGAAACACGGCGCGAACGAGATCGCGATCTCCGTGCAGCGCTCGGGTCCGTTTCCCGCCTCGAAGCCGGTCACGATCGAGAAGGTGGAACTGCATCTCGAGGGAGGAGTCACACGATGACCAGATGCCTGCCGACAGGAATGTCCTGCATCGCCGCCCTCGCATGCGTCGTCACGCCGGCCGCCCTGTCCGCCGCCGACCCGCAACCGCCGGTCGTGACGGTGACGCAGGAGCTGCTCAACAGCATCCACGTGCGGCCGCAGCTCATTCTCGACCCGTTTCCGGCGTATGCCGAGAAGTATCTGCCGTTCGCCATGGCGGCGAGCATGGAATCGACGCCCAAAGGGCGGCTCTGGACCTGCTGGGCAGGCGGGCAGGACGGACCGAACGCGTATCTGCTCGCAAGCTTCAGCGACGACGCCGGGGAATCCTGGCGCGACCCCGTGTTCGTGATCGATCCGCAGGCGCATGGCCTGAGGATGGGGACGCGGCTGGGGTCGTTCTGGTGCGATCCGAAGGGTCGGCTCTGGCTCTTCTTCCACCAGTCGTGCGGCATGTTCGACGGCAGTTGCACCAACTGGTTCGTCCGCTGCGACGACCCCGACGCCGAGAACCCGGTGTGGACCGAGCCGGTCTTCATCGGCTTCGGCGCGTCGCTCAACAAGCCGATCGTGCGCAGGAGCGGCGAATGGATCCTGCCGGTGTCGCTCTGGGAGCGGTGGCACATCGACAAGCCCTTCGCCGACCGCTATCGGGAGCTCGACGCCGTGCGTGGGGCCAACGTGTTCGTCTCTGACGACGAGGGGGCGAGCTGGCGGTACCGCGGCGGCATCATCTTCAACGACAGCTGCTTCAACGAGCACTCCGTGGTCGAGCTGGCCGACGGCCGGCTCTGGATGCTCTCGCGGGGCATGCGGGAGGCGTTCCAGAGTTTTTCCCGCGACGGCGGTGCGACCTGGGAGCCGCAGACGACCTTCTTCCCGCACGTCAACAGCAAGGCGGTGTTCCGCCGGCTCGCTTCGGGGAGTCTCCTGCTCGTCAAGCACGGCCAGGACATGGCCACGTCTCCCGAGCGCAAGGGGCCGCAGGACTGGGGAGTGCGCAAGGAGCTGACCGCCTTTCTCTCGAGCGACGATGGCAAGACCTGGTCGAAGGGGCTTTTGCTCGACGAGCGAGCCGGCGTCTCCTATCCCGACATCGCCCAGGCCCCGAATGGCGACGTCTACGTGCACTACGACCGCGATCGCGGCGGCGCGGCCGAGATCCTCTTCGCACGATTCCGCGACGAGGACGTGCAGGCGGGCAGGCTCGTGACGTCGAACGCGGCGTTCAAGCAGCTCGTCAAGAGCAGGGCCCGCGGCATGCAGCGGCCGTCCGCAGCGGTGCCCAAGTAGTCCCCCGCGTACCCGCCCGAGGAGATACCTCCGATGACCCGCAGAGTCTGGCCGCTGATCCTCGTGATCGGCCTGGCAACGTGTGGGGCGGCACGCCCTGCGGCTGCCGTCGCCCAGGATTCCACCGAAGCCCGCTTCGCCGCGATGTCTCCCGACGAGATCCGGGCCTACGAGCGGGAGACGCTCCGCCGCATCGCCGATCTCGCCCTCATCCCGCCGGTGATGAACACCGACCCGCTGCCGCAGTACGACTACGACAAGCTCGACTACGGCATGACGATCGGGATCGAACGGACGCCCAAGGGCCGGCTCTGGGCCTGCTGGGTCGCCGGCGGCGACAGCCCGAAGGCCTTCTTCGTGCTGGCGACGAGCGACGACGACGGCGAGACCTGGTCGAAGCCGCGGCTCGTCGTCGACTCCCATTCGCCGCGGCTGCCCCGCGATCGCAGCATCCTCGTCGGCAATCTCTGGACCGATCCGCTGGGCCGGCTCTGGCTCATCTTCGACCAGAGCATGGAGATGTTCGACGGCCGCGGGGGCGTCTGGGCGAGCATCTGCGAAAACCCCGACGCCGAGGAGCCCGCCTGGTCGCCGCCGCGCCGGATCTGGCACGGCGTCACGCTCAACAAACCGACGGTGCTCTCGACGGGCGAGTGGATGCTGCCGATCTCGCTCGACCAGCGACTCGGCACGCATCCCTCGGAACGGGGCATGTTCGGGCCGTTCCAGGGCCTCTTCCCCGAACTCGACCCGCTCCGCGGCGCGAATGTCTTCGTCTCGACCGACAAGGGGGCGACCTGGCAGCGACGGGGCGGCGTCGCGTTTCCGAATCCCGACTGGCACGAGCACATGATCGTCGAGCGGCGCGACACGTCGCTCTGGATGCTCGCCCGCACGGCCAAGGGCATCATGCAGTCCACCTCGGCCGACGGCGGCCGCACGTGGAGCGAGCCGACCGAACCGCCCGGAATACGGCAGCCGAACGCGCGCTTTCACGTCCGTCGGCTGGCGTCCGGACGATTGCTCCTCGTGAAGCATGGTGACCGGATCGACGCCCACGAGGGCCGCGTGCAGTTGAGCGCGTGGCTTTCCGACGACGACGGCGCCACCTGGCAGGGAGGCCTCGTGCTCGACGAGCGGGCGGGCATCTCCTATCCCGACGGCCTCCAGGCGCCGGACGGCACGATCTCCATCTCCTACGACCGCAATCGGGCCACCGACGGTGAGATCCTCCTCGCCAGGTTCACCGAGGCCGACGTGCTGGCGAAGCGGCTCGTCGGGCCAAAGTCGAAGCTGAAGATGCTCATCAGCCGGCCGCTCGCGCCGCGGCCCGCGGCCCACGCGCGGCCGACGTCCGCGGCCGCGGACGCCGCGACGATCCTCCCGGCCGGATGGAATCCCAGGGCCGCGGCCGACGCGGTGCTCGCGCGGCTCGTGCGGATCTCGGCGCCGCAGGTGAAGGGGGCGCACGACGCGGAGTTCGTCTGTGTGGGCGACCGGGCCTACGTCGTCGAGCACGACAACGACATCGAGCCGGGCCACGGCGCCGGCAAGGCGATGTACTGCGTGCTCACGGTCGTGAACCTCGAGACGCTCGCCGTCGAGAAGACCCACCTGCTCGCGAAGGCGGGGCAGGCGTTCACGAACGCGACGCTCCCCGACGCCGAGATCTTCGTGCCGCGGATCATCCGCAAGGACGAGCACACGCTGCGCTGCTGGTTCTGCAGCCAGCCGGCACAGGAGCAGGCGGTGACCTGGTATCGCGACTTCGACCTGCGGACGCAGTCGTTCGCCGGCTCGATCCACAAGGCGCGGCTCAAGACGGCGGCCGGCGTCTTCGACATGGAGCCGCGTCACTTTCATGCCGACGCCATGGCCCGCGGCTTCACGAAGCCGCCGGTGCGCCGCGGCCTCTACATCTTCGATTCCTTCAAGGAGTTCGACGGCCGCCGCTACGTCGCGCTCAACAACTTCGAGGGCAAGCAGAATGCACTGGCCGTGCTGCTCGACGATTTCGCCACCTTCGAGGTGATCGGCCACTTCAACGTGCCGCAGGTGGAGCAGCTCAGCGAATCGGCCGTCAACAGGCTGCCCGACGGCACCTGGATGGCGATCTGCCGCAACGACAAGGGCAACTACCACTTCACGACGAGCCGCGACGGCCGGACCTGGACCGTCGGCGAGCCGCGGCCCTTCGTGCCGAACGGCCTGAACTCGAAACCCACGTTCGAACGCTTCGGTGGCGTCTACCACCTCGGCTGGCAGGAGAACACGAAGGTGGGCGACTGCAACCGCAGCGTGTTCAACATCGACGTCTCACGCGACGGGAAGACCTGGGAGCGAAAGTACCGGTTCGAATCGCCGCACTCGTTCCAGTATCCGACGTTCCACGAGCACGAGGGCACGATCTGGCTGGCGGTCACGCAGAGCGACCACAAGGGCTCGAGTGACCGGATCATGTTCGGCCGGCTGGAGGACGTCGCGGCACCCGGCGGCCGGCCGAAGCCCCCGCCGACCTTCGCCGGGCCGACGCCTGGCACGCTGCGACAGATCTCGATCCCGACGGTCGACATCTCGGGCGACACGGCGCGGCATGCGGTCGTGGCCCGCGGCACCCCGGAGGCGTATCAGGGGCACTGCGACACGGTGCTCATGGCCGACGGCCGGACGATGTTCGCGGCCTGGTGCATGAACCACGCCGGCCACCTGGGCCCGCTCGCCCGCAGCGACGACGGCGGCCGCACCTGGAGCCCGCCGCTGCCCACGCCCGACGACTGGCGGGGCGTGAAGACGACCACGCCGGTCATGCACCGGCTCACCGATCCGCAGGGCGTGGAGCGGCTCTTCGTCTTCGGCGGCTGTGATTTTCCAGGCAATCTTCGCAGGGCCGTTTCCGAGGATGGCGGAAGGACCTGGTCGCCGATGCAGGAGCTCGGGCTCGTGGGCGAGGTCGCGCCCAAGAGCATCCTCCCCTTCGACGGCGGGAAGCGGCTCGTCATGTGGTCCGACCGCCGCGATCCGAAGAACGCGAGCGATCCGGATCCGGTCGTCTGGCAGAGCGAGTCGCTCGACGGGGGCCTCACCTGGCGGAAGGAACGGGTGATCCTCGGCGTGCCGGGGCAGTGGGCGCAGCCCTGCGTCGTGCGTTCGCCCGACGGGAGGCAGCTCCTCATGCTCATGCGGGAAAACACCCGCCGCCACAACTCCCTCTATTCGGTGAGCGACGACGGCGCCCGCACCTGGAGCGCGCCCGAGGAACTCCCCGCCGCGCTCACGGGCGACCGCCACGTGATGAAATACGCCCCCGACGGCCGGCTCGTCGTGGCGATGCGCGACATGGCCAAGACGAGCCCGACCTACGGCCACTACGTGGCCTGGGTGGGACGCTACGACGACATCGTCGGCCGCCGCGAGGGCGAGTACAGGATCAAGCTCCTGCACAATGCCGCGCGCACCACCGCGGACGGGCCGGGTCAGGGCAACGCCGACTGCGGCTACTCCGACATCGAACTCCTGCCCGACGGCACGCTCGTCGCCACGACGTACGTCAAGCACCACCCCGGTCCGGAAAAACACTCCGTCGTGAGCACCCGCTTCACGCTCGCCGAGACCGACGGCCTGCTCTCCAGGAAGTGATCCGCAGCCTCGAGAAGTCCGTGACACGGGAGATTCGCCCAGTGCGTCGTCTCGGCGGACGCCGGGAATTACTGGCTGCGGCGCGGTGCCTGCAACGTCCCGGCGGACGTCCGCCAGTACGACGAGCACATGATCGTGGAGAGGAGGGACGGCTCAGCCGGAGCACCATTCCCATCGACGAGTGGATCGGGCCGGAGTTCCTCCCGTACCATCATTCCCGAACCAGCCGCCGAAGGATGCAACCCCATGCACACACCATGCTGGCTCCTGATGACGCTCGTCGTCTTCGCGTGGGCCACCGACGCCGCTGCCATTGGCGCTCAGCCACGTCGGCCCAACGTGATCTTCATCCTCACCGACGACCAGGGCTGGGGTGACAGCCGGTTCGCCGGCCATCCCTACGTTCAGACGCCCCAGCTCGACCGGCTCGCCCGCGAGGGGACGTGGTTCCGCCAGTTCTACGTCGCGGCCACCGTCTGTTCTCCGAGCCGGGCCGCATTCATGACCTCGCACTTTCCCGCTCGTCACCGAATTCACGGCCACTTTGCCACCGCCGAGAACAATGCCAGCCGATCGATGCCAAACTGGCTCGATCCCGACGTCACGACGCTCGCCGACCTTCTGAAGACGGTCGGCTATTCGACCGCCCACTTCGGCAAGTGGCATCTGGGCGCGGGGCGGGACGCACCGGCCCCCGATCAATACGGTTTCGACGAGTCGAAGACCGTCAATTCCTCCGGCCCATCGCTGGGCGACGAGGGCAAGGTGCCGTTCTTCCGCGCCCGGTCCACGCGGCTGATCGTGGACGAGACGATCGACTTCATCAGGCGACACAAGGACGTGCCCTTCTACGTCAACGCGTGGACGCTGCTGCCACACGCGTTGCTCGCGCCCACCCCGGAGCAGCTGGCGGTGTACGCAGACCTCGACCCGCGTGCCGACGATCCAGCCTTTGGCATCTGGATGCGGAAGTACCTCGCCAATGCGAAAGACCTTCGTTCGCAGATGCAGGTCTTTTGTGCGTCGCTGACCGACCTCGATACGCAGGTCGGGCGGCTGCTTGACGCGCTCGACGAACTGGGGATCGCCGACGACACAATCATCGTGTTCTCGAGCGACAATGGCCCCGAGGATTACCGGATCAACAATGCAGCCAATGCCGGCGTCGGCAGCACGGGGCCTTTGCGGGCGCGGAAGCGCAGCATGTACGAAGGCGGTATCCGCACCTTCGGGATCGTCCGCTGGCCCGGTCGGGTGCCCGCCGGTCGTGTGGACGAGACGAGCGTCATGAGCGCCGTGGACCTGGTGCCGACGATCGCGGCACTGGCGGGGGCGGCCGTGCCGGAAGACATGCAGGCGGTCGGCGAAGACCTCAGCGGTGTGTGGCAAGGCGAGCCCGCCGAGCGGAAAAGGCCGCTGCACTGGGAGTGGCTTTTCGGCGTGCAGGGGTCGGAGGACGGCTCCATGCCGCCCGCACTCGCCATCCGCGACGGAGACTGGAAACTGTTCGTCAATCACGACGGCACCGGTGCGGAGCTCTATCGCATACCCGTCGATCCCGGAGAATCGCACGATCTGGCCGCGGAGCAGCCGGTGATCGTGAAGGCCCTGACGGAGAAAGCACTCGCCTGGACCCGGTCGCTTCCGCCAAGCGGCGCCCGTGACACGGTCGTGGCGGGAGGTGTCGCGAGGAAACGGACGCCGAAGAAGGCTCCGAACTAGACCTGCGAGGATCTCATGCCGTCCGCCACATCGCGGCAGGTGCCCTCAGCCGACCGTCATGGTGGCGTGACCGGGCGCAGCGTCGTCGTGCTGTTGATCGCATGTGTCGTGTCACCGCGCATCGCATGCGGTCAGGAGAAAGCCCCGACGCCTTCGGCAGCCGCCGATGTGAAGGCGACCCGCCGCGCATGGATGAACGCGCCGGCGGACAAGCAGGCGGCCTGGCAGGCCGAGCGCGACGCGATTCGGAACGTCGACCTGTCCAGCGATACGACGCGGCAGGTGGTGATCGCCCGGGGCGGTCCCGAACCGGAGGCGTATCACGCGCATCCGACGACGACGCTGCTCGCCGACGACAGGACGATGTTCTGCGTGTGGAACATCGGCCACGGCGGCCATGCGGGACCGATGGCCAGGAGCGACGACGGCGGGCTGACGTGGACGCGGATCGATGCGATGCTTCCGCCCAACTACGTCAACTTCCGCAACTGCCCGAGCGTGTACCGAATCACGGATCCGCAGGGCCGGGAGCGGCTCTGGGTCTTCGCGGCCCGCACGGCGAGCCCCGACAAGGTCAAAAGGGACGTCGCCGGCCGCCTCCAGGGATACATGCCACGAATCGTGAGCGAGGACGACGGAAAGACGTGGCGCGAGGAGCCGCCGCTCGGGCCGCTCGAGGCCCAGGCGACGACGAAGGAGTGGCTCCTCAATCCGTTTCGCTGCATCATGACGTTCTCGAGCATCGTGCGGCTGAAAGACGGCGCGTCGCTGGGCATGTTTCACCGCGGCAGCGGCGTCGGCGAGGAAGGCACGCTCCAGGTGCTCCAGTCGGTCACGCTCGATGGCGGCTTCACATGGTCGGAGCCGGTGATCGCCTGCGACGGCACGCAACTCGACGGCAAGCATCCCTGCGAGCCCTGTGTGTTTCGTTCGCCGGACGGTGCTGAACTCTGCTGCTTGATGCGGGAGAACCGCCGCAGTGGAACGAGCCTCGTGATGTTCAGCCGGGACGAAGGGCGCAGCTGGAGCAGGGCCGCGGACGCGCCTTGGGGCCTGACCGGCGACCGGCACCATTGCCTGCCGCTGCCGGACGGCCGGCTCGTGATCGTGTTTCGCAACGCCTCGCCCCACGCGCGCGACAAGGCGGGTTTCATCGCCTGGGTCGGCACCTACGACGACATTCGGCAGGGACGTCCGGGGCAATACCGCGTGAGCCTCCTCAAGACCGTGAAGGACGGCTTCTATCCGGGCATCCACCTCCTGCCCGATGACACGATCGTCGCCACGACGTATGCGACCTACCGCGCCGAGGACGTCGGCTGCTCCATCGTGAGCGTGCGGTTCAGGATCGGGGAGATCGACGCGTTGGCGAAGCGATGATGCGAGGCACCCCGGCGAGGCACCCCATGAAACAGGCCGCCCTGCTCGTCACGATCCTCCTTGTGCTGCCACAGGTCGCGACCCTCGCGGCTGACGTCGACCGGCCGAATCTCCTCGTCATCTACTCCGACGACCATGGCTGGGCCGACCTCGGGATCCAGGGCGTGGACAAGGACGTGCGCACGCCCCACCTCGACCAGTTGGCCCGCGACGGCGTGCGCTTCACACGAGGCTACGTCTCGGCACCGCAGTGCGTGCCCTCGCGGGTCGCCCTCATCACCGGCCGTTACCAGCAGCGGTTCGGCGTCGAGGACAACACGCGTGGACCGCTGCCGCTCGCGGAGGTCACGATCGCGGAGCGGCTCGCCCCCGCGGGGTACGTGAGCGGCTGGGTCGGCAAGTGCCACATCGACATCGGGCCGGCCCCGGGGGTGAAGCGGGAGGACGTGCGCCGCAGACCGAAGGATCTCACGCTCCGTGCCGACCACATGCCACACCACCAGGGCTTCACCGAGTACTTCCGGGGAGAGCAGCGGGAATACCACGCCTCGCATGCCCTCGACGGGACACCGTTCGCCGACGCGCCTCACCTCGTGCGCGACGGGCGGTTCCGCGTCGAGGTTCAAACGGATGCCGCGCTCTCGTTCCTCGAGCGACGTGCTGCCCGGCCGCAGCAGCCCTGGTTCCTCTACCTGGCGTGGTACGCACCCCATGTGCCGCTCGAGTCACCGGAGCCGTGGTTCAGCCGCACGCCGGAATCGTTGCCGCTCCAGCGGCGGCAGGCGCTCGCGATGATCGCCGCCATGGACGATGGCCTGGGACGCATCCGCGAAAGGCTGCGTACGCTGGGTGTCGAGAAGGACACGCTCATCTTCTTCATCGGCGACAACGGGGCGCCCCTCGGCAAGGCATGGGATGGCTCACTGAACACGCCGCTGGCCGGACAGAAGGGGATGCTCGCCGAGGGCGGCATCCGCACACCCTTCATCGGCGCGTGGCCGGGCCACTGGCCGGCCGGCGCGACGTACGACCATCCGGTGATCAATGTCGATGTCGCGGCCACGGCCGTGGCGGCCGCGCACCTGCCAGCCGATCCGGTGCTCGACGGCGTCGACCTGACACCGTTCGTGACGGGCCGGGCCGCCGGCGTCCCGCACGAGCGGCTCTTCTGGCGCTGGACGTCGCAGTCGGCCGTGCTCGAGATGCCATACAAGCTCGTGCGGCTCGGGGACCGCCCCCCTGCCCTGTTCGATGTGACGACGCCGGAGGGGGAACACGTGACGCGAGATCTGGCGGCCGGTCACCCGGACATCGTGCGCCGCCTCGACGGCCACCTGCGCGAGTGGGCCGCGGGGCTCTCGCCGCCGGGGCTCTTCACGGAGGCGTCGGGCTTCAGCCGGCATCACGAAAGCCTCTTCGTCGAGCACGGCCTGATCACTCCATCCGACCGAGCGCGGATCGCTTCGCCGTCTCCGTGAGTGCGGACGCGGCGACGGCGTCGTCGCCCGCGCGAGGCGCGATGCCGCCCACTCGGCCTGACCACCCCGCCAGGTCCGTCAGTCCACGGGGCGAATGCGGGCGGCGAGCCACAGGCTCCCGAGCGTCGCAGCCGCCGCGAGCGCGCCGACCGTCCCGAAGTTCCGCAGCGGCTCGCCCGTCCCCCCCGCGACGATCGTGCCGGCGAGTGTGGTTCCCAGGCCGCTGGCGACGTGCTGCACCGCCGAGTTGACCGACATGTAGCTCCCCCGACGCCGTGGCTCGATGCTCGACATGATCAGCGACATCGCCGTCACCATCCGTCCCGCGTTGGCCGCCATGGCCAGGGCCGCCACCGGAGCTGCGACGGCGATTCCCACCGCGGGCAGGTTCGTCAGCACCAGCATCATCGCGGCCGACACGGGCACGATGCCGCGAAACACCGTCAGGGCCCCGAGGCGATCGACGAGCCGACCGACGAGCGGCATGCTCACGAGCGTGAGCACGCCTCCGGCGATGTACACGACCGGAAGCTGCCGCGCGGTCACGCCCGCATTGGCCACGAACGCCGTGCCGATGAAGGGGATCACGGAGAACGCGCCGACCATCAGGACCGCGATCAGGGCGAAGGCACGGCGATGGGCGGGAGCCGAGAGCGTCTCGATCAATTGGGCGATCGGGTGCCGGCGGACGCCATCGGTGTGCGCCGCGATGGGGGGCAGCACCCACGCGGTGAGCACGACGAGGGGCAGCCCCAATGCCGCCAGGGTGTAGAAGGGTGCCTGCCAGCCGAACCTCGTGCCCAGCACGATCCCGAGCGGCACCCCCGCCACGGAGGCGACCGCGAAGGCCGACATCAGCATGCCGGTGGCGCGGCCCCGGCGTTCGGGAGGAAAGAGGTCGGCCACGATCGCGAGGGCGAGCGCACCGTGGATGCCCCCGAAGCCTCCGGTGACGCATCGGGCGGCCAGCAGCAGCGGGGCCGTGGAGGCGAGGGCGCAGGCCACCGTGCCCGCGAGCAGGCCGAGCGAGGCCACGAGGTAGGCGCTCTTCCGCGGCACGCGGTCGAGCCACGGTGCCACGAGGAATCCGGCGATCCCGGCGGAGAGCGTGTAGGCCGACACCACGCGGCTGAACTGCCGGGCATCGATGCCAAGGTCCGCCAGGAGCTGAGGCCCCAGCGGCATCACGATCATGAAGTCGACGATCCCGACGAACTGGAGGGCCGCCAGCACGAGCAGGATCACGCCCTCGCGAGCGGCGGTGCCGGATTGCGGGCGACCAGCGGCGGATGGGTCGACGGGGCGATCGGAGGCCACGATGGTATGGGCTGTCCTCGGGTGCATCCGCTGCCTGTGACGGCGACGCTCGCCGCACTATACCCGAGGGAAACCGCGGCTTCCGCGTACCATACACGTCCGCTGGCGCCTCGGAGACGTGGGCCATGCTATGATCGAACGCGGGGTTGGAGTACGAACGATCAACCGGGCCTGTGCAGACGAGCGGGTTGATCCGAGTGCTTCGTGTTCAGAGTGCTTCATCGTCTCGGTCGTCATGACGGCGTCGCCGCACCACCGCCGTGCAACACGCATCGCGAGCCGGTGCGTCGGCGTGTTGTTCACCCTCGCGTGCGCGATCGCCTTCCTGCCGACGGCGCAGGCGAGCTGCGGTGATTGGCTCGCCGGGCATGCGGCGGACGCCGCCCCCGAAGCGTCGGTCGATCACGACAGGTCCGATGCCTCGGTCGATCACTCCTCCCGGCAGCGTCGCCGACCATGCCAGGGGGCGTCCTGCGGCCGCACGCCATCCCTGCCCGCGGCCCCGACGAGCCTGCCCACGAGGCTCGTCGAGCACGATCGAGATGCCGTCCTCGCCTCCGTCGACACGACCGACGCGGCCGGCCCCGTCGTGAGGATTCCATCCGATCCTGTCATCGCTCGCGAGGTTCTCTCCGAGCGACTCGATCGTCCTCCAAGGCACGGCTGATGCCGCCCGGGACCTCCGCGCATCCGTGCGTGTGAAGGCCCGCGGGAAAATGGACGACACGGCGGTCGCCTCGAGCCGTGACCGCAGCTGTCGATGCGCGTCGGCCCGAGCCCGACGGCATCAGCACGGCCCTCTGCCATGATCGGCGGCGTGCCGTGATGGACGAAGCGCGGGACATGGCTGAGCGATCGCGAGCGACCCACGCGCGATTCGCATGCCACATCCCGTGCCGACACGAGCACGGGGAATCATGCCGATGAAACGACCTGGAGCGATCATGGCCCATCCCCACGCGGGCACGGCGTGCCGGGCGAACGGACGGAATCGTGCGTCGGCACGCGTGACGCGGGGCAAGGCTCGTCCGAGCGCGCGTCTCCACGCTCGCGCTCCACGCGCATTCACGCTCGTGGAGCTCCTCGTCGTGATCGCGATCATCGCCCTGCTCATCGGCCTGCTCCTGCCGGCCGTGCAGTCGTCACGCGAGGCGGCGCGGCGGACGCAGTGCGGGGAGAAGGTGCGACAGCTGGGCCTCGCCCTCCAGAGCCATCACTCGACCAGGGGCACGCTGCCGCCCGGCCGCACGGCGACGAGCATCTCCGGACAGGCGTTCCTGCTGCCATTCATGGAGCAGGCCGAACTCTTCAGCATGGTCAACCCATCACTCGCCTGGAATCACGCCTCGCACGCGGCGGTCGCCGCCTCCCGCGTGCCGGGATTCGTCTGTCCGTCCGATCCGGCGGCGGCCGTGCCCAGCACCTTCGCCCCGAACAACTACCGGCTCAACCAGGGCTCCGGGATTCTCTGGGGCAACCCGCCGACCTCGTCGTCCGATCCCAATTTCGGCTACCCGGCGCCGAACGGCCCGTTCTTCCTCGACAGCAAGGTGCGGCTTCGGGACGTGACTGACGGGACGAGCCACACGGCGGCCGTGTCCGAGCACGACTCCGGCGACTTCAACAACGGCCTGGCCACCGATCGCACCGACACGTTCTGGCCCCAGACCAACCCGACCACGGCGGACGAGGCCGTGCTCCAGTGCCGCGGAATCGACATCGCGAACCTCTCCTTCCAGCGATTCAGTGACGTCGGCGCCCCGTGGCTCTACGGCCACCACTCGACGACGGTCTACTTTCACGCCGGTCCCCCCAACGGCCGCTCGTGCATGTTCCCACCCGGCCGCATCTCGACCACGGCGCAGAGCTCGCATCCTGGAGGCGTGATGCTCGGGATGTGCGACGGCTCGACCCGCTTCGTCAACGACCGCGTCGACATCACCGTCTGGCGCGGTCTCGGAAGCACGGGCGGCGCGGAACTCGTGTCGGGAGCCTTTCAATGAAGCGCGACAGGGATCGTGCTGAGTTGCGCGACCGTGTCGTGACGCGGCATGGAGCATGCTTCAGCGACTGGGTGGTGGCCACGGCGCTCGTCGTGTCTGCGACGGCAGCCGGATGCGGTCGTCAGCCGGACGTGATCGCCAACCCCGAAGGGGTCACCTCGATCCGCGAACCAGCCCTCGTCGTGGGGCCGGCCGCTCGCTCGGCGGCCGCCGCGGATGACCTCCCTCGCCCCACGCCCGCGACCCGGCCGGTGATGAAGCGTCTCCTCGAGGCCATGAAGGATCGCGCCGAGCGCATCCCGCTCCCCGAGCCGACCCCGGAGGAGCGGGCGGTGGCCGGGGACGACCCGCAGGCCCTGTCGTACGAGACCCGGCTGCGCACGCTCTATCTCGCCGGGACGCCACCGCGCGGCTACCTCGGATTCGGCGGGATGCCACCTCAGCGAGCGGGCGTCCCGGTGCGGCAGCCGGTCGAGAAGCCGGACCCGGCGCTGTCGCTCGACTACGCGTTCAAGACCCGACTGTTTTGGATCGCATCACGGACCAACAACTGCCAGTACTGCCTCGGCCACCAGGAATCGAAACTTCTCGCCGTGGGCATGACCGACGACGATCTGGCCCGTCTCGATACCGAGTGGACGGCGTTCCCCGTCGCGGAGCAGGCGGCGTTCACGCTCGCCCGACGGATCACGCTCGCACCGGGAGATGTCTCCGACGCCGACGTGGAGGCCTGCCTCGTCCACTACGCGCCCCAGCAGGTTCTGGAGATGGCCCTGTCGGTGGCTGGCAACAACGCGATCAATCGGTGGAAGGAGGGGATCGGCGTCCCGCAGGCTGCCGGCGGCGGTGGGTCCGGCTGGGCGCTGACACGACCGGACGGCGTCCACTCGTACCTGACGGCCACGTCGGAGCGTTACGCGCTGACTCCGTCGCAGGTCGCTGTGATCGACGCGACGCCCGCGCCGGACGGGCTCTGCGCCACCCCGCAACTGCCGGCGCCCGCACGTGCCGCCGAGGTTCGGGCCGGGCTCGCGCGGGCCCGCAGCCGGACGCCGCGGTTGCCACTCGTCCCCGAGGAGGAGGCGAGGCGGCTGCTTGCCGACGTGGCACCGCCGGGCACCGTGCCGGCGTGGATGCGACTCCTCGCGTGGTTTCCCGAGGCCGGCCCACGGCTCGCGCGGTCACTCGCCGTCGGCGGGGCACCATCCGAGCTCGATCCTCTCGATCGGGCGCTCGTCCGCTGGGCGGTCGCCCGTCGAAACCGTGCCTGGTACGCGCTCGACCTCGCGGAGCGCGACCTGCGGCATGCCGGCCTCGACGAGACCGCCCTCGCCGATCTCGCCGGCGACCAGGCGCAGGTGGCCTCCGCGCGACGCGCTCTCCTCGTCGTGGCGGACGCGCTCGCCGCGAGCCCTGTCTCGTGCACCGACGGGCAGTTCCAGGCCGCGCTGACCGCCACGTCCCCGGCGACGATGACGCGCGTCGTCCACGAGGTGGCGATGGAGTCGCTCTTCGATCGCTTCACCGAGGCGGCGGGCCTTCCGATCGAGTGACCCATCCCCCGGTGGAGAACGCCTCGAGCGCTTCAGGCGTGCCTCGATCCCCGGCTCGGGGCCGCCAAAATATCCTTGCCGCGGCCGCGGTCACCCGAGCGAACGGCGTGGCCAGGCCGGCCGCCACGTCGCCTTCCCCACAGCGTCATCATGCAGGTCGTGTAACCGCCGACGAGACGAGGCGAAACCCGGCGTCGTTCGCCTCGCGTCGGGCCGTGACCTGCGTGAACGTGAATTTCTGGAGCGTGATGGCCCCGCCCGCCCAGAACCCGCCCCGCAGGCCCCGGAGCCTGCCCGCTGCCCCCGTGAGGTCGTTCCACTCGTAGACGTTGCCATTCTGGTCGAGCGTGCCGTAGTGGCTCGTGGTCGTCGCGAACGCCCCCGCATCGGTCAGGTAGTTCTGGGTCGTCGAAAAGACCGCCGACTGCGTCACCGAGTAGATGACGCCCTGCAGGTAATTGACGACCGGGACACCGGTGGCTGCCGCATTGTTCGTCGGTGCGACGTCCTGCTTGGTCGCGTAGAGGAAGTAGCCGGGGGCTCCGCCCTTGTCGGGCGTGAAATACGCCGCCTTGTACCACTCGTTCTCCGTCGGGAGGGAGAAGGTCGGAGCGGAACGCGTATTCGGGTTGATGGCGTTTCGTGCCACCGCCCTGCCCGCGGACGCCCTGGCGAGGTTGTAGGCACCGTTTTCGGTCGTCCGCGACGTCTGCCGCCCGGACGGCTGTCCGTTCGACATCCAGTTCGCAAACCGCGCCGCGTCGAACCAGCTGACGTACGTGATCGGTCGCTGGGCCGCGGAGCCATCGTTGTTCATGACGCTGTAGGCGTACCGCCCCGATCGCCCGACGCGCGTGATGCCGGCCACCGCCAGATCGGTGGCCATGGCGGGGTGGTACAGGCGATGCGTGTCGGTTCGTGCCACGGCGTTGAGGAAGGTGACGTACTGCCCGACGGTGACGGCGGTCCT
>CAIWZS010000319.1 GCA_903917235.1 uncultured Planctomycetaceae bacterium | reverse complement strand
CTCTCCGCACGCACGACGCCGAGCGGCTCGCCGCCGCACCGACCGTGCCCCCCGGGGGGGCCGATCGGGGTCGTGGCGTCCCCGCCGACGGCTCTTCGCGGGAAGTCGACCGCCGCCGGTGCACCATGATCGAATGGTTCCGCAACGTCGCCAGTGCCGTCTTCACGGTGCTCGAGGGCATGCTCGTGACGCTGCGCGTCTTCGGCAGCACCTACGACCAGAACCGGCGGACGTTCACCGAGCAGTACGCCTACCCGGAGTTGCCGGCGGCCGTGGCGGCCCGCTACCGGGGCTTCCATCGCTACGACCTCACCACCTGCATCGCCTGCGACCAGTGCTCGAAGGCCTGCCCGGTGGACTGCATCTACATCGGCAAAGAGCGCGTCACCGGCGGCAAGGGGTTCAAGGTCACCGGGTTCACGATCGACTACTCCAAGTGCATGTTCTGTGCGCTGTGCGTCGAGCCCTGCCCGGTGGACTGCATCTTCATGGGCTCCACGCTCGACCTCAGCTGCTACAGCCGCGACGGTACGATCGTCGATTTCGCCCGCCTCCCGTTGGACGTCGCGTGGGGGCGATCCACGCTCAACCCCACCGCGGTCTCGGCCTCGAAAGTTCTGGTCGACCCGGTGCACGGCGGCCCCAACCAGTAATCCGTTCCGCCCCCAGCCAGCCCCATGCCGACCGCCATCGATCCCACGGTGCTCGCCGGATTCGTCGCCCTCTTCGTGGCGATCGGAGGGGCGTTCCTGGCGGTCAATCTCCTCGTCGGCTGGCTCGTGCGGCCCCGCGTGCCCAACGCCGAGAAACTCGAGGTGTACGAGTGCGGCGAGCCGACGATCGGCTCGAGTTTCGTGCAGTTCGACCTCCGCTTCTACGTGGTGGCGCTGCTGTTCATCATCTTCGACGTCGAGGTCGCGCTGTTCTTCCCCTGGGCGACCGTTTTCGGCAAGGCGACGCAGCTTGCCGACCCGTCGTTCAACGCGGTCGAGGCCGACGGAGCGACGCTCACGCCGGCCGGCGCCGGGCTGATCCGCGAGTTGGGCATCGAGCGTCCCGCGGTGCCCGACTTCCGCGGCGCCTTCCCCGGTGTCCCCGCATCGAGTCCGTTCGGCACCCTCCCGCTCGCCGAGGACGCCGCCGCGTCGCTGCCGCCGTCGCCGTCGGGCGGCGTGCCCGCGGCGGCCCCCGTCGCGCCGTCGCGCGAGTCGTCGCAGCGTGACGTGGCCCGCGCCGGCAGGCTCCTGGCCGGGATCGCGGTGGCCGACATGGCGACCTTCTTCGCGGTGCTCCTGGTCGGTTTCGCCTACGTCTGGAGCCGGGGCGACCTCGACTGGGTGCGCGCGACGACGTCCGGTCGCGGACGGACGGAATGATCCGCCGGCGCGGGGCCGTCCGCCCCGCCCCCGGAGCGACGGGGGGCGGCGTGGTCGGCACAGCCGCACCGGTGGTGGGGGCGGGCCGCGGCCATGGCGCCGCGGCCGCCCGGGCACGAACACAGCGGAGGAGGGCATGAAGGGTCCCAGTTTCGCCGAGACCGTGGGGAGCGCCTGCCCCGGCGCGGTCGTGGGGAGCAATCTCGAGGCGCTCGACCCCTGGCTCGAGATCGCCCCCGAGCGGATCGCCGAGGTGTGCCGTTGGCTCAAGACCGCGAGCGACCCTCGCTTCGACGCGCTGGAGTGCATCACCGCCGTCGACTGGTTCGAGCCCGACCCCAAGAAGGCCGCGAAGGTCTCCTGGCAGCCCCACCTCGAACTCGTCTACCACCTCTGGAGCACCGCGGCCCGCGCGACGCTGGTGCTCAAGACGAAGCTGCCGCGCTGGCTCAACGACCGCCCCGGCGAGCTGCCCGAGATCCCCAGCGTGGCGGGCGTGTGGCGCACCGCCGACTGGCACGAACGGGAGGTGTTCGACCTTTCCGGCGTCATGTTCCTCGGCCACCCCGACCTGCGGCGCATCCTCTGCCCCGAGGACTGGGAGGGCTACCCGCTGCGCAAGGACTACCAGATGCCGCTGGAGTACCACGGCATCCGCGGCCGCTGATCCCGCCCCCGCCCGGCGTTCGCCGGCGCCCGCCCCCCACCCCCGCCACGCGAGAGTCCCCATGCCCGAGATCCTCGACGACGACCCGCGGATCATCGAGTTCGACGTCCGCACCGACGAGATGCTCGTCAACATGGGTCCGCAGCACCCCAGCACGCACGGCGTGCTCCGCCTCGTGCTGCGCACCGACGGCGAGATCGTGTCGGAGACGGAGCCGCACATCGGCTACCTCCACCGCTGCGCGGAGAAGATCGGCGAGAACGTCGCCCCGCGGCAGTGGATCCCCTACACCGACCGTCTCGACTACCTCGCCGCGATGAACATGAACCTCGGCTGGGCGCTGACGGTCGAGAAGCTGATGCGGCATCAGGTCGGCGACCGGGCCCGCCACCTGCGCGTGCTCATCGCCGAGCTCAACCGGATCGCCAGCCACCTCCTGG
>CAIWZS010000318.1 GCA_903917235.1 uncultured Planctomycetaceae bacterium | reverse complement strand
GCGCTCGCTCACGGTCGCCCCATGGGGCGCGACGAGCAGCCCGTCGAGCCGCCCGGCCCGGGCCAGTCCCTCGCGCACCATCGCGCGCAGTGCATCGAACGACGCGGCGTCGATCGGTCCCGCCGGGAGGGCCCGCGCCGCGAGGATCGGCACGGCCTCGATCCCGGCCTCGGCCAGACCGGCGAAGAACCCGGCCACCTCGTGATGCGTGTCGGCCAGCGCCTCCCGCACGGCGTCGCCCGTGAGGAGCAGGTCGTGGCGAAAGTCGTCGAGCGTCGTCGCGCCCGCCACGAACGTGTTCGACTCGTGGAGCAGTGCGATGATGCCGACGCGGGGCATGGTCAACCTGTCACGCGCTGTCGATCCCCGGGTGAGACGGCCCACGGGTGCGGTGCCGTGTCACGAGGGCGTATGCTCCCCGGAGGCCGACAGTGTACGGCCTCCCCATGCGCCGCGAGGCCCGGCATGCCCGACGACTGGTACCGCATCGCGAACGAGGACGAGGTCGCCTCTCCTGCCCTGCTCGTCTATCCCGAGCGGATCGCGGACAACATCGTCCGCATGATCACCGCTGCGGGGGGCGCGGAACGGCTGCGGCCGCACGTCAAGACGCACAAGATGCCCGACGTGATCCGGATGGAGATCGAACGGGGCATCACGAAGTTCAAGGTGGCGACGATCGCGGAGGCGGAGATGACCGCCGCGGCCGGCGGCCTCGACGTGCTCCTCGCCTACCCCGTCGTCGGCCCGGCGGCGCGGCGGCTGGCGCGGCTCGCCGCGACGCATCCGCGGACGACGTTCCGTGCGATCACCGACAGCGCCGTGGGGATCGACGGCCTGGCCGCCGCGGCGACCGCCGCGGACGTGACGCTCGACGTGCTCCTCGACCTCGATGTCGGCTTCGGCCGCACCGGCATTCGCCCCGGTCCCGACGCGGCGGCGCTGTACCGGCGGATCGCCGCCGCACCGAACCTCACGGCCGGCGGCCTGCACGCCTACGACGGGCATCTCCGGGACGCCGACCACGGGCGGCTGGTGGCCGCCACCGAGGCCGCCTTCACACCGGTCTGGTCCCTCCGGTCCGAGCTGCGCGCCGCCGGGTTCGCGGTGCCGCGGACGGTGGTCTCCGGCACGCCGACCTTCGCGATCCTCGCCGCCCGCGACGACGTGGAAGTGGGGGCGGGTACGACGGTGCTCTGGGATGCCGGGCAGGCGGAGATCTCGCCCGATCTCGACTTCCTGCCGGCGGCCGTGCTGCTCGCCCGCGTGGTGAGCAAGCCCGGCGACGGCCGGCTGTGTCTCGATCTGGGCCACAAGGCGGTCGCCAGCGAGATGCCCCATCCACGGCTCTCGATCATGGGGCTGCACGCCGCGTCCTTCCCGATCCACAGCGAGGAGCACCTCGTGGTCGAGACGCCGCAAGCCGGAGGCTACGCCGTCGGCGACGTCGTGTATGCGGTGCCCAGGCACGTGTGTCCGACCGTCGCGCTGCACGACGAGGCCGTCGTCGTGCGCGACCGACGCGCGGTCGACCGCTGGCGGGTGCAGGCCCGCACGCGGCGCATCAGCATCTGAGGGCGCGGGACGTTTCCGCCGGGGGCGACGGCAGCGCCGCCCGGCGGACGCCAACGGGGTCGTGCGCCCGGTAGGATGGGCCCACGTTCGACCGGCCACGGAGCATCCGTCATGTCCGCCACGCCACGCCTCCTCTTCGACATCCACCTCGATCTTTCCTACAACGCGATCGACTTCAACCGCGACCTGCGTTGGACCCAGGAGAAGATCCGCCGGCGCGAGCTCGGCATGACCGACCAGGTCTTCCGCACGCGCAACACCGTCTGCTTTCCCGAGATGCGGCGCGGGCGGGTGGGGCTCTGTGTCGCCACCCAGATCGCCCGCGCGGTCGATCCCTTTTCGCGGATGCCCGGCTGGTTCAGTCCCGCGCAGGCCCGCGCCCAGACCTGGGGCCAGCTCGCGTGGTACCGCGAGATGGAGTCGTGCGGCGAGCTCGTGCAGATTCGCGACCGAGGCGCGCTCGATCACTGGCTCGGCCGCTGGCAGGCGAGTCCCGGAGGCACGGACGACGACGGGGTGCCGCTGCCGATCGGCTACGTGCTGAGCCTCGAGGGGGCCGACTCGATCGTGACGCCACGCCACCTCGAGCAGTCGTACGCCGAAGGCCTGCGGGCGCTCGGCCCGGTGCACTACGGACCCGGCGTGTACGGGATGGGCACCGATGCCGAGGGCCCGCTCACGCCGCGCGGCCGGGAACTGCTCGCGGAGATGGAACGGCTCGGCATCATCCTCGACGTCACGCACCTCTCCGATGCCGGGCTCTCCGACGCGCTGGAGCGGTTCTCCGGTCCGATCTGGGCGAGCCACTCGAACTGCCGCTCACTCGCCAACTGGAACCGGCAGTTCACCGACACGCAGATCAAGGAGCTGCTCGCCCGCGACGCCGTCATCGGCATGGCGTTCGACGCGATCATGATGGTGCACGGCTGGACGCACCTGCGGTCGAAGCCCCAGGACTTCGGCCTGCGGATCGAACGGATCTGTGACCACATCGACCACATCTGCCAGCTGGCGGGGAGCGCCCGTCACGTCGGCATCGGCAGCGATCTCGACGGCGGCTTCGGGACCGAGCAGACGCCGGTCGATCTCGACAGCATCGCCGACCTGCAGTCCCTCTCGGGCCTCCTCGCCGCCCGGGGTTATTCCGACGCCGACATCGAGGGCATCTTCCACGGCAACGTCGTGAGGTTCCTGCGGCGGGCCCTCCCCGCCTGAGCGGCCGCCGGTCATCGCGCGCCGCGTTCGGCATGCGGCACGACGGGCAGCAGGATGTGCGACGGGTGGGTGCGGTCGTGATGGATCGTGTTCACGGCCGTCTGCATGCGCCGATGCCGGGCGAGGGGCTCGCCCGTGTTCGGATTGACGTCGAACCGCGGGAAGTTGCTGCTCGAGAGATCGACACGGATGCGATGACCCCTCTTGAACACGTTGGCCGTGGGGTAGAGGAGCACCGTCACGGGGTAGACGCGACCCGGCTCCATGAACGTCTCCGAGGCGAGCGAGTCGCGGTAACGGGCCCGCACGATGCCGTCGGTGACGTTCATGTCGAAGCCGCCGGGCAGGTCGGGGGTGGGCGGATGCACGTCGACGAGCTTCGCGGTGAAGTCGGTGTCGACGGCCGACGACGAGACCCAGAGCCGCACCTCCAGTTCCCCCGTCACCTCGACGTCCTGCTCCAGAGGCTCCGTCTGGAACACGAGCACGTCGTTCCGGGCCGAGAGCGGGATCGGCTCGCGCAGGTTCCAGACGTGCGGCCCGCCCCGCTGATCCCACGCGCCCTGCAGCATGATGTCGTTGCCCGAGGAGATGCATCCGCCGATGGTCGGCACCGGGTCGCGTGGATCGAACGTGTAGCTCGTGGCGGCGTCCCGCCCGCCCGGCTCGACCACCGGCGGATCCCGGCCGAGCGTCCCGTCCGCGTGGACGTAGAAGGGCGTGGGCACCGCGCGCCGTGGCGGCCAGGCATCCTCGTCGCGCCAGAAGCCCCCGTGGTCGATCAGTCCATCCTCACCGCGGCGGCCGCTGCCGGTCCCCATCACGAAGATCCGCACCCTCGAGCGGAACGGGGCCTCGCGGCCGACCACGCTCGTGTCGTCGCGGAGCCAGCGATCGAACCAGCGCAGCCGCCAGGTGCGCGGCTCGGCGATCGCCGCATCGGGTCCGAACGACACCTGTCCGTGCCGCGACTCACCCTGCTGGCCGTGGATCCACGGCCCCATGATCAGCGAGACGTTGCTCTGCAGGCGCGGGGCGAGGGCGCGGTAGTTGGCCGTCGTGTTGCCCGCCCACGAGTCGTACCAGCCGCCCACGAGATAGACGGGAATGTCGGGGTAGTCCTCGGGATGATCGACGATCGCGTTCTGCCGCCAGTAGGCATCGTTGGCCCCGTGGCGCATCGACTCCACGAGCCACGACTCGTACTCGGGGGCGAACTTCAGCGGGGTCGTGCCAGGTCGGAGGGGAAGGTGCGCGAGGTAGGCCAGCCGGTTCGCCGCCATCTCCTCGAGCGCCGCGGCGCGGGCCGGATCCCTCGCGGCTGTGCTCCCCTGCGCCGCGTTCATGACGATCCAGTTCCAGAACCGCAGCTCGAAGGCTCCCGCGTTGCGCATGCTCTGACGCCCCATGTTCGACACCGCATCGACGGGGATCACCGTCTTGAGGTGCGGCGAGCCCGCCAGGGCCAGGGCGTGCTGCGTGCCGCCGACATAACTGGTGCCCATCATCCCGATGCGGCCGTTGCTCCAGGGCTGCGCGGCGATCCAGTCCGCCGTGTCCACCCCGTCGGGACCGTCGTCGAGCAGCCACCGCCACGTGCCCTCCGACCGATGTCGGCCTCGCGTGTCCTGGATCACGACCGAGTAGCCATGGGACGCGAAGAACAGACCGTCCGGGGACCTGCCGTCGCCCGTGCCGTATGGCGTGCGGATCAGGATGACCGGCGTGCCGGCGGACGAGGCGGGATCCACGGGCCGGTAGAGATCGGTCGCCAGCCGGACGCCGTCCCGCATCGGCACCATCTCGCCGACCGTGACGTCGACCCCGAACGGACCGGACGCCTCGTCCGCCCGCACGCGCGTGGCGCTGGCGAGCATCGCGAGGACGCCACCGCCGACCATCGTCCATCGCGCGACGAGCCGGGGCCGGGTGATCATGAGGCCGCTCAGGATACGCCCGCCGCCGGGTGGGGCCAACCATGCGGTGCGCGGAGCCGGTAGGCTGTGGGCGCCGCCTGACCGCGGGGTGCGTGCCTCGCGGCTTCCCTCACCGTTCGCCGGGATCGCAGCCATGCTGACCATGCTCGAGCGTCCCTTTCTTCTCATCGCCGCCCTCGCGATGCTCGCCGAGGGGGCGGTCGCGGTCGCGCAGGTGCCGCCGTACGACGCGTTTCCAGCCGCGGAACCGCCCTATTACCGCGTGCGCTACGAAGCCGGCACGCAGCCGGGCGAGCTCGTCTATCCGGTCAACCACACGATCTGGATTCCGCCCGGCGTCAAGATGCTTCGTGGCGTCGTCATTCATCAGCACGGCTGTGGTGAGGGGTCGTGCAAGTCGGGGCTGACCGGTGCCTATGACCTCCATTGGCAGGCCCTGGCCAGGCGGCACGGCTGCGCCCTGCTCGCACCGGCGTACGAGCAGCCCGACAAGGCGGAGTGTCAGATGTGGTGCGATCCGCGCAACGGCTCGGCGGCGCGGCTGCAGCAGGCGCTCGCCGATCTCGGTGCGGCCTCGGGGCATCCCGAGCTCGCCACCGTCCCCTGGGCACTCTGGGGACACAGCGGTGGCGGCCACTGGTGCGGCGGCATGGTGATGCTCCATCCCGAGCGCGTCGCGGCGGCATGGCTCCGCTCGGGCGTGCCGTTGCTCGAGGCCGATCCGGCCTCCACACGCATCAAGCCGCACGAGCTTCCCGACCCCGCCCTCGGCGTGCCGATCATGTGCAATCCCGGCACCAAGGAGGGCGTGACGGTGAAGGACGGCCGGTTCGCGGGCGTCTGGCCGGCCAACGAGAAGTTCTTCAGGGCGATTCGCGCGAAGGGCGGGCTGGTGGGAGTCGCCGTCGATCCGCTGTCGGCGCACGAGTGCGGCAACCAGCGCTACCTCGCCATCCCCTGGCTCGACGCGTGCCTCACGGCGCGGCTGCCGCCAGAGCCCGGTGCGGCCCTGCGACCGATGCCGACCTCGGACGCCTGGCTCGGGCCGATCACGGGCGGCGAGGCGACGCCGGCGGCGGCGTCGAGCACCCCGCTCGAATCGGCGTGGCTCCCGAACGCGGAGATCGCCCGCAAGTGGATGCAGTACGTGGCCGACACCGCGGTGACCGACACGACGCCTCCGCCGGCACCGCGTCGCGTGCGGCTCCGGGCCGATGCGGCGGGCAAGACGGAGCTCGTCTGGGAGGCCGAGGCCGATCCCGAGAGCGGCCTGGCCGGGTTCGTGGTCGAGCGGGACGGCACGACCCTCGCGAAGGTTCCCGAGCAGCCGGTCAACCCGTTCGGCCGGCCG
>CAIWZS010000317.1 GCA_903917235.1 uncultured Planctomycetaceae bacterium | reverse complement strand
GGTTCCTCGCCGCGTTCGTGCACGACGGCGGCGGGGTCGTGAAGCCCGGGACGGCACGGCTCATGATCACCGATCAGAACAGCGGGCGCACCGTGCCTCGAGGGATCGGCTTCGCGCTCGGCGGCCCGCTCGCCGGACCCGGTGCCTCGGCAGCGACGTTCGGCCACACGGGCTCCACCGGCACGATCGGGTGGGCCGATCCCGACACCGCCACCATCTGCGTCGTGCTCACCTCGCTCCCCGCGCGGGCCGGTCAGATGCACCCGCGCGACCGCGCCGCGACGACGGTCACCTCGCGACGCTGAGCCCACGTGCGAGCCGGTGCGGGTGCGCTGGCGGACGGACCGTCACGACTCCTCGGCCGGCGGAAACTGCCGCCACGCGAGGATCACGCCGGCCGCGGCGAGCAGCAGCGTCGCGAGGGCGATGACGGCGGCAAACTGCACCCACGGCGGCTCCGGGTCCACGATCATGCGCAGGTCCGGGGGCAGGCTCGTCCGCCACCCCATCCAGTGCACCAAGAGGCTGCGCAGACGCAGGCTCACCGTGAACTGGTTGACGACGGCGGGCAGGAAGCCGGCGAGGTACTCGACCACGATCGCGGCGCCGACGCTCGCGACGAGCGCCCGCTTCGGCACGATCACGGCCGGCAGCGCGAAGAGCGCCGCCCGCCCGACGCACGAGAGGAGCACGAGCGCCCCGAGCACGAGCGCGAGGCCACCGGCACCGCTCACGCCGGCGGCGAGCAGCGTGAGCACGAGCGACACGAGCGCGACGCAACTGGTCCAGATCACCGCCGCCAGGAACGTGCCGACGAGCAGCGAGCGCCGCCCGCCGGGGCGCACGACGACGTGCTGCCATGTGCCCCGCTCCAGCTCGTCGGCCACCAGCGGACACATCGTCACGAGCAGCCCGAGCATGCACACGGCCTCGGGCACCAGCGCGTAGAGCAGGACCACGGCGAAGTCGCGGTCGAGGCCCCCCACGATGCGACGCGCGGCGAGCATGACCGCCGCGGGAAAGAGCGCGCCGGCGAGGCCGAGCGCGATCCGCTGGGGCGTGAGCATCCGGCGCAGCTGGAATCCGGCGACGGCGATGATCCCGCGCCAGGCGTTCACGATCCGGCCTCCGCTGCCGGCGCCGCGGCGGCGGGGCCGCGACCGGCGACCCTCGCGAGGTCGGCCCCGGCCGGCGGCCGCTGGCCGCGCGACGAGCCGATCCCACGATGCAGCTGGACGAGCCGGTCGAAGACGCCCTCGAGCGAGCGGTCGGCCGCGTGGAGCGTCGCGATCGCGATCCTTTCACGGGCGGCGGCGTCGGCGAGTCGGGCCGCGAGCGCGACGGGCTGCCGCGTGCCGATCACGAGCGTCTCGTCCCCCTCGAATCGCAGGCTGTCGACGAGGTCGCCCCCGCAGGCGATCTCGGCGAGCCGCCGCGGTCGGTCGGCGGCGAGGCGGACCTCGGCGGGCAGCGTGTCGACGAGGCCGCGGATCTCGGCCACGTCCCCGCTGGCGACCAGCCGGCCGCCGAGGATCACCGCCAGCCCGGCATCGAGCGCCTCGATCTCGTGGAGCAGGTGGCTTGCGACGAGCAGGCTGCGGTCGCCGGCCCACTCGCGCACGAGGTCCACGAGATCGTGCCGCGCGACGGGATCGAGGCCCACGAACGGCTCGTCGAGCACGAGGAGATCGGGGGCGTGCGCGATCGCACCGGCGAGTTTCGCGCGTTGCCGCTGCCCCTTCGAGAGCGTGGCCAGCGACCGGTCGGCCGCCTCGCCGATACGGACCCGCTCGAGCGCCGCGTCGGCCAGTCGGCCCGCCGCGGCAGCGGTATGTCCGGCGAGCCGCACGAGATAGGTCACCCACTCGCGCGGCGTCGCACCGCGCTCGAGCAGGTCGCCGGCCGGACAGTAGCCGATCCGGGCGAGCACGCGGGGATTGGCGAACGGCCGCTCGCCGAAGATGCGCACCGTGCCCATGGTCGGCCGCAGCTGCCCCGTCACGAGCCCGAGGAGCGTCGTCTTGCCGGCGCCGTTCGGTCCCAGCAGCCCGTGCGCGCCGGTCCCGAGCTCGACCGTCACGTCGTTGACGCCGATGACCGTGCCGTACAGCTTCGTGACGTGCGCGAGCGCGATCATCGGTGGGCCGGCTGTGAGGATGGGGCGGAGGCGGTCGGAAAGCGGTGCGGCACGACGGTCATGCCCGCGCCGGGGCGTCCACGCGACGAAAGAGGATCACGAGCGACACGAGTGCGACGGCGACGAGTGCGAGGAGCGGCGGGAGCACGACGGTGAGGCGGTCCTCGATCCCGAAGATCCACGCCTGCACGACGCCCTGGGCGTGGTAGAGCGAGAGCCAGGACCAGCGATCGACGGTGCGCTCGAGTCCGGCGGCCCGGGCGAGCCAGCCGAGCGGCGGCCGCCCGTCGCGCGGCAGGCGGGGGTCGCCCGCGACCTGGCCCAGCAGTCGGTCGAAGCCCCGTTGGGCCGTGGGCGCGCGTGCCGCCTCCGCGGCCATGTCCGCGCCGGTGAGCGCGCCGTGTGCGATCCAGCAGGCGACCCACGTGGCGAACCACGCGAACGTCGCGATGCGGCTCTCGGCCGTCAGCGACGAGTAGGCGAGCGCGAGGAGCACGGTGGGCAGCGTCACCGCCACCGCGGCGGCGACGATCCGCAGCGGCAGGTCGCTCGTCGCCACGGCCACCCAGACGCTCGGGCTCACGAGCACGCCGACGATCCAGAGGACGAGCGCCGGCACCAGCGTGACGAGTCCCACGATCGCCGCGAGCGTGAGCACCTTGCCCAGGATGTAGTCGGTCCGGCCCAACGGACGCGTGAAGTAGACGAGCCATGCCCGCGCGCGCAGGTCGCCCGCGATGAGCTTCGGCGCGACGAGGCCCACCACGACCGCGAGCAGCACCGCTTGCGGGGCGCGCATGAAGGCGAGCAGGAGCCGCGACCAGACCGTGCGGCGGGCCGCCTCCGGTTCGTCGAGGCGACCACCGAGCGAGTCGGCGACGAGCGCGCCGATGGTGCCGAAGCTGTCGAGCCGGCGGGTCGGCGAGACGGGCTCGCCGCGGGCGGACTCCTCGACCGCCTGCTCGAACGCGAAGAATCCGCCGGCGAAGACGAGCGCGGGGCTCCAGGCGAAGAGCAGCACGCGCCGCAGCCAGCGGCTCTTGAACGCGAGGCGGATGCCCGTGCCCGCGATCACGCCCGCCGCGCCGCGAGGGCGGGGCGTCCCCGTCCACGGCCTGTAGCCGACGTCATGCAGGGGCATGGGACCGCACCTCGTCCTCGGGCTGACCGGCGTCGGCCGCGTCGGCGGCCGCGAGCGCCGCGAGAAACACGTCCTCCAGCGGCCGCCGGTCGGCTGCCAGTGACTCGACCGCGAAGCCGGCGTCGCGCGCCGCGGACCAGACCGCGTGCAGGGCGGCGGTGTCCGCCGCGCGGAGCAGCACGCCGCCACCGTCGGCCACCTCCCGCGCCGCCACCCCGTGCGCCGTGAGGCATTCGACGAGCCGGGCGGTCGGTCCGGCGCCGCGCAGCCGCAGCTCGTCGGTGCCGGTGCCGGTCAGTTCGGCGATCGAGCCGGCCAGGCGCACGCGCCCGCGGACGAGCAGCACGAGCCGGTCGCAGATCGACTGCACGTCGCGCAGCACGTGCGTCGAGACGAGAATCGTCTTGCCATGGTCACGGGCGAGCGCGACGAGCCTGCCGAGCATCGCGCGGCGTTCGAGCGGGTCGAGGCCGTTGGTGGGCTCGTCGAGGATGACGAGGTCGGGATCGTGGACGATCGCCGCGGCGAACGCCACCTTCTGCCGCATGCCGACGGAGAGCGTCTCGACCTCGCGGTAGCGCTCCTGGCCGGCGTCGCACCAGTCGAGCACCTCGTGCGCCCGTCGCAGCGCCTCGGTGGAGGGAAGGCCCGAGAGTCGCGCGGCGTACTGGACCATCTCGACGCCGGAGAGGCCGGGAACGGAGCAGTCGTCCTCCGGCACGACGCCGATGCGGCGGCGCACGGCCAGCGGCACCGTGGCCGGGTCGAGCCCGTAGACCCGCGCGCTTCCGGCGGCGAGCCGTACGAGCCCCAGGATCGCGCGGACGAGCGTGCTCTTGCCGGCGCCGTTGGGCCCGACGAGCCCGGTGATCCCGGGGGGAACCTCGACGGAGACGCCATCGAGCACGGTGCGTGCGCCGTACCGCTTCGTCACGCCCTCGAGTCGCAGCGGCATGTCGCCGCCCGCGCAGGCACCGACCGCAGGGGTCGGCTCGGAATGGTGGACGGCGTGCACGCGGCTTCCGGCGACGGGGTGGCAGGGACGGATGCAGCAGCCGCGAGGGACGTGCCCCCACGACCGACGTCGTTGTACACGCGGGTCGGGCCTGACGCGCGATGGGACGGCGGTCAGCGGTCGGCCCCGCGGTCGCGTTCCGACAGCACGCGATCGAGAAACGCGTAGGCCTCTTCACGCACCTCCGGCGGGAAGTCATGGTCGCAGTCGGGCTGCCGGACCACGAAGCGGTCGTCGGCGCCGAGCAGGCGGTAGATGCGGCGGATGCCCGGCTCCGCGGCGGCGACGGCGGCCGCGGAGAAATTGTCGTCCCGGAGCGGGCTCGAGGAGAAGCAGCCCCGTGGGGCGAGGGCGGCCACCGCCTCCGGAAAGTCGAACGGCATGGCGTCGGGATCGAGGCCGTGGAGCTCGCGCACGCGTTGCATGTATCGGTCCTGCGCCCAGCCGGCGAGCCGGCCTCCCTTGTAGGCGTGGAAGGGATCCCATCCGCAGCTCGACACCACCGCCCTGATCCGGGAATCGAAGACGGCGACGAAGATCGCGTTGTGACCGCCGAGCGAATGGCCGATCGCGCCGATCCGCGCGGCGTCGACCTCCGGCCGCGCGACGAGCAGGTCGACACCCCGCCGGTGATTCACGATCGCTGCCATCGTGCCCGAGGCGTGGGAGTCGACGTGGAAGTCGTAGTCCGCCAGCTCGCCGAAGGACGGGTAGTCGGGCGCGAGGACGATGTAGCCGCGACGGGCCAGCTCGATCGCGTAGCCGCGGTTGGCCCGCGGACCGTCCCCGGCCACGACGAGCTTGCCGAGTGGTGACGTCGGATGCAGGGCGAGAACGGCCGGCCGTCGTCCTGCGGCGTCGACCACTCCCCGCCCGGTGCCCTCGTCGGGAAGGTAGAGGTGCGCGGTGACCCGTTGCCCGGGCCCGGCGCCGTACGTCACGAGGAGCCGCACACAGCCGTCGAGCGGCTCGCGACCGCGCTCGACCACGTCGAGGGGCCCGAGTTCCTCGGCACGCGGGAGGCGGCCCATCACCATCTGCATGCCGTCGAGCACGTCGCGCCGGCGCACCTGCCAGTCGGCCGCGGTGTCGATCGGCCGCGGTCCCGCGGCATCGCGGACCGTCGTGAGGTCGGCGTGGTCGGGGTAGGGCCGCGGCGCGATCGATCGTGCCTCGGTCGCGGGCGGTCCGCCGGTGGCCTCCACCTGGCCGCGGACCGCAGCGACGATCGCATCCTCGCTCGACGGCGCCCACGGCGCGGGGAGACCGTAATAGACCATCGCGCCGGCACCCTCGTAGCCCCCCTCGGCGAGCACGCGGCGCGAGGCGATGTATGCCATGACGTCGTTGCAGTAGCCCGCGACCCACGTCCGTCCCGGTCCGAGTTCCGACTTCAAACGCACGGCGAAGTCCACGACCACCTCGCCACCCAGGAAGACCCAGTGCGGCCCGTCGCCGAGCCGCCAGGTCTGCACCGGGTAGGGGTAGGTGGGCGCGAGGCTCCCGTCGCGGCGCAGCGTTTCGAGCAGCAGGCGGGCCCGCGCCGCCTGGAATCGATCGGCCGATGTCGCGGCCTGCTCCAGTTCCGCGCGGGTCGGCAGCGCCGCGAACTCGAGCGGAATCTCGCTGAAGGCGGCGGCGAGCCGCCCCGCCACCGGCACGGTCCGTCGTCCGATCGCCTGCACGACGGCCGCGGCACAGTCGGCGCCGTAGCGTTCGGCGAGTTCGACGGTGCGGCGCGGCAACGGATTCTGATCGGCCCCGCAGCCGATCCAGACGAGCGCGGTGGCGCGCGGATACCGCTTCTCGAGCTCGATCTGCGCGTAGCCCGGCCAGTCTCCCGACCACTGGTACCCCGAGAGCACCGTGGCATGGCAGGCATAGCCCGCGGCCACCGCACGGACGCCGGGGTCGCCATCCACGCCCGGCTCGCGCACCACGAGCACGGGCACGTCGTGATCCACCGGGCCGGCGAGCCGGTCGGCCGCCCGCAGGTCGGGCACGTCCTTCTCGGCATTGGTTCGGCGGTTCACGGCCACGTGCGCGCGACCGACGGTCCACGCGACCTCCGCCGGCCGCAGGTCGTCGAGCGCCTCGCCGACCACCCGCACGACGGTCGCGACGAGCCGCTCCGTGTCGCGCCGCACGAGCGCCCACGCCGCATCGTCGAGCGCGTACATCGCGCGCAGGTTGTCGCCGACGATCGGCCCGCTGTGCGTGTGCGTGGTGGCGAGCGCGAGCGACTCGCGCGGCAGTCCGTGCGTGGCGGTGACGCCTCCCGCGATCGCCTGCGCCGTCTCCCGGTCGATGCCCACGAGATCGAGCACGACGAGGACATGCCGCTTCCCTGATCCGTCCTCGAAGGCGAGCGCCTTGGCCCACAGGTCGGTGAGCTTCCCGTCGGCCGGCCGGTCGCGACCGGCGTAGCCCGACATCCACATGCCGTCCGACGGGGTGATACAGGCGCGGGCGACGCCGGCCTTCCAGACGGCAGGGTCCACGCCCGCCGCGAGCCCGCGGGCGTCGAGCGCGTGCGAGGCGCACGCGATGCAGACCACGCCCATCGACAGGATCGCGCGCATCGGATCGCTCCTCGAGCAGGTCGCATCAGGGTCGGGATCAGCCGAAGATAGCGGCCTTGTGCAGGCGTGCAAAACGTGCCTGTCGGGGTAGACTCGGGACTCGTCGAGGACCGCAGGGTTCTCGCTTCACGCGGCCTCCGATGACGGTTGGCCGCGCGACGGCCCGCGTGGGAGCGGCACGGTCATGCTGACGATCGGCGACCGAGTGCGGGTGGGCGGACGCATCGCCCGCAGGCCGTTCCTCCGGATCGGGGCGGCAGGACTCGGTGGGGCCGTTGCGTGGCTCGCCGATCTTCTGGGTGATCCGGTCACCGGGCGGGTGGCCGCCGCGCCGCACGCTGGCGGCCTGCCGTCGTTCCTGCGGGATCGCTCGGTCATCTTCCTCTTCATGCACGGGGGGCCGTCGCAGTTCGAGACGTTCGATCCCAAGGGGGACGGACCGCCCCACGCTCGCAGCACGACGGGGGAGGTCGCGTCGAGCATCCCCGGTGTCTCGTTCGGAGGCACGTTTCCGCAGCTGGCCGCGCGGGCCCACCTGCTGTCGATCGTGCGGTCGTTCGTCACCGGCGACGGGCAGCACGACATCAAGCCCGTGGTCGGCAAGGCCTCCGGCGGCGCGAGCCTGGGCTCGATCTATTCCCGTGTCGCGGGCCCGCTGCGGCCGGGAACGGCGATGCCCACCAACGTCATGCTCTTCCCGCAGGCGGTCCGCGATGACGCCGGTCCGCCGATCGTCCAGTTCGGCGATTTTCGGGCGACGGGTGACAACGGTCCTGCCAGCGCCCCCATCGTCCCCGGCGGTGACGGTGGGGGGTTTCTCGACGACATGCGGCTGCAGGTTCCGCAGCAGCGGCTCGCGGACCGCCGTGCGCTGCTTGCCGCGATCGACGACGGTCGTCGCTGGCTCGATCTGGCGGCCATCCGCGGCGCGTCCGACGAGCAGCACCGGGCCTTCGACCTGCTCATGCGCGGCGTCTCCGACGCCTTCGACCTCGACCGCGAGGATCCACGGCTCGTCGAGCGCTACGACACCGCGAGCCGGTTCCGCACCGACACGATCGACACGCGCTGGAACAACCACCGGCATTATGCGGACCATGGCCGCTCGATCGGCCGCCTGCTCCTGCTCGCCCGTCGGCTCTGCGAGCGCGGCGCCGGCTTCGTCACCGTGACGACGAGCTTCGTGTGGGACATGCACGCCGACGTCAACAACGCGACGATGGTCGAGGGCATGGGGTACGTCGGCGCCCCCTTCGACCATGCGGTGGCCGCGCTCATCGACGACATCGAGTCGCGGGGGCTGCGGGACAAGATCCTCCTCGTCTGCTGCGGCGAGATGGGGCGGACGCCGGTCATCAACCCGCGGGGTGGCCGTGACCACTGGGGTGGCCTCGCGCCGCTCATCCTCTACGGGGGCGGCTTCGAGGGTGGCCGCGTGATCGGCCGGTCCTCGCGAGACGGCGGCCAGCCGGCCTCCGATCCGATCACGATTCCGGACCTCGTGGCGACGATCGCCGAGACGGTCTTCGACCCGGCCGAGGTGAGGCTGCTCGAGGGGCTGCCGCGATCCCTGCTCGCGACGTTGGCCGCCGGCCGCCCGATCCCGCGCACCGGCTGATGCCTGGCCGGCGGGAGTCACCCGCCGAGGCGGACCGTCGCGGGTCACTCAGGTCGTGCGCACGCCGAGGCGATCCGCACGAGATGGCCGGCGGTGCGGAAGTAGATCGCCCCGGCGCTGATGGCCGGCGACGAGAAGACCCTCTCGTCGAGCCGGTTCTCGGCGACGAGGTCGAACGACGGGCCCGGGCGGATCACCTTCGTGATGCCGTCGTCGTCGGTGAAGTAGGCCAGCCCGCCGGCCGCCACGGGGGATCCGCTGTAGTGCGTGCCAAGCCGCGCGTTCCAGAGCCGCTCGCCCGAGGCCGTGGCGTAGCAGCTCGCGACCCCGTCGTCGCTGGTGAGCAGGAAATGGCCGTCGACGACGACGGGCGCCGGCACGTAGGCGCAGTTGCGGGTGGACTTCCAGGCGACGTGGGTGTCGGTCACGTCGCCGGAGCCCGTGGGATCGATCGCGAGGATGACCTTGTCGGGGTAGCCGCCCGTGAGCATGACGCGGGTGCCGTCGTCAACGAGCGAGGCGACGAACTGCTCCGTCGGCCCGCGGACGCGCCACAGCTCGGTGCCGGTGGCGGGGTCGTAGGCGGCGACGTGCCGGCTGCCCGACAGGATCGCCTGCGCGCGACCGGCGAACGTGCGCACCAGCGGCGTGACGTAGCTGCGCGTGTGGTGGTCGCGGGGGATCTTCCAGACCGTGCGGCCCGTGTCGCGGTCGAGGGCGACGATGTAGCCCTCGCCATCGTGGTCGCCGTTGACGATCACGAGGGAGCCGTGGATCACCGGGCAGGAGCAGAAGCCGTGACAGCTCGTGAACTCGCCCGGATGGACGAGCCAGCAACGCTCTCCCTCCATGTCGTACGCCGCCACGCACATGCGTCCGAAGGACGCGTCCCGTTCGGCCGAGACGTTGCGTGCCGGGACGAGCTCCCCCGTGGTTTCCCAGAAGGCGACGAAGACCCGTTCACCGTCGGTCGTGGGGGTGCTCGACGCGTAGCTGTTGAGGCCGTGCTTGATCTCGAGTGGCGCCGTGAGCACCGTGCGCCGCCACAGGAGCGCGCCCGTGTCGGCGTCGTAGCAGACGAGCAGCCGTTCGAGCGTGTCGGTGTCGCACGAGACGACGAAGACGCGTCCCCCGGTGACGATCGGCGACGCGTGTCCCTCGCCCGGGACGTCCACCCGCCAGCAGACACCCCCGTCCGGTCCCCAGCGCAGGGGCACGTCCCGCTCCTGACTCGTCCCGTCGCCGCGGGGACCGCGCCACCCCGGCCACGACTCGGCCCGGGCGGACGATGCGGTCGCGACGACGAGGACGAGGCTCACGACCGGCAGCACGCCGAACCTTCGTCGCGCGGCGTCGGCTGGGCACGGGCCGGGTCCCGTCCGGAATCGACCGCGGGACTCGCTCGTCGGGGATCGGGCCATGCTCGCTGCTCCGCAAAGACTCGTGGGGCGACGGGTCCGGTGCCGCCGACGGTACTCTACAATTCGGGACGGACGGCGACACGAACGTGAACCGGTGAGCAGCTCATGCGGGGACGTCGGGCAAAGCGGCGCGGCTTCGTGACGGCGGGCGTCGCCCTCGCCGCGGTGACGGCGACGGCGGCCGCCGTCGCGCGGGCCGACGGTCCCGACTTCGTGCGCGACATCCGGCCGCTGCTCGACACGCACTGCGTTTCCTGCCACTCCGGCGAGCTTCCCAAGGGGGGCCTGCGGCTCGACATCAAGGCCCGGGCCTTCTCCGGTGGCGAAGGCTACGGGGCCGCGGTGGTTCCCGGCCGGGCCGACGAGAGTCCCCTCGTGCGGTTCGCCCGCGGCGACGATCCCGACATGCGGATGCCACCGGACGACTCCGGGGTCGAGCCGATCCCGGCGGCCGGCATCGCCATGCTCACGGCGTGGGTCGACGCGGGTGCGTCCTGGCCCGACGGCGTGGATGCGGCCAGCGAGGTCGATCGGATGGATCACTGGGCGTTTGCACCGGTGGTGCGTGCCGAACCGCCGGCCGTGCGGGATGTGGACTGGCCCCGTGGCGACATCGATCGCTTCATCCTCGCCCGGCTCGAGGCCGAGCGCTTGGCGCCGGCACCGGCCGCCGACCGGCGCACCTGGCTGCGGCGCGTGTCGTTCGACCTCGTCGGCCTGCCGCCGGACCCGGAACGAGTGGCGGCGTTCGAGGCGGACGAGTCGCCGGACGCGCACGAGCGGGTCGTCGAAGAACTGCTCGCCTCGCCGCGGTACGGCGAGCGGTATGGGCAGCACTGGCTCGACGTGGTGCGCTACGCCGATACGCACGGCTACGAGGTCAACACCGAGCGGCCGAATGCCTGGCCCTATCGCGACTGGTGCATCGCCGCCTTCAACACGGACATGCCCTACGACCGGTTCGTGCGCGAACAGATCGCGGGTGGGCCACCGGGCACCGAGGCCTCCACGGGGTTTCTCGTGACGGCAGCCGTCCTCCTGCCCGGGCAGATCGGTCAGGACGATGCCTCGAAGCGGGCCGCCCGTCAGGACGCCCTCGCCGACGTCGTCGTCAACACGTCCGACGCGATCCTCGGCCTCACGGTCGGCTGCGCCCGCTGCCACGATCACAAGTTCGATCCGATCACGAGCCGCGACTACTACGCGCTGCAGGCCTTTTTTGCCGGCGTCGAGTATGGCGAACGCATGCTCGAGACGCCCGAGGCGGTCGCGCTGCGGGCGGAGCACGCCGCCGCCCGCGCGCGGCTCGAGGCGATCGACCGTGAACTGCCCCGCATCCAGCCGCTGGCGCGGGCGGGCCACGTGCGACCGTCGCTCTCGGCGGCCATGAACGTCGATCGCTTCGCGCCGGTGCGGGCCAGGCGGCTGCGGTTCACGATCCTCGACACGAACACCCTCGAGCCCTGCATCGACGAACTCGAGGTGTACGACGAGCAGGGACGGAACGTCGCCCTCGCGTCGGCCGGTGCGAAGGCCTCGGCGTCGGGAAGCATCGTCACGGCGAAGGTCCACGACCTCGCGCACGTCAACGATGGGCGATACGGCAACAGCAGCAGCTGGATGGCCGACACGCGTCGGGACGGCTGGGTCGTGATCGAGTTCCCGGACGAGGTGACGATCGATCGCGTCGTCTGGGGCCGCGACCGCACGAAGAAGTTCACGGACCGGCTGGCGGTCGCCTACCGCATCGAGGTGGCCGCGGCGGGGGACGACGCCGCGTGGACGCCCGTGGCCGACTCGACCGATCGCGTGGCGTTCGGCGCGAAGCCGGCGGGAGGCCAGGGCGTGACCGGGCTCTCGCCCGACGAGGCGCGATTGCGCGACGATCTCGAGGCGGAAAAGGGGCGGCTCGAGCAGCGGGTGCAGGCGGCATTGCGCGACATGCGGGTCTTCGCCGGGAGTTTCACGAGCCCGCATCCGGTGCATCTGCTGCACCGCGGCGATCCGGAGCAGCCCCGCGAGGAGCTCGCGCCACGATCGCCCGCCGCCTTCGCCCGATTCCTGCAGCCGGCGACACCGCCCGGCGACGCGCCGGAGCGAGCGCGTCGCGAGGCGCTCGCCGACTGGCTCGTCGCGCGGGCCAATCCCCTGCCGGCTCGCGTCATGGCCAACCGCATCTGGCAGTGGCACTTCGGCACGGGACTCGTCGACACGCCCAACGATTTCGGTCGCAACGGGTCGCGACCGAGCCATCCGGAGCTGCTCGACTGGCTCGCCGACGAGTTCGTCTCCTCCGGGTGGTCGATCAAGCACCTGCATCGCCTCATCGTGCTCTCCAGCACGTATCGCCAGGCAAGCACCGCCACGTCCGCGGGCCTCGCCGCCGACGCCGATGCCCGCCTGCTCTGGAGGTTCCCGCCGCGGCGGCTCGAGGCCGAGACGATCCGTGACGCGATCCTCGCGGTGAGCGGCCGACTCAACCTCGCGATGGGGGGCCGGGGATTCGACCTCTTCGCGTCGCGCGGGGGCCTTTCGGGATATCCGCCCATCGAGCATTTCGACGCCGCGGGACGCAGGCGGATGGTCTACGCGCACCGCATCCGCATGGAGAAGGATGACGTCTTCGGCGCGTTCGACTGCCCCGATGCCGGGCAGTCGATGGCCCGCCGCCGCCAGTCCACCACGCCGATCCAGGCGCTGAACCTCTTCAACAGTCCGTTCACGCTCGACGAGGCCGCGGCCTTCGCCGCGCGGGTCGAGGCCGATGTCGCCGCCGGCGAGCGGGGCCGTCAGGACGGCGCGGACGTCGCCGCCGACCGCGTGTCCGCCTGGATCGACCGTGCCTATGCGCTGGCCTTCGCGCGGCTCCCGGACGCGGCCGAGCGGAGCCTCGTCGAGCCGATCGTGCGTGCGCACGGGCTGCCGATGCTCTGTCGCGTGCTGTTCAATGCCAACGAGTTTCTCCACCTGCCGTGACGAGGCCGCCTGTGCCATCCGTGGAAACCACCACCGCGTCCGAGCCTGACGGCGCCTGCCGGTCACCGCGGAGCCTGCTCGATCGGCGCAGCTTCCTCGGCGATTCCGCGACGGCGCTCGGATCGATCGCGCTGGCGAGCCTGCTCGCCGACGACCGGCTCCTCGCGGCGGGTCCGTCGTCGGGCCCGGTGATCGATCCGACGCGGCCCTATGCGCCCCGACCACCGCACTTCGTGCCGAAGGCGAAGAACGTGCTCGTCATCTTCTGTGCCGGGGCCGTGAGCCAGCTCGAGACGTGGGACTGGAAGCCGGAGCTCGTGACCTGGGACGACAAGCCGCTGCCCGGCGGTCCTGCCGTCACGTTCCAGGGACCGGCTGGCAATCTCGCCCGGCCGCAGTACGCGTTCAGGCCGCGGGGCACGACCGGGAAGTGGGTGTCGGAGATGATCCCGCACCTCGCCGGCCTGACCGACGAGATCGCCTTCGTGCACTCGCTCACGAGCCGCACGAACACGCACGGGCCCGCGGAGAACTTCCTCTCCACCGGATCGATCTTCGACGGCTTTCCGAGCCTCGGCGCGTGGATCACCTACGCGCTGGGCAGCGAGAACCAGGACCTGCCGGCGTTCGTCCCGATCCTCGACCCACGCGGCATCCCGCAGGCCAGTGGCAACAACTGGGGGCCCGGCTTCCTGCCGGCGGAGTTCCAGGGCACGGTGCTCGCCGCCGCCGCACCGGTCCGGCACCTCGCGCCCGCCTCCGGTGTCTCGCCCGCGGCGGATCGTGACGCGCGGGGCCTGCTCCGGCGGCTCAACGAGGAGCATCTGCGGCGGCATCCCGAGGATGGGGCGCTCGCCGCGAGGATCGCCGCGTACGAGCTGGCCGCGCGGATGCAGCTCTCCGTGCCCGAGCTCTCCGACCTGTCTTCGGAAACGGCTGGGACGCTCCGCGACTACGGGGCCGACGACACGGCCAATCCCCTCAAGGCCGCCTTCGCGCGGAACTGCATCCTGGCGCGACGCCTCGTCGAGCGGGGCGTGCGGTTCGTGCAGCTCTTCAACGGCGCCTATGCCAGCGGCGGCGAGCTGAACTGGGACGGCCACTCGAAGCTCAAGGAGCAGTACGACCGGCACGCGTCGATCCTCGATCAGCCGGCGGCGGCGCTCATCCGCGATCTCAGGCAGCGCGGGCTCCTCGCCGACACGCTCGTGGTGTGGTGCACGGAGTTCGGCCGCATGCCGTTCTTCCAGAAGGGAGCGAAGGGCCGCGATCACAACCCCGACGGCTTCACCTGCTGGATGACCGGGGCCGGCGTGAGGCCGGGCGTGAGTTACGGCGCCACCGACGAACTGGGTGTGAAGGCGGTGGTGGATCCCCGTCCCCTGTACGACTTCAACGCGACCATTCTCCACCTGCTCGGACTCGACCACGAGCGACTCACCTTCCGTCACAACGGTTTCGACCGCCGCCTCACGGACGTGCACGGCCGCGTCATTCGCGAGATCCTGGCTTGATCGTCGGGTGCCCGAGGCGTGGGGCGCCTGACGTCTCGGGCCCGGGCCGATTCGCGGTCGGGCTGGCGGAGTCCGTCGTTCTCTGGTGCAATGCCCGCGGGCTCGGGTTGCGCAGGAGGCGATCGGCATGGAGGCGTGTGGCGGGGCGACCATCGCCCCGGAGCGATCGGGATCGGACGGCGAGCCGCAGCACGCGGAGTGGATCCGCGACGTCCGGCGGGCCATCCGCGAGGCCGACACCGATTTCTTCCGCGTCTCGCCGTGGCGGTACTGGACCGACTTCGTCGTCAGCCTCGTGGCCGCCTACACCGCGGCGGGCCTCTATCTCTCCGCCCCGCTCGGGTCGTGGCCGCAGCTCGTCGCCTTTCCGATCGCGGCCTTCTGGCTCTACCGGCTCGGGTCGCTCATCCACGAGGTGTGCCACCTCGGCGAGCACGAGATGACGGCGTTCAAGGCGGCGTGGAACGCCCTCGCGGGCGTCATGACGCTCATGCCGAGCCCGTTCTTCACCCGCCACCATCGTGACCACCACAGCCAGCGCCTCTATGGCACGGCCGAGGATCCGGAATACGTCGCGAACGTGATGGAAGGGGGCAATCCGGCCAGCCTCGCGGCGTACGCCGTGGCGGTGGTCGCGTTTCCGGGCATCGTCTTCCTGCGGTTCCTGCTCGCACCGCTCACGTTCGTCCATCCGGCGGTGCGCGAGTGGACCCTCCGCAGGGCCTCGGCGCTCACACTCAATCGGCGCTACGAGCGGCGCCTGACCGCCGCCGACCGGCGTGCGATCCTGCTCGTGGAGATCCCCTGCTTCCTGCGGGCGGCGCTCATCCCGCTGCTCGTCCTGCTCGGGCTCAATCCGTGGACGCGCATCCCGCTGCTCTACGCGCTCGCGGTCGGCACCGTCCTGCTCAATCAGATGCGGCAGCTCGCCGATCATCACTTCGAGGGTGATGGCGACCGCGTCGATCTCGAGGCGCACATCCTCGACTCGTGCAATTTCACGACGAACGACCCGCTCACGCTCCTGCTCTTTCCCTTCTCGATCCGCTTCCACGCGCTGCACCACCTCTTTCCGTCGCTGCCCTACCACAACCTGCAGGCGGCCCACGAGCACCTCGTGGCGGTGCTGCCGTCCGACTCGCCGTATCACGCCCTCGCGCGGCCCGGCTGGTGGAGCGTCGCGCGGCGCACGCTCGTCGGTGCCGCGAACGGCTGAGGGCGCGCGTGGGGATCGGCCCACTCAGCGGGCCGCGGTGTCCGGCTCGAGGGGCTGGCTCGAGCTGATGAAGGCCGCGGCGACCGCCGCGAGGAGCTGCACCACGGCGCAGGCCACGAAGGCGGCCTGCCAGCCCGCCGCGACGTCGGCGCCGAAGGAGCGCGACAGGAAGCCGAAGACGAGCGGCGAGACGGCCGCCCCGATGTTGCCCCACATGTTGGCCCAACCCACGACGGCCCCGACATTGCGGCCGCCGATGTCCTGGCCGAACGCCCACATCGCCGGGGTGCCCAGGTCGGTGGCGAAGCCGATCACCGACAGGCACACCGCCGCCGCCACCGGATCGCGCACGAGGAGCACCGCGGCGAAGGCGCCCGCCACGGCCAGGCGCGAGACGGCCATCGCGGCGGAGCGACCCCACCGCGGCCCGAAGCGCCTGGCGGCGCTGTCGGTGAAGCGACCGCCGACGAAGAGCCCGAGCACGCCGGCGGCCAGGGGCAGGCTCTGGAGCCAGCCCTGCTGCGCGGCCGATGCGCCGTGCACCTCCGCGAGGTAGGCGGGCATCTTCGTGACGATGAACGCCCAGCCGAGGTTGGCGGCGAACTGCACGAACGAGCAGAGCCACAGCCCGCCATGCCGGCAGAGCGCGGCGACCGGGGGTACGGCGGCGGCCACCGACCGCTGCGTCGGAGCGGCGCCCTCCTGGATGAGCGTCACCTCCGCCGCGTTCACGGCGGGATGATCCTGCGGCCAGTCGCGGAAGCGCCACGCAAAGATCGCCGCCACGGCGATGCCGACGAGCCCGTAGGCGATCATCGGCAGCCGCCAGGAGCCGGGGCCGGGCTCCGCCCCGCCCGTCGAGGCGGCGACGATCCCGTGTGTCGCCACCAGCATGAGCCACACGGTCAGCACCGGCGCGATCGCGCCGCCGAGCCGGCCGCCCACGGCCACGATCGCGCTGGCGATGCCGCGCGAGCGGTAGGGCACCCAGCGGCCCACGATCCCCGCGGCGACCGGATACGCGCCGGCCTCGAAGAGTCCGCAGCCGAGCCGCAGCACCACGAGCGCGGTCACGCCCCGAGCCAGGCCCATCAGGCCCGTCGTCGCGGACCAGAGCAGCACGTAGGCCGCGAGCGTCCACCGCGCCCCGTAGCGGTCGCCGATCCATCCGGCGGGCAGCTGCGCCAGCGCGTATGTCCAGAAAAACGCGCTGAGCACCCAGTCCATCTCCGGCCCGCCGATGCCGAGATCGCGCTGCACGACCGTGGCCGCGGTGCTCAGGCAGACACGGTCGAGATAGAGCAGCACGGCGACGAACATCGCCAGGAGCACCATGCCGTGCCGCACGCCGGTGGGGCGTTCCGGCGGACCGTTCACGTCGACGTGCATGTCGTCACCCTCGTCGCCTCGAAGAGCCGGCGGTCACTCGAGCGCCGCCATGGCGCCATCGATCGCCGCGGTCGTACGGTCGAGCTCCGCGGCGCCGTGCACGGCGCCGACGTACCACCGGCCGTCGGGCAGCACGAGCACGCCCCGGGCGAGCAGCCGCTCGCGGAAGCGGGCGTAGCGCGAGGCGTCGGCCCGCAGCGTGTCGCGGTAGTCGCGCGGCGGCCGCTCGAGACCGAAGTGGACGCTGAACACGCTGCCCGAGCCCGACGTCACGAGCGCGATGCCGCGGGCGGCGGCCGCGGATTCGATCCGGGCGCGCAGGGCGCGGCCATGGGCGTGCATCCGCGGGAAGGTTCCGGGGAGCGCGAGCGTGCGGATGGTGGCGACGGCGGCGGCCAGGTTGACCGGGTTGCCGTTGTAGGTGCCGGCATGGATCGTGCGCCCGTCGTCGAGGACGTCGAAGAGCTCGCGGCGCCCGCCGACGGCCGACACCGCGAAGCCGCCGGCCAGGGCCTTGGCGTAGACGGAGAGATCGGGCCGCAGGTCGTCGTGCTCCCGGGCCCCGCCGAGGGCGAGCCGGAAGCCGGTGATCACCTCGTCGAAGATCGACACCGCGCCATGCCGGCGGCAGAGATCGATGACGGCCTGAAGGTAGCCGGATGCCGGCTCGACGGACCCGCTGTTGGCGAGCAGCGGCTCGGTGAGCACCGCGGCGATCCGGTCACCGTGCCGCGCGAATGCGTCCGCGAGCGCCGTTCCGTCGTTCCACGGCAGCACGAGCGTGTCGGCGAACTCGTGCCGCGGCTGGCCGCCGCAGGTCGCCAGCGGCTCGATCGGGTCACCCGACTTCGGGCGGTAGCTCACGAGCACGTTGTTGAACCAGCCGTGGTAATGCCCCTCGAACTTGACGACGAGGTCGCGGCCGGTGAATGCCCGGGCCAGCCGGAGGGCCGCCTGCACCGCCTCGGAACCGGTGTTCGAGACGATCACGCGGTCGACGCCCGGCACGACGGTGGTCAAGAGTTCGGCGAGTTCGATCTCCCCCTCGTGCTGGGCCCCGTAGGCGAAGCCGCGGCCGAGCTGGGCCGTCACCGCCTCGACGAGCGCCGGATGCGCGTTGCCCAGGATCAGCGGGCCCCAGGCGAGCGTGTAATCGAGGAGCCGGTGACCGTCGACGTCGATGAAGTACGGCCCTTCGCCACGCTCGAAGAAGAGCGGCGTCGGGCCGCCCGCGCGGCGCATGCCGCTGGCCACGCCCATCGCGAGCGACCGCCGTGACCGCGCGAGCAGCGCCGCCGATCGCGGTGCGTCGAACATGCCGACGGTGTCCGACGGCGCGTCCGCACCGTTCCCGGGCGTCGATGTTCCCGGCGCGCGATCCGTCGGCACGTCGGGATTCCGCTCGTGCGCGTCCTCCCAGGGGAAGAGCGGTCGGCGGCGGTGGCGATACGAGAAGCGGGACAGATCCGCGGATGTCGGTCCGGGCGTGTCGACGCGGACGAAGCTCGTGCAGACCTCGCCGTATGCGGCCACCGGCGCGTGCACGCCCTTGGCGACGAGGAAGCGGAACGCGCCGGGGTCGAGCCCCGCGTGACGGACCTGCCCGAGGCTGAAGGGCGCCATGCGACGCGAGGTGACCATGACCGTGAGGCCGGCCGACTCGAGCACGGCCGTCGGCCCCTGATCGAAGACGGCGATGCCGCCGTGCCGTGGACGGGGCTCCGTGAAGCGTCCGTCCGTCAGGGCAAGCACCCGCCACCGGCCGGAGAGGGGCGCGCAGCCCGCGTCCCCGGCCCACTCGGGGCTCCGCCCGCCCACGGTCATCTCGACGTCTCCCCCGGAGCCGACCGCCGCGGCCCGCGCGACCGCCGCAGGGTCGTGGAGGCATGCGAAGCCGCCGGGGATGCCGCGGCCGTGGAGCGCGCGGGCGAGCGCCGTGCCGTCGGCGGGCGATCCGCCCCCCACGTTGTCACCCATGTCGAGCAGGCAGACGGGCGGGGTGAGGCGGCAGGCGCGATCGAGGGCCGTGTCGATCGACAGGAGGGCCGGCGCGAACGCATGGCGGCCCCGCCAGAGTGCGTCGGCGATCGATCGCGCGTGCCGGCCGGCGGCCGTGGCATCCCCGTTGGTCACGACGATCACCGCCGAGCCCATCTCCGCGACGTCGGCATAGGGAAAGCCGAGGACGATGCTCGTGGACAGCACGCACCCCGGAGGGACGACGGGCGGTGCCGCATGGACGAGGGAGGTGGAGCCCGAGTTCGCGAGCAGCCGCTCGAACGGCTCGCGCAGCCGCGTCGCCGCGGCGTAGTGCGGGGCGAGGGCGGCGGAATGGGGATCCTGGCACTCGATGGTGATCGCGAGGGGGGGAAGGACCGCCGCCTGCACGGGCTTCACGACGCCGGCGAGCGTGAGCGCCATGAGGCGCGCCGCCTCGAGTCCCCGATCCCGCTGATCGAGATGCGGGTTGGTGCGGTAGGCGACGAGCGCGTCGGTGGCTGCGACCATCGCCGGAGAGAGATTGGCGTGGGCATCGATCGTGCCGATCACCGGGATCGCGCCGACGATGCGCCGGACCTCGGAGAGCCACGCCCCGTCCGCGTCCGGCGCGCGCTCGCTCACGGTCGCCCCATGGGGCGCGACGAGCAGCCCGTCGAGCCGCCCGGCCCGGGCCAGTCCCTCGCGCGCCATCGCGCGCAGTGCATCGAACGACGCGGCGTCGATCGGTCCCGCCGGGAGGGCCCGCGCCGCCAGGATCGGCACGGCCTCGATCCCGGCCTCGGCCAGACCGGCGAAGAACCCGGCCACCTCGTGATGCGTGTCGGCCAGCGCCTCCCGCACGGCGTCGCCCGTGAGGAGCAGGTCGTGGCGAAAGTCGTCGAGCGTCGTCGC